>JBAZNL010000001.1:0-300000 GCA_041649275.1 Candidatus Izemoplasmatales bacterium
TAGCGCGATCGGGTTCGATCTGGTTGAGTCGAAAGAAATGGGATTTCTTCGATCCGCCCTTCACAAGGGTTTTTTGTCGTTATCTACATATATAAAGAATAAATAGATTGACAGAAGATAGTTAGTCACTCATTAATTTCCATACCAATCCAATCAGGTTGATGTCACAAACTCTTTATTTTTTCATATCACTTGACATGAAAAAAAACGATATAGGTGGATTAATTGAAAACAGATGATATCGAAATCAAACGTGATATCATCTGCCATATATTCTCTAATATCCTGTAAGCATATTTATCACTTTGATCCTCTTGACGGGCGCGGTCGTGTACCCCCAACCGTCCGCATCTCGTCAGTGTTTTTCGAGTTGTTGCTTGGCATGGCTGAGTCATCTCCCACCTACACATATGATACCGCTGGCCAATCACTAAGGATCTATGCCATAAAACCTGCTTGATGTTGACCGTTAATTCTGAATGATAACTAAACCAATCGAGGATTATTATTTTCAAGATAATCTTTTTTTAGTATTGACATAATGTGTTGATTTTGAAAGGAACTATTTTTATATACCGATTGCCGTAGTTCTCCTTCATTAATGAAACCGAACTTTTGATAGAATTGATAGGCGTTCAGATTGGTGTTAATGACATATAGATACACCCTATTTAGATTAATGTCCATAAAGGCATGTCTTAGCATTTCTGTCATTGCATAAGTTCCAGCACCGTGTGATCTATTTTCTTGTTTACCAATCATTATGTGCAATTCTGCAGATTGATTTATTCTATCAATATTTAACAAACTTACTAGTCCAACCGGTTCGGAGTCACACAAAACAATACACCTAATCGAGCTCTCTCTTTTTTTTAGGTAATCTTCATACCAAAGATTATCTACATCAATATTAATATACCTATATGGTGCGGCTAAATGTTCAATTAATTCCCTGGATTGTCTCCATTGATTAATTTCAACTATGTCATTTCTTGTCAGTTCTCGTAATTGATACATAGCATCTCGCTCCCTTGATTTTATGATGTAGCACAGTCATGAATAATACGATTTCCTGTAACGTATCCATAACTCAAGACACAATGCGCGCGTGGTAGATTCTGTAACATTGGATGGAATTATGACTTGTACATCGAAGAGTAGTATTGCAAATAATTCATATTCATAACGTTTTTCACCCACTCCACATTTGCTTTGTACCACTCAATTGTATTCGTAATTCCTAGTGGGAAATTGATTTTGGGCATCCACCCTAAATCTGTCATTATTTTGGTGTTGTCTATTGCATACCGTCGATCATGTCCCGGTCGATCTGACACATACCTAATTAATGAAGTAGACTTGCCAAGATATGAAACTATAGATTTTATTATTTCTAAATTCGTCTTCTCACAATTCCCTCCAATATTATATACTTCACCGACTTTCCCCTTATGAAGTACTAGGTCGATGGCATCACAGTGATCGTAGACATGAATCCAATCACGAATCTGCATACCATCACCGTATACAGGTAGTTCCATATCATTTATACAATTGTTAATCATCAATGGTATTAGTTTTTCGGGGAATTGATTGGGCCCGTAATTGTTACTACATCTTGTTACATTTATTGGCAATCCAAATGTACTAAAATACGACATCACCAACATGTCGGCCGCTGCTTTTGAGACAGAATATGGGCTATTGGGATGTAGTGGTGATTTTTCAGTAAACAACCCCGTGCTGCCAAGCGCTCCATACACTTCATCGGTTGATATTTGTATATATTTGACTCCTGATTTATACTCCCTACAATATTTATCGGTTGGGCGTATACTCCAATTCTTTCTTGCCGTGTCAAGTAAAATCTGCGTCCCAATGATATTCGTTGTCAGAAACACTTCAGGATCTAGGATACTTCTGTCAACGTGACTTTCGGCCGCAAAATTTACGATGTATGAAATATCGAAATCGACAAATATCTTTTCAATCGCCTTTCGATCTCGAATATCCGCTTTATAGAATACATAGTTTTCATTATCAGTAATTTCATTTAGGTTATCAAGATTGCCAGCATAAGTCAACGAATCTACATTGATCAGCGTATGTTCAGGATGAGTACTTAGCATCTTTTTGATAAAGTTGCTACCTATAAATCCTGCGCCACCCGTTATCAGAATATTTGCCATTTATATCTCCTTATCATTAATAATGCACTAGTACTCTTGAATTACTTAATCAGTGATAGGATGTATTGTCCATAGTCAGTCATTTGCAGCTTGTGCCCAATTTTCATCAACTGGTCGTCATTGATTAGTCCTCGACGCCACGCAATTTCCTCTGGGCAAGAGATATAGAAGCCCTGCCTTGATTGTACAGCTTCGACATATTCCGCAGCCTTAAGGATACCATCTGGGGTTCCAGTATCAAGCCATGCCATACCGCGGCCCAAAAGTATTACCATTAGATCGCCTCTTTGAAGATAAGCATTATTAATTGATGTAATTTCTATCTCGCCGCGACTTGATGGTACTACTTTCTTCGCAATCGATACAACATCCTTATCATAGAAATACAAACCTGGAATTGCATAATTAGATTTTGGAGATTTCGGTTTTTCCTCGATTGACAGAACTTTATAGTTCTGGTCGAATTCGACTACCCCGAAAGCGCTAGCGTCCTTTACGGGGTATCCAAAAACTATCGCGCCTTTTTCAAGGTTTCTTGCTTGGTTAAGAATTTTCGTTAAGTCCTGTCCGTAGAAAACATTATCGCCAAGGATGAGACAGACAGTATCTCCATTAATAAACTTCTCCCCTAGAATAAATGCATCGGCGAGTCCGCGCGGGGTATCCTGAATAGCATATGTAAAAGTGATTCCCAACTGCGTTCCATCACCAAGTAAACGTCTATAGACTGGTGTGTCCTCAGGAGAAGAAATAATCAGTATCTCACGTATTCCAGCCAATAACAATACTGACAATGGATAATAGATCATAGGTTTATCATAGATGGGCAACAGTTGTTTTGATACCGCTTGTGTCATCGGATATAATCTAGATCCTTTTCCCCCCGCAAGAATAATTCCTTTCATAATTACTTCTCTTCTCCTAAGACAATATCGCAAATCATATCTACATCCTCAAGGCATAAGTCAGCATATAATGGGAAAGTTAATATATTGCGTGAAACGTAGTTAGCAATTGGTGTTTGCCCGCACGAAAACTTTCCTTCATAGCATCGAAAACTATTTGTTGTTGGGTAAAAATACTTGCGCGCGAAAATATTGTGATTCATTAGTTTTTCATATATGTAATCTCTAGAACACCAGAACTCATCAAATAAAACCGGAAAATATGCATAATTACTTCGCACACCCGCTTGAATCGGACTTATAGTCAAGCCCTTAACACCACGCAATCTATCAAGATACCTTTCATAAACGATTTTTCTTTTCCCGATTTCTGTATCAACGTGTCGTAAATTACATAAACCCATTGCCGCTTGAAATTCATTCATTTTGCCATTTCCACCTACATAATCGACAGAATCAACACCTGTCAACCCGAAGTTCTTAAGACTATTAAGTGGTTTCGATAAGGCGGAATCTTGATAAGTTACTGCCCCCCCCTCGATTGTATTAAATACCTTCGTCGCGTGGAAACTAAACATCGATGCGTCTCCAAAATTGGCGATATTAATATCTTCAAAGGAAGAACCAAAGGCATGTGCAGCATCATATATTGTAACTAAGCGGTTTTTTTTTGCTATGCGTTCAATTTCATGAACATTACAGATGTTTCCATATACGTGAACTGGAATTATTGCAGACGTCTTATTAGTTATCAAATCTTCAATTTTCGATGTATCAATAGTGTAGTCTTGACGATTAATGTCACAAAAAATCGGTGTTAATCCATTTCTCACAATCGCTTGAGTTGTGGATGCGAAAGTATAGGGAGTTGTGATGATTTCCCCAGTCAAACCTAAAGCTACAATCGCAGACTCTAGTGCAATATGTCCATTTGTAAACAATGTGATATTCGGTGTGTGTAGATATTCTTTCAAATTCTTCTCAAGCATTTGGTGTTTTACACCCATGTTTGTTAATATGTGACTATCCCAAATGTCAGCAATTTCATCAAAATATTCCTGCGCATTTGGCATTGATGAACGTGTAACAAAGATTCTATTATCCATTTTCGTCCTCGCATCATTTTTCCGTGGATCACACAGTAATCATATTAATCATAGGTTGACATATACACAAACTTGAAAGCAATTTCGTAAATCATCGCAATTATTATTGCGTAGTAAATTCTACTATGACTCGGAACTACAACAGACACATAATCACGGTTGAATAGGAGAATTATTGAAAGCGTTCTTTTATTATATGCCAGGAAAAATTGTGTGGGAGTAATAACATCTGACCAGTATATTCGTCTAGGAGAGCGGCTTCTATTAGCTACGCTAACTCGATAGTTTTTGGAGTATGCAGTCGGTCTGATGTATTTTTATAAATTCAGAATGAGTGATAGTCCGGAAAAATGTAGCACTTTGAACGGCGAGTGCCTAATTTGAAAGACTACTTATGATCACCGGATGACAATCTGTGATTAAATTCCATTTCAATAGAATGTTTATTCAACTTTCCTACAATAACGTTACCATGAAGACTATAAGCACACGACTAGTCGATTTCTATAATAAACATTTGTAGAGTCTTCAATAAGTAATATAGACATGAATCGGTAATTCGACAACTTGGCAGCGCTATAGAGATCTCTTGAATAAACAAATAGAATGCATCAATAGCCATTATGCTTGTGCGATATATATAAATTTACAAATGATTTCTAGATGTTTATTTTTTTGGAAAAAGCAACCAACCTATGAACTCCCTAACCGCGCCTTCTCCACCCTTTTGCTCACACACATAATTTGCAATCGATTGGATTTCTTTTGAAGCATCTATTGGGCACCCAACCACACCGCCACCCGTTTTTACTTTCATCATTATATCAAAATCATTCATGTCATCTCCAATAAATGCGATAGATGACATAGGCACATTCAATCTTTGTGAAATCTCGCTGATTTTGGACTCTTTATTATGAACTCCTTGATGAACCTCTTTAATGCCAAGTTCGTGACACCGACGGACAACGATCTTTGATCTGCGTCCGGTAATGATAATTGGCACGATCCCCCTCGGAATTAACATATTATGAATGCCAAAGCCGTCCTTCACATTAAATGCCTTAAGTGATTCACCTTTAGTACCTATATATATTTTTCCGTCTGTAAGGGTTCCATCCACGTCCATAACAAATATTTTAATCTCTCCTTGATGCATGTTACTCATACCTGGAAGGAGTTATGAAGGATATATTCATACCACTTTTTCTCAATTCAATAATCAAACCTTTATAATAATCGTTTCGAATAATCGCTTGTTCTTCAGTCATTGTCCTACGCAAATTTGGATCGAAGTAGTTCTCCATAATATTTGATGAAAAACCGTCAAAACCGGCCAGATACACTTGCTTGATTCCGAAATGGCGAAGCAAATTGAACATAATCACTGATGACGAATCGTGAGTCATGTCATCAACAGTAATCCACTTTTTATAATCAAGCACCTTTACGTTTCCACGGCCACCTTTTGAGATGCGTGAGACAACAATTACATTCATAGCATTCGCTACTGCTTCATCATAGATTTCGTTTCTTGTTGTGAGTACATAATTAATTTTAAAGTCAGAACATAAATTGAGGCCAATTGAGAATATATCTTCTCTCGCTACATATTCATTTACTAACTGGTGCGATTTGGTTATGCTTGGTCCCGGCGCTATGAGCAACACAGATCTACCATTAATCTCTGCACAAATCTCATCAACAACCCCAGTATCATCAACTGATTTTCTTTCGTTATAAAGTCGATACAAATCCTCGGCATACTTAACATCAAACGAAATTTTCTTCTCTTCCGCGATTAAACCTAGCAACTCCCCCACTTGGTCGATTGGTAACATGCTTTTGTTATAATAATGACTAGCATAACTTGGGCTACAATGATTTATGGACGATAGGTAATACTCAGGGGCGTATCCCCAATAGAATTCCGAACGTAGCTGATTGACCACTTTGTCAATCACGTCAAGTAAGGGCGATATTTTATACGTACTACCATAGAAAATATTCAGGTGTTCAAGTAGTAATTCTGTATTTAGGTTACCTGCGCCCTTCCCCATTCCCATAATCGAACAATCAAGCATCAATTTTCGGTTTGTCGCAAATTGAAGGAGGGTAATCGCATTTGAGTATGACATTTGGAGGTTATTATGGGAATGGAATCCAAGCGGCATTTCTGGACGTAAATTGTGATCAACAAGGTTAAGCATTCTACTCATATCGTTTGGTCTCATTTCACCAAAACTGTCAACAATATAGAAACCGGACGCATCCGGTAATTTACTGTTCACCATATCGATGAGTTCCAGTAACTCTTTATCTGTGTACCGTAATGTAATCATTGGTTGTATATATAGCTGATACCCCTTATCAATAATCATTCTACCTAAGGGCAAAATATTCTCTCTGTCTTTTTTGTGAAACGCTAATCGAATTCCATCTATTCCATTATCAGTGCGAAATCCAAGCTTTTCTACATCAAACCTTCCATAATCCATCATCGCTACGTACGTCTTGTTGAGTTTCTTGTTCTTTAAAATGCTCTGTGGGATCACTTTCTCGCTTATGTATTTTGTCCTGCCAGACTGTGAGCCCGCTTTATCATCAATATATCCCAATTCTATAATATCAACATCAGACGCCTCGAGAGCAGCCAGAATTTTATCCATATATACTTGACCAAAATTAAAATCGTTCACGACCCCACCATCACGTAGGGTTACATCAAGCACCTTTAGCGGATTCATATGTTACCTCCATTGTTTATATATCTATATTAACAAAGTGCTGAGCAAGTAAATAATCATATCGATCATTTATGTCTATTGCTTCTTTAAATGTTACTTCCTTGATAAATGGCTTCTCCCCAATGCGACGACGGTACTTCTCAAAAACCTCTCTTCGGAAGACATATATTCCCGACGTCTCCCTATATATGACATCTAAATCCTGACTCCTTGGCATGTTGGTCGCATCAAAGTTTATGGGTTGTCCATCTTTCCACAAAAAATCTTGGATCTTTGTTGCGCAAAAGGCAGAATCATAAGCACCGGATTGAACAGATTGTATACACTCTCGCATTGTCTGTGAAGTAATAAATGGCGCCGTAGCATGAGCATACACAAAAATATCTGCATCCATAATATTCAGATATTCTTGAAAAATCTGTGTAAAATTGGTTGACGGTGAATCGAGAAAAGTTGGTCGTTGAACAAAGTTCACCCCCCGAGGAAGATATTCTTTTACACTCTCTTGACTGCAAAAGACATCTATACGGTCAACAAGATCAATCGCTTTCAATGTGTCAAGTTCATGCTGCAATAGAGGTTTACCACCAAGAAGCATTGTGTTTTTCCCCGGCAATCGCTCATTGTTTAACTTAATTGGCATTACTGCAATCGTTGTCATACCAGCCCATCCTATCTATGTCACCATTGAATCTATGTGATGCATATACATAATAATTGTATCACACAATTAATTGAAGTTTCGTATTATTCCTACAATGCGTTTCATATCGGTGATAGTGTATCGTTGATCACATGGTAAAGCTATGATATTTGACACATAATCTGTCTCAACGCTTCCAGTAATGTTTGGCACAGAAGGCCATAGTGTCGGGATATATATATAGTTCTCCCTTAATAGTTGTCTCAGTTCGGTACCCTTCACATGATAATAGGGATATGCAAATGGACCAATTGGTTTATGTATATAAAGTGGATTATTATGTTTTAGTTCGTTCTCCAATTGTGAATAGTTCTTTTCGCGTCTCTTCTTAATGAGGTTATAGTCTATCGCTCCAAGCAGATTATGTGTCAACCTAGACATATATTTCAAATCGCATTCATAGAATGAATCTTCGTTTGCTTTAAAATCATTATAGTAATCTGTGGCATTCCCCTCATAACGTCCTAAAATGTGCTTCATCCTATCTTTTGAAACATCTATTTGTAAGTGATCTAATTTCGGCACTGATGACAAATATGCTCCATCGGGCACTCCGAAGAATTTCCTACACGAGTATATTGTGACTACCCCAACAACTGGCCTTTGAAAAAAAGATTGAGCATTATCAACGATGATATTTATATATCTTTTTTTCAGTTTTATAATGGTGTTGTTGTCTACCTGCCCATAGTAATTAACGATATACAAGTATTCGCCTTCGCGAAGCTCATTATTATAAATTGGTTGAAAATCACGACTCACATGGTAGTATTCATAATCAATATGAGACTTATCGCACAAGTAGGATATCGAGTCACATAATAGATATGGGATAATTAATTTTTTTATATTGTGTGTCATGGATAGGTATAATAACGCATTTCGCGCGCTATTAACCGCAACTAAATCTCGGTAGTACTCGTTTGACACTAATTGTTCTAGGCCAAAATATCCACCAATTTCATACATATTAAGTGTTTTCCTTAATGACTACACTAACATAACGAGAAATATTATCCATTACTTCTTTTTGTATATGATAATCTGGAAAATTTAATATTATTGTCCCTATTGCTTCATTTGCGCCACAAAAACCTCCAACATTGGATCCGCATGTTATCCATATGTCGACTTCAATAATATATCTTTTTATATCGTCGTTTATCCATAAACTCTCATAAACACCAGGTTTACTGCTGTGAAGTATTATTTCAGCCCACCATCCACGATATGGCTTTTGTTCAATAACCTCAATTGGCAACCCTACAGCAGCTCGAACTGAGTTACTCACAAGATCTACTCCTGTTGCATACTTAATGCATTCAGCCAATCTGTTACCCCCCCCCCGTGGAGAACATTCCATAATATATGCCTTTCCATCAATACACACTCTAGACTCTATATTGTATATTGATGTTCCCATTTTCAGTAAAGTAAGCACCCTTTGAATCTCGCTAATCAACACACTCTCATTCGCAGCAGATATTGATGATGGCCATGTATATGCAGAGGGGGTAAAGGGATTTATAGCGTTTTTGTCAAAGTGTTGTGCATTGAATGAGACGAAAACTAGTTCACCGTTTATCGAAAAGCAATCCGTATCAGAAGCGAACCCTTCTTGCATAAGAAAATCTTCAATAATGAATTCCTTTGAGATTGAAAATGACAAAGCGTGTTCAATGCTTTTTTTCAGTATCGTCGGATTATCTACCTTAGTTACACCTTTACTACCAGCTGAATCAGTAGGCTTAACAATTACCGGCCAATGAAATAAACCAGTATCGCCAATAGCGTCATCCACTGATGTGTAGCTCTTTGCTGTGGGTACATTAAAGCCATTAGCTGCTAAAAAACGTCTAAATTTTCCTTTATTCTGCAAAATCGCAACGGATTCATAAGGCCCACATGATGGCAAGTGTAATAATTCTGCAACATATGCAGCCGTTAATACTCCTGGATCACATGCGAACGACATAATTCCATCAATGCGCAGTCGGATTGCTGCATTTAATATTGCGTCTTTATCAATTACGCTCGCATTGCAATACTCATCAGAGTACCTATGTGCGAAATTGTCTGGTTTGTTATCACAAGTTATGACATATATATTCATTTCATGTGCAGCCATAATTACAGGTACAGCATAACGCAGTCCACATAGCAACATCAATCTTTTCACTCTATCACTCCTGACATTTTCACTAGTCATTCATCATTTTTCTTTTTCACTAATACGTTATTAAGTAACCGACTTTTATGAAGAATTAATCCATAAATCAATACTATTATTGCCGTTAGTAGCCACCGAGTTTTAAAATTCTCTTGTGTTATGTAGCCGACTGTGACCACAGCCATGATAATCAATCCTTGGAGAATAAAAACAATGTTTGGGAACATGTGCGTATACTGTATCTTTGTCGATACACTTTGCATTATGAACAGAACCATATATGCGATGGCAGATGATATCGCGGCGCCAATTGCACCAAATTTCGGTATTAGCATATAGTTTAGAAGCAATGTCACCACTAATGCTAATAGAGAACTTGCCGCAATCATTCGTGTTTTTTTTGTATAGTACATCGCATTAATTGGCAACCCAGAAACCGCCTTAAAAAATGTCCCCCCAACGAGAAAGGGAATGACTCCTATTGCCGGCCAATATGCATCATTAATGAAGACTTTTACAACCTCAGGTGATAAGAAAATTATTCCACACGATAATAGTACACATGTCCAAGTGTAAATTTTTGAATATTTGTTTATTTGTATATAGTCCCCTTTTTGAGCCATTCGATAAAACCATGGAATCCAAGTGTTTTCCATTGCTGTAGTAAATGCAAATGCAATCGATCCAAAACTACATGCAACACTATATATACCTGTGTCCGAGACGCCTCGAATAGAAGTAAGCATTGTTCTATCAATTTGGTTAAGAAGGACCAATGTCAATCCATGAAAAACTAAAGGCAATGAATATTTGATTGCGTACTTCCAATTTGCTAATGATACCAATTGTTTTCCTCGTAGCAAAAGGATGATCGTATAAATAAAGCCAACAAAGCCAATTGTTGACAAGATGCCTACGATGCGTCCCATATATGGTATTGTGGGATAAATTCTTATCAACATTATCGATAAGGGTATCGCTAATAAATTAGGCATTATGAGAAGCATAGACCTTTTTACATACTTCATTTCGACCATGTATCGAAGTGATACCATGCTGATTATGCATCCAAAAAACGCATGAAGTAAACAGAATATCGTAAGTATATGGTATTCATCGGGTAGAAAGAACTTTGAAATGATACCAACTACTACTGAGACTAGTAGCGCGATAATTATCTGGAGGGTTACTAGTGAGGATACATATGAATCCAACTTATCCTTGTAGTCAATAACTGCAAATCGTACCGAACTTCCCAACGACAAAGAGATAAATACCGAGAAGATACTAACATATGAGAGATATGTACTAACTATTCCATAATCAGCCGGAGAAAGCACACTAGTAAAAACTGGTAATAGGAAGAAATCTATTGCCTTTTCAAAGATATTCGCAATCAAATAGAATGTTGTGATCTTTATGGCAAGTGTCGCATTTTTGCTCATATATTTGTGCTCCGGTTGTTGATTATTAAGTAATTAGAGATTTGGTTTTTTCAATCTTTTTTTTATTTCGTGAAGTCGATATTGCATCTTCACAAAAACACTGCCTCCAAACACATGTCCAATAACTTTGTATAGCACTAATTTTAACCGTCTATTGTGAATATTGTTAATATCATAGTATTCATTTTTTTCAGTACTCTTTGTAAAAAAACTCAATTGCCGAGTAAATTCCAAATTATAGTCGTCAAAATCATATTCCATGCCAAGAGTAGGATTTTTATCGCAGTATTTTTCGATCAAGATCAAATCCAAAAGATTGGACAAAGATGTCTCGTCACTAGGCCTTTCCTTACTATCAAATAACAGACTTGTCGTTGTATAGTTCAAAATGCCCATTGGTCTTCCAGAAATCGCATCAATGCAAATGGTAGGTCGCATCTCTCTCATGGACACCAACGCGCTACCGGCGGACGAAATAAAACAATCAATCCTGCTGATTAGTGTCAATGGTATTGGAAATATATATCCTGTGATTAGTAAATTAATATTTTTTACTCTGTTGACCTCGGTTTGTATTTTTTGAATCGCATCTATGGATCCCCCCCCGATTAGGACAAGATTAATTATGCAATCCATTTTATTCTTAGCATATTCGACGATTTCGTGAATCGTTCGGCTCAAATATGGTTTATCAAGTCGGCCAATGCTTCCAAGAGTATAATCAGCTTCGGGTATTGTATTATGAAATGTTGTCGATACATCTTGAACCACATTTGTACAGTAAGCTCTAATGCTTGCTGATTCACCGTCATCTTGTATGGGGATATTTGAAAATATCTTTGAAACAATCTCTTTACTAATTACAAAAAACTCTCTCCTTGTATATTTATAATATAAAAAATCATTCTCTGCTTGGGTATGCTCATGTTGCTCTTGAAGATCCACGCAAATATGTTTAGCGTTAAACCTCTCTGCAAGAATTTCCCCCCACTCTGCGCATATAATTCCGTTGCTTTCTATATATACTTTTTCACCGTTGATAGTTATTGAGTTATGAATATCGCGTAATACTCTATTTCTCTCAGCCGAACAAAAAATTAACGGGCTAAAGCGAAGTAGTGGCTGCCTCAGACGGTAGTATTGTGCTAGAGGTTGAAGCATAACCGTCCCTTCTTGATAGCTAACCACATATGTGTCGTAATTCATTTTTTTTAAGAAGTCTATCTTATTTGATATATATTGCTCTGCACCGCCAACATTACATATAGAATGTGTTAAGAATATGTATGTGTTCACTATGTATTTACCTTATTTTTTTTACTTGTTTTAAGTAGTTCATCTAAATTGACTCGGGGGAAAATTTCTAGTTTACCCCCTCGAGTAGCGTTGTATACCTTTATGCCGTTTTTATCTGTGAATTTTTTTGCGACTGAATACGCAGAGAATAGTCTATCAGTCGCAGTTTGAAAAGTTGGGTCATTCGTCCCGTGCTCAATGAAATGCTTTTTCTCGCCAAGATAACTACTGTCTGCTCCAAGCAAGTATATCTCGGTAAACCCCATATATATAGCTAGTTGCATAATGGAATACGTTATCGAGTAACCATCATAGACAGTGGCATAACAGTCCCGACTAAACTTTGCAAAATACTTCGTTTTATAAATTAATTCGTACATGTGATAAGCCCAGGAAGTATGGAACATAACCCAATTCTCCGGTAATACATAGTGTCTTGAGAACTCAAGCGGGATGAAGACTTGTCCATTATCAGTTGTATACACACTCTCTTTTATTCTTTCGAAGACCGACAAATCTTGTATAGCGTAAAAATCCGGTTTCCATCTAGTCTTTTCGTGTATCAAGCTAATAGAATTCATTCCAAATGAATACTCATTTTCTAACTTTTCTAGATCGCTAATCAGTAAGCTTGGTCCAGTGCAAATGATGAAACATCTTTTACCCATATATTGACCTTTTAGTGCTCGTAACGCTTTAAAGCGCCTATCAGCGTAACCACAACGTCTTGGGATTGTGCTAATCGCCTGTAGGATTGAATGAAGTTTCTGAATTGCGAAAATCGCATACTGCTTCATTCTATGCAGTAATCCAGAAAAAATAGAATAATGGTAGATTCGAAAAATTAGTGAACCCGCTTTTTGTTTGATATTTCTTCTACCCATGAAGTACCCCCCTGATGTGCCCCTTCGTATTTCTTTCGTCAAGAACAACTATCATAATTGGCATAAATATATAGACAACATACAAGACATTTTCAAGCAGGACATCATTGAAAAACGAATATAATATGAACACAGCGATGATTGCTAATAACTGTCTTTTTATGATCTTCGACTTAGGTAATGCCAAGATCTTCTTGAATATTTCGTATAACAGGTTATATAAAATGAAACCTCCAATAATCCCATATTCTGCAAAAACATCTATTAGCTCGGAATGGTCCCCAACGCCATAGTTGACCAGTTCAAAAAACGATTCCCCATGAACCTTTTCTCCAACTCCGTAAATAAAGTTGCTTAGGCCACCGAAGAATGTTGATATGCTAGTTTGAGCAAGTTGAAACCGAAGTGCAATGCTTTCGTTTCCAGTATTTAGAAACGATGTATTACCTTCAACTATTCGTACTATATCATTAAATCTTTCGATCATTCGCGAAGATGTGATCGAAGTAGTAACAAATCGTACAATAGGAACTATTTCAATAAATACTAGAATTAGAATAAGCAAAATACATAGACCCCGTAAAAGAACAGAAAAACTATTCGAATTACGGTAAGACAGCGCAAGAATAGCAAAAAGCAATAGCGACAAAAATACAAAAGCTGTTGCTCTTGGATTACCATAAACAACAAAATACCCCGCACATAAAGAAAATGCTATAAACATTATTTTCATAGCGATTTTTGTTGTATTAATGATTGCCACGACACAGACACCAATAAAAAATATCAGTAGTGTTACGAAATCGGTACTACCTGCATTTGTCAATCTTGATATATCACCTAAAATATTAAGGTTTATAAAGATTGTTGGATCAGTAATGTATAAGGAGATATTGTTTATCGTGTTTAGGATAATTACATATACAAATATGGACGCCAATAATTTCATTTCCGCAAAATTGTAGTAGCTCAGAATGAAAACCATAATGACAGGAATGAAATATAAAGTTAGTCTGTCAATATATACTTTCCAAATCAAATTTGAGACACCAGTTGCCCGCATGACATATTGCATGATTGCCCACGCAACTGTCCAAACAATAATTTTATCCATTTTGACAAAACTGAAGTGTATATCATTTGTGATAATCGCGGATACGCCCCATAACAAGAAAATTCCAAAGTTAATCTGCAATGAGAAATTCCTTGACAGATACGGAGTAATTGAAATAATCGCCAATGCAGAGGTCAAGATTATGTTTGGAAGATACTTCAATCGGACACTTTTTGAAGTGCTGTTGACACCACCTTGCCCACGCATAATTTCTCCTCCTTCAACGTTACAATAACACACAACATATTGTCTATACCGGCCCAACATTGAGTATAACAATCAGAGAGTGATGTAATACCTTTTTGTGTCACGAGTCGGTTTTATGTATATTTTCCACAATACAAATGATCTGTACCGTAGCACACTTCACATTTTTTTAGATTTTTTCATATGGAACTCATCGAATAGTATGCGTGAGAGAATATTTCATATAAACACTCCCAGCGTTATCCATTGAGAAAATCTATTATTTTACACTATTGGGTGGTACACCTATTTTGTAACTCCATCACAAGAAGGTCATTTATGAGAAAGGGGTTTAATCACCTTAGTTGCGAATTATTCTATATGGACTTCAATAATGTGAGCCTGTTGAGCAGCGATAAAATGATACTCCTTATTTGGATGCAATAATAATGAGAACCCCGGGAAAATACCTATGGATTCTCCATCAACCGAACACCATCCCTTTCCATCAATAACCGTCAATGAGGTACTATATGCCGATTGTATACTGCGAATGAAAGTGTGCCCGGAATAAATGATTATGTGTTTTGTTTTTATTACTTTACCGTTTGACTTCAACGTATCTACAACCTTACTACTACCCCATTCAAACTCTTCATATAACGGGTGCCCACAAATATCGCCAACATAATGCTTGAGTTTTTCACTTGCTTGTTTATCGGAAACCAGAATTCCATCAGGGTTTGCGACAATAATCAAATTATTGAGTCCAAGTGCAACAATCGGCAATGATAACTCGCTAATAACATTAGTGTTGACACAACCTTCACCAAATATCACCTGTCCAATTGACGTTTCATTAAGTGAGTTTGATAAAGCATTCCAAGTTCCCATGTCATTCCATGATCCCGAATATCGAACGACCTTTATACTTGTTTCCTTTTCTACTATTGCATAATCAAAGGATATTTTCTGTATACTTTCATATGAACTACATAATTGATTATAGTTGCTTGTGCCAAACATTTCTGCCGCTTTTTTTAAAACATATTGAACTTGATAAGCAAAAACCCCTGCGTTCCAAAGAGCACCTCTTGTTATATATTCTTTTGCGACATCGATGTTTGGCTTTTCCATAAACAACTCGACCGAATCAATATGACTATTACTTTTCGGAATTATGTATCCATATTTCTCACTCGGATATGAAGGTTCGATTCCCAGTAGAATCAGTTTTGTATCATCCTTTTTTGCCTGTTCTTCCAGTTCCATGAATGTGTTAAAGTAATCATCTTCGACCATAGCGTCGACAGGACAAACGATGACTACATCATCAAGAGACAAACGAAGTACGTCATGTTGATATGCTGTTGCTAATGCGATTGCTGCAAATGTGTCTTTACGACACGGTTCAACCGAAATATTCACTTCGGCACCAAGTTGGTTTTTAATCAATGGGACTTGGGTTCCTGAAGTCGCAATAGTAATCACAGCATGGGGATCTGTTTTATTTATTTGTCGATATATTCGCTGTAACATAGATTCATATGTTCCATCCGGTTTTTTTAATACCTTCAAGAATTGCTTTGACCTCACCTCGTTCGATAGAGGCCATAACCTCTTGCCTGAACCGCCAGAAAGTATCACTATATTCATTATTCTTCTGTTCCCTTCATAGCATTAATAATCTCGGCAAGTTTTAGTGCCCCTCTACTTGTCTCATACTTTTCGCTAAATAGAGCTTTCGCCGAACACATGATTTTTTCTTTTTCATTCGGCGACATTAGAATATATTCTGTCATACTTTTTGCAAACGTCTTTGCATCATCTGCTATAAAACCATTCACACCATGTTGTATGTCGTAACCTATTGCACCATACGATGTTGTGATGACCGGCTTGCAATATGACATCGCCTCAGCGATCTTCACCTTCATACCAGACCCGCCGAATATTGGTACAATAACCATATCACACCATTCAAGATAGTCACTCATTGAGTCCGGCGTGTCAATCAGGGTAATATTATGCGCATTGCATAGGTGTCGCATTTTCTCGTTAGGCCTTGAGCCCGCGATAGTAAGTGCATATGTTTCAGTGATACTTGATAAAACCTCACTAAACATCCAGTAAATTCCCTCAACATTTGCCCCATACCATAATGAGCCCGTAATCAAAAAATGAGTCTTGCCATCGATGTGACCGGGTCCACATTTGGTCGACATCGGTTCATCAATACATATAGGGACAACGTCGATACAGTCTTTGCTAATATGGTAAACATCACATAGACGTCGCTTATCATCATGTGTAAGTGTGATTACTTGATTAACATTATGAAGGATATACTTTTCGTGTGCTTTAACAATAGAGATAATAATGAATTTTATCAACGTGCGGTGCGTATGGTATTCATATGACGCATAATCTAACTCCACATTATGAGACCTAACTATAATCTTTGTTTTTGGTGCTCTTCTATGAATATCTTTAACCACATAGTGCAATTTAGTAAATTCGAGATAAACAATATCATACCTTGAGAAATCTAATTGTTTACTTAATTTCTTCCACGAGATGTATCTTTTGTTTAATACTAAATGGCTAAGAGTAACGATAATCCCGATCCATGATGTTGATGCTTGAAGTTCATATATTGTAGTATAAAATTCCCGTATTTTTTTGTCATCTATCGCTGGGCCAATATAATCGATTGTGTTATTTTTATCGCTACATAGCATTTCAGTTGATTGTAGTACACATATTTGCCCTCCAGATTTTCGCCCAGGAACCTCAGGAGTGATATGAAGGATTTTCACTATTGTGCCCTCCCGTACTTGATGAGTATGAGCCGGTATTTGAATTGATTCAACCGTATGAATCCGATCTAGATATGATCAATTACCGCACATGAGATCGCACCCCAATCCATCGATTCTATGTGTTGGTATGCTTGTTCAACGATTTTTTCCATTTCTCCCCAATTAGAGATAACGAATAGCATCACTGACAATAAGGATTCTACATTATTCGGCTCAACAAGAAAACCTGTTTTTCCGTTTATTACTTGTTCGGATATACCTGAACAATTGGTAGCAATGACTAAAGACTGTAGATGCATAGATAGCGGGATTACTCCTGATTGTGACGCACTTTTGTATGGTAGTACAGTGATCTGTTTTTTTGCGGAAAACAACTCGGGTATTTCCTCATCCGTAATCCAACGATTGATGATTCGTAAATTGGGACATTTAGCTGCAGCAAATTTATCTCTATATGGAGAAAAATCCCCCGATCCAGCAATTGTTAGTGATACGTCCTTTCTCTCTTTGAAAAGTAATCGAAACGCATCAGCTAAAACGTCTAAACCCTTATATTCTTGAATTTGACCGAAATATATAAAATTATATAGCGTATCATCATATGTCGATGTAGCTCCCTTTTTATTCACACCATTATAGTAATTTCCATGAGGAACTGTGAGGATATTGCTGTCCAATTTATGATAATTGATCTTTATGTCATTTCTAAAGTAATCCGATAAAATAATGATATGGTCACATTTCATTGCGAGTTTATCAGAGATTTTCCATACTAAATTCTTTTTATTATTATGTGGATACACATCATGCATTGTATAGAAAGTGCGCGTTTTTTTGAATAGACGTTGAATGTGATTCGTCCAGAACGAAACGAACGGAATGTACACAGCTGCTATGTTTATTCCTGTAAATAGCCTTTTTATTCGTATGAATTCAACAGCATAAAAGTATAGTAGATTTAGCACGAAGTTAAGGCGATTACTATATCCTTTTATCTCGATTAAGTGAAGTCTTGGTATCAATCTCCAATTCTCTATGTTTTCCATTTTAGATGATACAATTGCGTATATGTTGCACCGTCCATCCATACACATCGCCTTGGTCATCTCGTATGAATACAAAACCCCTCCACCATGGAAAGCAACAAAATTAATGACGAGATTGCGTTCCATTCTATCACCTCACATAATCAATTTATAATGCGGATATAAGTGTGTATGATTTTTCATCCATTCTGCAAGTTCCAATACCATTACTTCATAATCAGGAATGAGATAGTCAAACTCAAATTTGGTTCTTTTCAAGGATTTGTCTATATATATTTCGTCTTTTGGGATGATTTGGACAGTATTATTTTTAAAATATCTATTAAAGAGTTTCAAAAGATTCAACTTTGAAATGGAATGATCTGGTACCATATTATACAATCCATGGGCTCTGTTCATGGCAGCGTGTTCCATTGTTTTTGCTAATTGAAGTGTCGTTTGCCCAGTCCAAAGAACTTTTGAAAATCCATTTATTGGACCGGATTGACATAAAAACCAATTAAGAAGACCTATACCTGTCGCATTAATGTCGGGTCCGACGATTGAATTTCTTAATGTAATGTTCTTATTGTCATCTAGTTCCCCTAATGCTTTTGTGCGATCGTAAAAAGAAGTCCCATCTCTCTGGTCGAGTTCAGTGTACTGTCCTCGGTTGCCGGAAAACACACAATCGGTACTCATATGAATGATTTGTGTATTTGTATTTTTTGTAATATCTGAAAGAAAGTGTGGTAAATATGAATTTAGAAATACCGCATTCGACTTATTTTCTTCGGCGCTTTGATTTAAGATACCTATACAATTGATAACTGTATCGAAATCACCTCTTGATACTATGTCCTTGATTTCATTTTTATTAAGTGCGTCGCCGACTATAGATTTGACTAGACTGGATGGTTTTCTATCAAATCCTATCACATCATGGCCTCGTTCAGACAAGTAGATTGATATCATATGCCCTGCCATGCCGTTACATCCAAGAACCAAAAATTTCATTAATATTCACCGCCAAATAACTTAAGTTGTGACAACATTATCTTCATTTCATCCACATTCAATCTCCTCGTGTTGTGCGAATGATATTGCTCGAGAGAATTGTAAATGAGATTCCCGTTTTCAAGTATTTCATAATTTAGGTTTCGATTATCCGCACTTATTTTATAAAAGCCGTCATAGCTTGTCGCTCTTTGCATCTCCTCAGTGGTAACCAAGACCTCATATAGTTTCTCTCCATGACGAGCACCAATCACCTTGTAGCCAACATTTGATTTTTTCAACTCAATAATGGCTTTTGCTAAAGTTTCGATTGTACAAGCAGGGGCTTTTTGAACAAATAAATCGCCTTGTTGCCCATTAATAAACGCATATAGCACTAAATCGACAGCATCATTTAGCGTCATCATAAAACGAGTCATGTCTGGATTTGTTATTGTCAATTCTTTCCCATCGTCGATTTGCTCGCAAAATAGGGGAATAACTGATCCGCGGGATGCCATCACATTACCATATCGCGTTAAGCAAAGAATCGGATCGTTCTCTTGCATTTGACCACTTCGCGCTATGACAATCTTCTCCATTAATGCCTTTGTCATGCCCATAGCGTTGATTGGATATGCTGCCTTATCTGTAGAGAGAAATATCGCTTTTTTTATGTGATTCTCCAAACATGCAGTAATAACATTGTTAGATCCAAGAACGTTTGTTTTTACTGCTTCTAGTGGATAAAATTCGCATGAGGGGACTTGCTTAAGTGCTGCGGCGTGGAAGACGTAATCAACACCCTTAAACGAGTCCGCAATAGAATAATAATCACGGACATCGCCAAGATAAAATTTTACTTTATGTGCGTAGTCTGAAAAATTATCGACTAGAAGATGTCTCATTTCGTCCTGTTTTTTTTCATCTCGTGATAGTATTCTAATTTCGCGAATATCAGTTTTCAAGAACCTTGTGACTACAGTATTACCAAACGATCCCGTCCCACCGGTCACCATTATTACCTTATTCTTAAATATAGAATCGTTCATATGCGCAATTCACCTCTCAATTAACTCTTTCAATAATTCTTTAAACTTTGGTAGACACGCTGAACTTGAATAGTGTTCATCGCCGTATTTTTTAGCGTTTTGACCTATTGTCGCGAGTTTTCGTCTATCTAGAAATAAGTTGTTTATGATCTCCGCGGCATGTTGTGGATTGCGATTTGATACACACACACCGATGCAGTTACTATTTATTGTGTTATAGAAATCCGAATTTTCTTCTGTCGCACAGATTACCGTTTTACCGCACGCCATTAATAACGAACACTTGCTTGGGTAACTATTTTTTATAACATCCTTTGCTAGGGGGATCAGCGCGAGATCACAAGCACTATAAACATCTGAGATCATATTACTAGGCTGCCAAGGAATGAAATCTATATTGTTCAGTTTTTTTTCACCAACTATATGAACGAATTCGTCCTGTCGCGCACCATCTCCAATCATATGAAATACTATTTGTTTATTACTCTGTAGAGCATCTGCTACTTCAATTACAAAGTTATAATCGAATGTGTATCCAAAGTTGCCTGCATACTGTATATAAAACAAGTCGCTAGACAGATTATATTTCTTAATAAACGAATTTTCATTTGGTGAGATTTGGCGAACATTATCATCATCATACCAATTGTTAATCTGAATAATTTTGTCTTTTTCAACACCTTCACGAATTAGTGTGTTCATCATATCAGAGGATATCACTATTATTTTTGTGCAATATTTATATACTCTTTTCTGTAAATATGAAAAGACTTTATAAACGAACTTACCCTTAAGAATACCTGAATCGAATGCTACGTTAGGGAATACATCATATGAGTTTAGGATCACTTTCCCTTTAAAAAAGAGTTTTAGCAAAACGGAAGAAAAAAAGACGGTGGGAGTTGATTGTAGAATAATCGCATCGAGATTCTTTTTCTCCTTCATCCATCTTCGTCTACATGAAAAAGCGTATTTCATTCCTGAAATGTATCTCCAAATAAAGTTCTTTTTATCCACTACTTTGCGTCGAACAATGTCATATCTAAAGCGTTCTCTATTGTGAAATATAGAAGGTATATCAGGATTTTCACCTGTTGTATGACTAGTAAGTAGATATATGTCAAAACCTTCATTGAGTAAGTAATCTAGTAACTTTATTGCTAAATGATTAGTCCCGTTGTGACAGTCAAATCCTTCATACGCAAAATACATTATTCTCATCGTTTTTGTCAATCCTCATTTCATTATATTCCAACGATATTTGATCCAATAGATTATTTAGTAATAAAAATTAGCTTACAGTTAATTGCATTATATGCGTATCTGTGACTGTTTGTGGGGCTAAACAAGGGGGGTGGACTCAATAAACACATACTGTAAATAGTTGCATATCAACCAGTATATTATGAAAACGAAGGAAACAAGTCGTAGGTTGATTTGATAATACTTATGTCCTCTATCGAAGTGAAATGGGCATATAACAACCAAAAATGAAGGGACATATACGTTTGACGTTATAAGAACATGCGTTTATATTAGCTAACTCAAGGTCTTGTTCAGTGAAGAAACGAAATCGCATATTACATAGTTGTTATTCCGATATTCAGTTGAACACAACTCAAAATACTTATCACCAAACACCTTTCTTAGTCTAGGCATAAAAACCGATGTGACAATTATGAGGATGCGAAATATACTAGATTCGATTGTAGGCAGTCCCAACATTGCCCTAGTTTCTTTTATGACACTTAACACAGAAACGTAGTCACTGTTTTGTGGATAGAAGACACCCGATTCATCAAACTGGATCACGACTCGAATAAATTCTGCTAAATTATCAATGAATATCATGCTTCGCTTATTCGACATCTTTGGTATAATGGGTATTTTCCTTGCCAACATTATCAACCTTGTGAAATTGCCTTTACTGCTCGGGCCATACACTACAGGAGTCCTACTTATTACTACTTTGAAAGATTCGTCCGCAAGTTTTTGAATCGCTAAATCAGCATCCAGTTTACTTTTCCCATAGGCATTGATCGGTGCATATCTTGTGACGTCAATCGGTCGATGGTCACCAATGCGATTGTCCTTTCCGTAAATGATCATGCTGCTCATGAAGATAAACTGCTTTACACCTTCACGTTTCGCTTTTTCTGCAGTCTCAATGGCGAGATCCCGGTTCACTTTGAAATAAAGCGGCGCCATCTTCTTCTTTGAGGATACATGTGCGATTCCAGCTACGTGATATACGACGTCGTATGATGAAAAGTCCTTGCTTCTCCACGATCCATCGATCATGTCTATCGTATCGACAAAAAATTTATCAGGCCACTGGAGAAGCCATTTTGCGACAGATGTGCCAATGTAACTATTCGCACCTGTAATTAGGATCTTTTTCATAGTTACTACACCACCTGTGATTTAGTCCTTCTTTTCCGTTGCTTGATTCAGCGCTCCGGTTCCACCTTCAACGACCCCTTCGCTCTTGAATACACTTCGAATGGTCTTGAAGAACAGTCTGGTATCACCTATGAACGTGATGTGACTGGCATATACACCGTCGTACCTCGCCTTGATGGGAATCTCCAGTGCATCCCTGCCCTTGACCTGCGCAAGCCCAGTCAATCCTGGCGTGACATCGTTCGCGCCGTACTTGTCGCGTTCGGCGATCAGATCGTCCTGATTCCATAGGGCCGGCCTCGGTCCAATGATCGACATCTGTCCCAGTAGGATGTTGAAGATTTGGGGGACTTCGTCAAGGGAGGAGCGACGCAGGAACTTCCCCACCCTCGTGATGTATTGCTCCGGATGCTCCAGAAGATGCGTCGGCGTGTTCTTCGGAGTATCGATCTTCATGGTGCGGAACTTGTAGATGTTGAAGAACTTCTTGTGCTTGCCGACGCGGTTCTGCCGGAAGATGACCGGTCCCTTGGAATCGAGCTTGATCGCAAGGGCGATCAGAAGCAGGAAAGGCGATGCGACGATGATGCCGATGAACGAGAGGAGAAAGTCGAAAAGGCGCTTGATGACTTTTCTATACATACCCGGTTGTCCCTCATGTCGTTTCATTCAGTCGAAGAATTGGACGATCTTCGCTTTGTCATAATGGCTGGCTAATAGTTTATTGAATATTATATCATGATTCAGATAGCTCGAGACGAGGATCCCGTCATGCGAGTACCGAATCCCTTCGAGGAAGGAGAGGATCGGCACGCCGCCGATGCCCTTCCCCTGTTTCGTTGGATCATCGTCGATGATCGCGATGACATGAGGTAAATCGTCTTCATGCTCCATCACCTGCAGCATCGCCTCGGCCACTTCCCCCGCCCCGTAGAGGATGATCCGTCTGAATCCCCGGTCGTAGATCTGCTTGAGAAACTGCGCGATGTCGCGTCTGGCGGCCTCGTAGACCTGCTGGGACGACTTGATGTAGCCGATGTTCAGGACCTTGTGCCGTTCGACGCCGGAGGGGGTCAGTTCGTACTGCACGAGCTTTTTCGTCTTGTGCAGGCGTCGTATCAGGCTTCTCTCCTCGAAGTCGTCGAGATACTGGTTTACCATGGAAACAGAAACGCCCAGCGCTTCGCACATCTTCCGTTGCGTCACGTTGGGCATGTTCAGGATCATGTCGAGGATCAGATACTCCTTGAATAGGAGCGTGGGGGTGAAGAACGGATTGTCGAACATGGCCTGCCTTCTTCCGTTGTTCATCTACTGAACAATATTATGACACCCATCCGAGGGAAATGCAATAGCATTTCAGAATATTCCGGAGCATATGAAGATTTTCGTGTCCATTGCCGGACGAAATTCACTTCATCTCATCAGTGGCAGCCCCGAGATCATGACGATCATGAAGATGAACCATCGTGCGACGCCAACGGGTGCAATAAAATGAAAAGGGGAGCGACAAGATGAATCCGGAACAACATGTGTATTTCCTCCTTGGGTTCTTCAGTCCAATGATTCGGTTCGTCAACGGCATAGCATTCCGGGATTGGGTTCGACACATGAAGGCCATTTTGTAATCGCGACAGGCCTGTTCTCCCCATACGAAGGATGTATGGTTCGATGCGGGAGAATTTACATTTACCCACATTGCCCGCAATGCCATAGCTGCCCCGAAATTCATCAAAGAACTGCGGGCCAAAGGGGTAGAATTCTATTCGAGAAAGAGAACATTTCCAGTCTGGATCCAATGATTGATCTCTTGTTAAGCATTCTGGCCGGTCTCGCCGAGGTGGAGTCGAAACAGATCGGCTCGAATATTCGGTGGAGCGTTGAAAAGAACCATCAAGCCGGAAAGGTTCATAATCGTCCGCTGTTGGGATATCGGTTCTTAAGGGACGGCACCTGGGTGATCGAGCCATCGGAAGCGAAAGTGATTCATACCATCTATACAATGTATCTCGATAAGACATCTCAAACGAGAATCAAGGACTGGTTGATCGCCAACGGTCACAAGACACTGAACGGTTCCCTTGATTGGAGTGTATCGAGCATTAGTGCCATTTTGCGTAATGAGAAATATATGGGGGATGTCATTTGGGAAAATCCTTTTCCTCCCCTCTCCGACCGAATATTCGTCATCAAAACACAGGCGATCGATCGATGTATCACATCCACAACCACCATGAAGGCATCGTCAGCCATGAGATGTTTCAAGAAGTCCAGGATTGCTTCCAAGAGGGGAAAAACAAAACGAGAATCGTTCATGAAAATGATGTCGATATCTCTCGTTTTGTTCGATCGAATTTGCTCAAGAAGTTCTTGTATCGCAAGACGGGATATACCGGTTCAAAGCAAAGGTCGGATCTATTGGCGAACGACTCCCTTCGTAATCCGCTGTACAAGCCCGTTCATGTGGAACACGCACTGAAAGTCGTCCTTGACGGCATCAACGCGCCGAGGGCGAAATTCAGCGAGATAGAGCCAAGATTTGACCTCTACGTCCAACACATCATGGAGACGAATGAACTGAAGCCAAAGATCGAAGAAAAGAAAAAAATGCTTGCTAAATGGAAAGTCGAGTATGATGAAATCCTAATGGCGGCATCAACGCAAAGTGCAGATCATACTTTGCTAATGGAGCTCGAAAAGAGAATCATTGAAGAAAGTATCGGCCTCGTTGAAATGGAAGATGAGTATGAAACCAAGTATGATTATGAAGAAAATGTCAGAAAGATTAAAAAGAAAATAGCCGAAGGCAAAGAGCCTTTGGCCAGTCTTGAAGATTATGATTTCAAGGCGATCTTTTGTAATATGGTGATACTTGATCATAACGAATTTGGTTTAATCGTCAACACCAGCAATAAAAAAATAGAACCAATAGATTTTGAAAATCCATATGTTTGCCCACCATTATTGAAGGGAACAACACGTTATAAAAAGAAAAGAATTGATTTGCAGAGTAAATGGGAATTATTGGTCATATAGTTATTTAGTGACTAAGTCATTGTCATAATATGCTATCAATATATAGGATCAATTCAGTGATATCAGAACAAGCATTTTTGTATGCGTATTTCATTTTCCTGTCGGGATAATTATTTGGTAATTTTTTCGATAACGATGAATCTTGTTTGGATCCATGAAGAGCGCGCCTTCTGATGGTGAATAATCCACACAATCTTTTCCTTCAATAAATATGACAATACATTTTCCCTTGTCTTTTTTCGAACTTGGAAAAATTATACCATCTAGTTTGTTCCCAGCCGAATCTAGAAAAACATGTCTAAAATACTCAGAAACGATTTGAGTAGGAATATACTCAATGTTATAATTTCCATCGATTTTCTTTGAGACATCTTCTGCAAATCGCGTCAAAAAAAGGTAGGGGGCTCTATATTTTCTCTTGTTCTCATCAAATACCGAAGGGACTTTATTCCTTTCGAGTCTTGATAAATTTAACACATATAGGGGTCGTAAAAGGGAAAATTCTGCGACTGACGCGCATTCAGCAGTCTCAGTATAGATTTCCTGTAAAACAGTTTCTACATCAAAAGCCCCATAAAAAACCGGAATTCCATCTGAACTCATTCTACTCGCTTTGGCAAATTGCGGTGGAGGAGAGGAAAAATCGGTCACTTTCGAAAGATTTTCTCCGATTTTGTGTACTCTTCCTCGATAAATTCGTACATATTTTGGATTCAATGGATGCACTAGGTTAAGTTCATTAATATATATCCCGATTTGATCCATAACATTCGCGGAGCAAGAGGAATAATCCTCTTCAACCTGATCTTCGACTTTATAAAAAACATACCTGACTTTATGTTTAACGAGATTGCAAAAGTTATCCCATGAGTATTCGGCTCTTTCTTCTTCCGTTCCCCAATAATAATCTTTTTTACACCAAACAATGGTATGATCTATAGAATCGATAATGTCGTTTTGCAAAACTTCGTTCTCGATATTTATTTCTTCAGAATAGACGTCCTTGATCAAATCCCAGGTATCGATAGTCTCACCTTGATATCCGCCTTCACCACTATCATAACCAAGGATATCGGCAGCATTTTGGTATTCTATAGAAATACCATCGAGGATTATTTCTGATAAATCCGACAAAAGAATAGAAGTCTTATTATGGCCACAGTAATCGCATTTATTGCGGGTACCGTGTTTTCTTATGTGGTTTTTTAATGCTGAATTTCCCACACAATCATGGCATACAAAGTTATAATTATTATTCATAATTTACTTTCGGTTGAGAAAAATCAACCTACTTCCACCTTTTGTACAATCAATATATTCTGGTCGAATCAGTCTGATAATGCCTGGATTGTTTTTTATATTGCGAGTCTACTCGCGATTTTCGAATACAAATCGGTAATCGAACACAAAATTCTATTATCTCCGTCTCATTCAAAAACATGAGTTGAAATCAGCTTTTGGATACTCACATTTCGCATGGTGAATGTACTCCTTATTGATGCACAATAGGTATATATGAGTTGTTAAAAAAGTGACGCGTCTTTTTTAAAAGCTATTCAACCTTTTATAAAACCTGCGGCTAATTCCTTAATGTTTCAATGAATTTGACACTTTCAATCATTTTCTGTTCTTGTGACAACTTCATTATTTCAATTTGCGCAGTGTCAAAAGTAATATATTGGGTGACTTCATCATAAGTGCTGAATGCCAATAGATTCAGTTTATCAATAATGTCATTGACATCGAACATGAATTCTCCGAAAAAAGCACTTAATAGTTGTTTTCGCAAATACAGTTTCTCAATTATCGATTCCGAGTCCACAATGTAACAAATTGATGAAATATAATGATTAAGGAAATAATTAATTTGAATTTGTTTCTGATCCTTTTTTAATTTTTGGAAAAGAATTTTGTATATGTTAATGTTGTTTGGTTTTGACTTGAACTTAAGTGGGTCTATATCGGTAGAGGTTTTTTTTGTAATACCGCTAACTTTGATTTCCCACTCACTAAGGTACTTTACTACTTTGCCATAAGAAAAAACATTCGCCTCAAGGTCTTCATTTGCGACATTCCATACCCCCTCAACTAGCCATTCAAGAATCTGCTCTGAATAAACTTGCAATACCTTTCTTAGATAAGACTTGCTAAATCTATTATTCTTTAATAATACATCTAAAATGATGCGAAAATGGTCTTCAAGAACAATACGAAGTCGGTTAATAAGATCATTAAAATATGAAATGAAGTCATCTCGAATTCCTTCTCCTTTGGGGTCGACCTCGGGTTGGATGATATCAGGCACAAGAGAAAGCAAATACATATAGAAGCCCGCGGTACCGTAAATGAAAAACGCAAATTCACGAGCATGGGTGTCGACATGAACACTCCCTAACGAAAAGTATAATTGAGTCAGTTGTTCTGGAGACAAAGTCCAAAAATCGAATAGCATCTTTTTGTCAACGAACTGTTTGGAATAAGGTGAAATGATAAAACCAAAATTTGGTGCAGCAATAGTGATACCTGTAAGAATTTTTCGAGCTAATAAAGGACCGTTTCTATTCATGATTTCAAAAACGGAGTATGAAGAGATAACCACTTTGCTTCCAAAGAATTTTTCAATTGTTTTTAATCGATTAAATGAAGGGTTCTTGTCAATTCCTAGAATGAAATATAATACAACTGTATCAAGTAGAATCATTCTGTCACTTCCTAAGTTCGGTTATAGAGAATTGGGATAATAGTTTATCTGATTGGTTTTCATGCATGCGATATCAGAGCCGGACACTCATCAATTTTCCCAAAATTCCCTCTTTTTGACAACGTCTATTTCTTGAATGACCGCTTACAAAAAAAAGACAACATGTTTCGTATTATTGCGCCTACACATAGATTAAATGAAGAACGCTTATATCTAAATATAGTATACGGTTTTGAAATGCATTGTCAATTAAGTTTCTTGAAACATATGATAGAAAGCAACTTCAAATCTCAATTGGTTAAGTATATATTTTTCCCCTATCGAAGATGTAGAAACACAACGACTATTTTCGATTCATAAAGAAGCCAGGAAAAACTATGAAAAAAACGTAATTTCCATCGAAATCATCGAAAATTACGCTTTTCAAATGTAAATAGGTGACAAAGGTTGCATATAGTCGACATAGTCCGCACTAACGGCTCAAGGTGCCTTGTACTATTCCCTACTATATGAAATTGGGAACACCTTTTCGGGATGTTCCCATCTTTCAGTTCTACGATCTCTTTTGCAGTGCATCTATATTGTACTGGCTTTATCGATCTCGAATCACGTTCAGTTGGTCGATCCGAATCCAATAGGGGGAATAGCCGCGATCGCCCGACATGAAGGATGTATAGAACAAGTAGATGCCGTCCTCGGAAACGTGGGCTCGTCCGTCTTCCTGGCTGGTATTGACTTGGGATCCGAGATTGACCGGTTCGGTGAAGGTGGAATCTTCGGTTCGATAACTGATGTACAAGTCGTGCGCCCCCAAGCCGCCCGCGCGGCTTGACATGAAGATGAGGAAGCTTTCATCGGGTGCGATCGCGGGATCGCCGTTGCCGTAGAGTCCCGTCCCCTGGTTTTCGATCGGGACCGGGGTTTCGTACACGCCCTCATGAAAGACCGAGACGTAGATCTGCGGGATGCCTAGACCGCCAATGGTTGACAGGGGGACGTAGAGATTCTTGTTCCCGGCGATCGCGAAGCTCCAGCCAAGCGACAGGCCCTCTGGAATCGGGATGTCAACCATCGCCGCGTTTCCCCATCCGGATTCGTTCCGCGTCGCCCGGTAGAGGCCAAATGCGATGCCGTCAAAGTTCATGAAGTACAATCCGTCGTCTCCCGGTATGAATGCCGGACAGTTCGTGTCGCCCTCGATGCCCTCGACTTCCAGCTTCGCCGCCGCCGTCCACAATCCGTCGACTTTCCGGGTGAACCAGATCTGGATCCGATCGGACGACACCAGATATTTCGACCAGTACATTTCGTTGCCGTCCGGAGAAAAGGTCGGTGCGGAATGCCAGAACCACGTGGCGTTCGCAACATATCCCGTCGGGTCAAAGCGAATGACGCGGTTGGTCGGCGGCGTTTCGCCGAGATAGTCGTATCGGCGATCGGTCGTCGATACCGTCGACAGGATGGTCGTCAAGGCGATTGTCGTCGTTTCCGCACTCGTGGACGGCGGAGCCGTCGTCACCGTCGTCACCGTCGTCGTCATGGCGGTGGGTACGGCGAGGCAGCCGGTCAGACAGGAACAGAAAACGGTGAGGATCCAGAGGACATGCGCTCTCATGATTGTCGATCTCCTTTGTGTTGATCTGCGGTCTTCATATGCGTCAGCTCAAGTAACCGTAGGTATCGATCAGCCATTGCTGCCATTCTTCGATCAATTCGGCCCAGGTGAGGGAGATTTCCGCCTCGATCGTGTTCTGATGGATGAAGATCCGATTCATGACCTTTTCTCCATACGTGATCCGGACGTAGTTCGGGACGGAAATCAGGGCTAAGCCGTTTTGAGTGCTGACGGTGAAATCCCCGCTCACGACGATCGACATGTCGCAGTACGTTGGGAAGTCGTCCGCCTGGGGATCCCGTCCCAGAAATCCGCGCATATCTTCGAGTCCATCCCAGTTGTACCGGATCATGGCTTCGAAGAAGCGCTGGTAGAACAAGCGCAAGAAGTAGGACGAGCTGTTTCCATAGTCCGCGATGGCTTCGTACTGCCAGTTGTATCCGACCGTGGGAGTGGTCAGGTAATGCAGGTACTCATGGTTGACAGGCCATACCGAAGCGCTGTACACGGTCGTGTGGGGGATGGAATAGTAGGCGATGGAACGTGCCGCGTCCTGCGTGGCCTTCTCGTCGCACAGAACGATGCTCAGGGGTCGATAGACGCGTTCGGGATCCCGATAGACGAGATCCGCCGCGGCCATGTCGTCTTCGATTCGCGAGAAGGCTTCGATCAGGTGGGCGTAGTCCGACTTGAAGTAGTCGATTTCCATCATGTCCATGCTGGCCTCGCTGTAGACGTTCAGCAGATAGTACGTCGCATGCTCGGTGGAAGCGAGGATGGGCGCGGTCATTCCGCCATAGGCGAAACGAATCGGCGTTTCCCGTGCGGTCACGCGGGTCGCGCTGCCGATCGATGACAGCCAGTCGTTCATGATCCCGACGGCTTCCGCATCGAACTGAGACGGAGCGGCGTCCTGGAGACGAATCATGTCGGCCACCGAGGAGATCCCGCGGTCATCGATCAGGCCGTTCACAAGGATGCACGCAACCGCCTTGACGAAGGGAAGGGCATCGCCGACGTAGGATGAAACGAAGCAGGGGTAGGTCAGATCGAGATATTCCTGATTGCCCGATCCTTCGGTGAACTCGACGACGTCGTGAATCGAAATGTCGGGAACGTCCGTCTCCCAGCCCAATTCGGCCGCGATACGATTGCTCAACCCATAGAGCCACCCGTAGTTGCTGTAGTCGCCGAAGGAGGACTGCAGCGTGATCAGGACCTGCATGTAGGTCCCGGCATCTTCGAGGATGAAGAAGGCTTTGCGGCCGGCGCTGTCCGAACGCGAGGGAACATCCTCGAAGATGTAGTTCCCGACCTGACGGTCCGGAGGAATCCGGCTTGTTTCCAGAAACGACATGAGCGTTTCCTGATAGGCGACGAACTCGTTGCGATCGCCGGTCGCGATGTGATCGGAGAAGAAGTATACGACACCTTCTTCCACGCATGTCATGAAATTGAGTTGCGGCAGGTACCCCGCCATGCGCGGCTCGCGCACAAAGACGATGTCCGGCGAATAGACGCACGCGTCGCCGGTCGTGACGACCGCGTCGGTCGTCGTGCTCGTTGCCGGTGTCGTCGTGGATGACGAAGTGACCGTCGGTGCCGTCGTGCCCGTCGTTGAGGGCGAGGTTCCCGTCGTCATCGTCGTGCTCGTCGACGACGAAGCGACCGTCGGCGTCGTCGCGGACGAATGCAAGACGCAGCCGGACAAGAACAGCATCGTGAGGATCGACGGAACCGTCAGGCAGATGAGTCGTCGGATTCGCATGACCCTCATGAGTTCCTTCCCCCGCCTCCGAAATACGTCTGGCCGAGATATTCGAGCCAAGATCCCCAGAACTCCCCTTCCGAACAATGAAACAGCGTTCCGAGCGCTTCGGGTGCCCGCAGAAACGCCTGCAGTCCTTCGACGCCGTATCGGGCGACGATGAACCGAATGACCGTACAGGCCATTTCATACCCTCTTTCTCGGCGGAACGCACCATAATCGGTGGGGACCCGATAGACTGAATAGGGATCGAGCCGATCCTTCTCGATTTCCATCGCCTTCCTGATGGCGTCGTCGGTCAGCCAGCGGGCTTCGTAGACCGCCACGCCTTCAATCAGCCAGAAGGGGGCGTAGGGATTCACGAAGTGCATCAGAAGCTGCGTCAGCACGTGGAGCGCGGCCTTCTCCGGGGAAGAGTTCCCGAACGTCTCCTCCGGGGCGACATGCAGGATTTCCCAGAACCATCCGGCCGTCATCCAGTCCGGCCCATGCTCGTATCCCAGCGCGGACTGCATCACCTTGAACGACGAATGCACATAGACCATGTGCTTCTCCGCGGGCCGGAAAGACAGATCGCCAGAGATTCTCGAATAGTTCGATTCCAGGGATTCCGCCAGGCGGACGATGAACGTTTTTGATTCACCGCCGGAAAATCGGAAATGTTCCGTCTCATGGACCACGAAGTCGCCGTAGATCTTCGCAAACAACGATTTCGTCTCGCTGCGGACGTATTCCATTTCCGTCACCAGGGGATAATAGAAGAAGGCGTTCTTCACGGTATAAAAGCCGATGATCTTCTTGGCCACGAGCCGGGACAGCAGGGTTTTGACGGTCGCCGTGCTCCATGAGTTCGAGGCCGGCAGGTTCGCGATGATTTCTCGCGAACCGAGCGGCGATCTGTTCAGCAAGACCCGCAGCAGGACCCATTCCGAATTGGTGATTCCCGTCGTCTTCATCGGCGCCCTCCATAACGTTTACATTTGTAAACATTTATAGTATACTCCGGTCGTTCCGCATTGTCAACGCCGGATTTCGGTTTTCTCAGTCAACGCAGTGATCGGAATCAAGCGCCGTCCCGCCATCGAGAAGGATGTTACCCATGACAGGACCGCGTTCCGAGCGAGGAAAGCGAGGGATACTTGCGCAAGCTCGGCCATGCGGCCACCGACGACGATTCCCGTTGGCAAGTCCGTGCCAACGCCATCGCGATCGGCGGATCCATGATGATCCCTTGCGGAATCAAAAAAAAGCGTACTTTCCGAAGACTACGTCGAAAGTACGCTGATCTGGGATCGTTGTGAATGACGGACGGCGGGCATCCTCGAATCCGTTCATCCGATGGGTCGGGACGGGCGGCGGATGTGGAAAAGACGTTTCCGTGCACATGGCGCAAGTGGATCCGCGTTGCGCACGGAAGGATTGGGCATTCTTCGCGTTCTTCCATGCCGAACCCAAGGGGAAGAACGATCCGGGATTCGGCACTCCCGGCCTCCACAGAAGGACGATCGTCGGCGGATCGCCGATCTGTCGAACCGTCCGACGGCGAATCAGGACGATTTGTTCAGTCGACAGGCCGCTGAATGAAATTCAGTTGAAACGAGACGGTGCTTCCCTGGATCATCGCGCGTTCCTCTTCGGTCGACGGCATCCTGAGTCGAATCGTGACCGTGACGTTCGCCTGGGAAGAAACACCCGTTTCGACCTCGTGTTCGAACAAAAGCATGTCGTTCACATTCTCGTAGGTCGCGTTGGCGTTTCGGATCGTGACGTTCACGAGCTGGACCTCGAACTCATGTCCTTCTTCGAGGGCGACCGAGTAGCGGTAGCTGACCTCATTCACGTCGTTTCTTCCAAGAACGGCGCCGACCGGGACGAGGCGCTTCCCGGACGGAGCGGAGAGCTTGACGACTTGGGATGCGTAGGAATAGGCGACGGCATCGTTCCATTGCAGACCGGAGTCGTTCTCCAGCCAGTACTGATAGGTCAGATGGGTAGAGATGATGACGAAAAGGAAAACAAAAAAAGACACGAATAACTGTCGCATTGTGATCACTCCAACGTAAAAAATGTTTTGGAACGGCAACTGGCTATCCCTGAGGGACCCTATAGCTTTCCGTCGCCGGATTGCTCCGGTTTTGGCTTTATCAAACCAAGCCATTCATACATGGATGAAATGCACCAGTATGGCTAGTCTTTGATAACCCGATTATAGCATGTTTGGGAGAATTTGCAATAACCTGACGAAAATCCCGAATCATCGGCCTTTCTTTCGCGAAACGGGGGCGAGACGACGAAAAAACCACTCCGTGAATCGGAGTGGTCGTTGAAACGAAATTCCTTGAGGCGGATCAGCGGATCAGGTACAGCCTTCCCGTCCCGTCCTGCGCCCACAGGTCGTTTTCCGCGCCGAACGAAGCGGCGAACGTGTTCCACCACGCAACGCCGGGCATCGTCGATGCGTTGACGAGGGTGGCGGCGATTCCTCGCAGCGTGACATCCGGCGTGTAGATGATCGTTCCGGTGACCGATCGAAACGCCACCTTGGAATAATAGGTTCTCAGGAGCGTCTGCGAACCGCTCGAGGTTCCGATCGCGGTCCCGACATAACTTCGGTTCGCATTGGTCTGCGGGAACAGGCTCCCCGTGAAGAACGCGTCGGTCAACGACACGTTGGCGCTCGTCGATTGATTCTGACCGATGAATCCGCCCAGGTACCGGTTGGAATACCGCAGGTTGTACGTGCTGGACGTTTCCAGGGTATTCCTCGAGGTCATCTCCACGACGGCTCTTGAGATGGAGCATTTCGCCCCGCTGGCGACGCGGCCGACGATTCCCCCCGTATAGGACGAGGTCGGGTAGGAAAACACCTCGCCCTGCAGGTCGACGTCGGAGACCAGGACCTGGGCGCCGCTCGTGCCGATCGTGCCGATCAGGCCGCCGGCGTACGAGCTCTTGTTGAAGACCTTCAGGTTCGTCGTCTTGACGTCGTTCAGATGCACGACGGTGGAAGACGTGGTGACGCTGCCGATCAAGCCGCCGGCGCCGGCGGAACTGGTTCCGCGCACCCCGGAATCCACGACGGTGATGTCGGAAAGGGTGTTGGTCAGTCCGTAGACGTTGCCGGCGATCAACCCCGCCCGCAGGGAGGTTCCGCCGAGGGCGGTGGTTCCCAGGGTCAAGTACACGTTGGACAACGTGAGATTGTAGACGGATCCGCCGTACATCCGCGGGAAGATGCCGAAATACAGGTAGGAACCCGAGTTGCAGGAGATCGTCAGATTGCTGATCGTCTTCCCGTTGCCGTCGAGCGTGCCGCGGAAGACGACCGCGTTGTTGGTGCTGTTGTAGGTCCAGGTGAAGCCGGTGAAGTCGAGGTCGTTGAACAGGTAGTATCGATCGGTGGACGCGCTGTTGGTCTTCGTCGCGAAATTGTAGAATTCCTGCGGCGTGGTGATGGCGATGCCCCAGTCGCCGATGTTGACGTCGGTGTTCTGGGCGTTGATCGTGTTGTCCCAATACGAATATCCGATCATCCAGGTCGACGAAAAGCACAAGAAAACGACAATCGACAAAGCGATTCTGACGCCTGATCGTCTATTCATGATGCCGTTCGCCTCCTTCTCTTCATCGTTTCGCCGGCGGTTCGGGATGGTTCCGCCGCGTGAACAGCGAGCGGATGACCCGTGGCTATGCGGCGGTGTCTTCGTCCGGCTTTTCCGGCGTTTCCGATTCGATCAGCTTTTTCACCGGTTGCGGACCCCTGAAATAGGAAAAGAGCGCGTAGATGATGAGAACGTCAAGGATGATGACGACTCGGCCGATGGTCGATTGGGCGAACATCAGGATCGGTCCGATCTTCGGAATCGTTCCCACCCGGATGCCGACGATGTCGGAATCCGTCAGAATCCACGGATCGATGTCCTCGCTGACTTCCGGTTTGGTTCGATACGCCCTGCCATCATCGGTCGTCGTCACCGATTGGAGGTAATGGACCACCACATGTCTGTGCCCGTCCCCGGTGATGTCCGCGTAGAAGGCGATGATCTGCCCCGGTTCCAAGTCCTCGTATGCGACGTCGGTGTCGATGATGACGATGTCCCCCACGTTGATCACGGGTTCCATGCTGTCGGTGACGATCACGTAGGGATCGTACTTCGCGATGAACGGGACGTGGTTGAAAACGACGTAACCGATGGCGATGATGACGGCGACGCCGAGAACGAATCGGACGAATCCGACGACCTTCCCGTTCTTGAGGAGAGGACGTCTTTTCTTCTCTTTATTCAAGTTGACCACCAAAGAGTCATCCGGGAGGGGTACCCTCGCGGATGACTTCCTTTTTTCAGGTTGGAAAACCGCGAACGATTCGCCCGCGAATCAGGCGATGGAGGCGGTGAAGGTCAGGTCGAAGGTGATCGCCTGGTTCTTGATCACGTTGTAGATCGCGACCGTGGCGGGTTGATCCAGCGTGACCGTGACGGTGACCAGAACGTTGGCATCGTTGACGGTCGCGGACGCCAGGGAGATGTCGATGTTGACGAGATCGGCGTTCACGGTGGATCCGCCGATCTGGATGTTCGAGGCGACGACATCGAGGTCGAGGGCGGCCAACGCGGCTTCGTCGAGTTTCACGTTATAGGTCAGGACGATGGATGAAACGTCGTTGGCCTTCATGACGACGCCGGCGGGAACCAGCACCTTGCCGACGGGAGCGGTCGCGACCGCGGACACCTGGAGCGTCACGCCGTTGCCGATGTTGAGTTCTTCGGCCTGCTGCTGCTGCAGATTGTCCCAATAGGCGAACGCCAGACCGGTGCCACCGAGCAACAAAGCGACGATCAAAACTGCCAGCATCTTTTTCTTGAACATTTCTAGAATCCTCCGTTTTATCTTTTTTATTTTTCATGCCGCTTCCTTCCGAAAGCAACAAAAAAAGCCAGTTCGGGTAAATGATGGCAACTGGCTATCCCGGAGGGACCCTATAGCTTTCCGTCATCAGATTGCTCCGATTTTGGCTTTCGCATATCGCAGTGTTCTGTATGGGGAGATGATTTCTAAAGAAAAGGCCATCATCTCTCGAAGAGATCATGGCAACTGGCTACCATCCGTCGGAAGGCCCTATAGCTTTGCGTCACTGACTTTCGCCAGTTTTGCTATTTTCGTATATATTCTATGACTTTTCATCATCGATGTCAAGAGAAATATGAATAAAAAATCACTATATATTAATGCGATGTAAAGAATGAATGCGACCGGAAGGGACCGCACTCTTCCATCACCAAGATGAAACGCCGCGAAGAGGGGCGTTCATTCGGGGACCTCGGTCCTTTTCCGGACAGCCGCCGTGTTCTGCGGAAAAAGCTTCCGAAGTCCGTTTTCCTGGATTGATCGTCCGACCCGGAATGCCGGCGACTTCGATCCGACTCGTTTCCAGGCAAGGCGGGTCGACGATGAACCGCTTTTCATGGACATCCTCGAAAAAGATGGGATTCCGCACATCGTTCAAACACGAAACCTTCCATGGGTCGGGTATGTCTTCATGGCGGGCATCCAAGCATCCGTCAGTCTCCGAAAATGAGGTCGACCAGCTCCGGATGGTCGATGAAGGGATTGCGGTTTCCCTGGTATCCGAAGACGAGCTCGTTCCTCGCCCGTTCGGCGTCGTCCACGGGATCCTGCTCGTTCCACAAAAGGAGCGTCGCCAGATCCCCGATGTTCGAGGAATCGCTGGTCGTGAAGCCGTTCACGAGCTCGAGGTCGGGTTCTCCGCCCTCGCCCGCATATCGGACCGCCATGTAGAAGAGCATCCGGGCCACGTCGCCCTTGATCTCGTCGCGCGGCTCGAAGTACGATCCGCCGATGTAGTTGTAGGTCGAAACGCTGCCGTAGGTGTCGGCGACGAGCGTCGAGGCGTCGTGCGTCCCCACGACGCCGAAGTCGAGGTCGCCGCGGGCACCGTTCACCGACACGTCGGTCGCCCGGAGATGGTGGAGGTCGGTGTACCCGGGCAACGCTTCGTCGATGCCGTGGGACTGCGCCCAGACGTGCTCGCGGTTCCAGTAGTCCTGATTCCCGGTGCTCCCCACGAAGGTCTCCTTGTCCTGGCTTCTTCCCGTGTAGAACAGGAGGACGTTCGAAGCGTTCAGCGGGTCGGCGTCGGTCACCTTGAGGATGTCGACGATGGCGGTGTAGGAATACGATGTATGCCCGGAGACGATGTCGTTCAAGGCCGCCTTCAGCGCCGCTCCCGAGGTGATGCCGGTCGCGGTCGCGTAATAGTATCCAAGGTCGTTGTACGCATTCGATGCGTCGTTCCAGTAGGCCGTGTTCGAGAGTTCCAGCGGATTGACGCCGTAGGACTGGCTCGTGACGTCGTATCCCGCCGGATCGATCGTCACGGTGATGGTCCCGTTCCGTTCCGACATCCGGCTCTCCGATGTGCCGTTCCCGCCGGTGACGGCGTAGACCGGCAGGTTGTCGGAATAGGTGTAGATCCTGGAAAGGGCGACGTAGGTAGGATGCGAGTATTCGTTCCCGAGGAAGTCGCCGTTGGTCACGATCGCCACCTCGGGGGTGATCGCCGACAGGAGCGCGGCGGTCGTGCCGTTCGCGGTGCCGTGATGGCCCATCTTGAAGATGTCCACGTCGCCCGCGATCGGCCCGTAGACGGCTTCCTGGTTCTGTTCGGCGTCGCCGTTGAAGAGGACGCGCGTGCCGAAGGCGTCGAGCACGAAGACGATCGACGAGTAGTTTGCGTTCGCCGTCTCCAGATAGGTGGTATCGATGAACTCGAGGGTGACGCCGGTCGCAAGCTCGATTTCGGGAGTCGCCCAGCCGATGATGTCCATCACATGATAGACGGTGATCCCGGGCTCCGATGTGACGATACCCTCGAAGGTATTCCGAAGCGTCGTGGCGATCGATGCGGGCGTCGAATACAGGATCGCGTAGTCCACATCGAAGTTGGAGAAGACGACGTCCATCCCGCCGATGTGGTCGGCGTCCTGATGGGTCGCGATCACATACTCGATGACTCCATCGGTCACGTTCGCCTGCAAGAACGAGAGCAGCGCCCCTTCGGACTCCGAGGCGTTTTCGCCGGAGTCGATCAGGACGTCGATGTCGCCGTACTGGATCAGCGCCGCTTCACCGGGGCCTCCTCCGGTCGTGCCGATGTCGATGTAGTGGACCTCGACGGATCCGGAAGACGGGATCGCGGTGACGGTGTACGGGTAACTGTCGGTTTTCCCTGAATAGGTGACTGTCATGGTCGCCGATCCGGCGACGGACGTCGAGAAGCCCGTGACCATGCCTTCGGTGATCGAGACCGTCGTCGCCGTGCCGTCGGAGTAGTAGGCTCTCAGGTAGGCGCCGCCGACGCTGAGCGAGGATCCTTGGACGTAACTGTAGGAATTGAAATGAGCCTCGATAGATCTAACGATCGGAGACGATCCCGCCCCGGTCATGGTGTGGGTATCGAGTCCGGTCGAGTAGTCGATGTCATTACCGTCCCATTCGACGGAGGGATCGAAGGCACTGGTCGATGCGGTTCGTCCGCCGGTCACCGTCGACTTTCTGATCAGCGTGTTGTCTGCGGTCGAGGTCGAACCGGATCCCCACTCGGTTCCGGGATCGACGCCAACCTGACCGATCGAGTCGACGACTGCACTCCCCTTGACGAGTTCTATCGCATCGTCGCCATTGTAAAAGGATGCGGCTGACGCGTAGTCAGTCATGCCCAAGATCGTCGCATTCGCCGAATCATCAGATACGACATATACCGCACCATTCGGGAGGCTTCCACTCAATGAAATGGAGGTCCCCGCTGAAGTTGAACCATTAAAATACATCTTCACCGAATACGCCGATAGATCAACTGTCGTTCCGGTGCCGTTGTAGATGGCGATCGCCTTGTTGTTGCTGGACCCTTCGATGTAATACGAGAAGAACAGGTCGGTTGCCAAGACGCCACCGTCGACCGCAGGCATTTCGTCGTAGACCGTCATCAGGGCGCCGGCGGCGTCCTTGACGACGACGTACGCCCTGACCGACGCGGAGGAAGCCGTCGCAACGGAGATGACGAATTCGTTGGTGATCGGGTTGTACTTCGTCCCCTGAATTCGGGTCACTCCGCTCGATGACAGGTCAAGAACCTGATCGGCCGATGCGGATACTAGGAATCCGTGCTCGATGAGGGTGTACCCGGCAGGAAGCTCAAAGTGGCCGAGGAACGTATTGTAACCGGATCGGAGGGTCGTCGTTCCGATCATGGCGACCATCGGATGGTCGATCCTTTGGGTTGCCGTATAAACCGCTTCGATTGTGGTGTTCTCGAGGATGGTGAAGGTGAACGTCGAATCGAGGGACACGACTTCGCCGCCGATCGCCCAGTGGTCGAAATAGAGTCCCGACGCCGGAGCGTCCGCGACGACGGTCGCGTAAGTGTTGTACGCATAGGTTCCGTCACCCGCACCGTTCGTCACTTCAAGCGCGTACGAAGTCGACCCGCTTGCGACGTACTGGAGCGTGAAGACGGTGTTGGCGACGATGTTCGTGAGTGGCTTGTCCCATGGCGTCGAAGCGACGACATATCCCGGCTTCGACGGCAAGACACCTGGATCGGGAAGTGTCGCGTTTCCCCCAGGAAGGACATACTGAATTTCGATGACCTTTCCGTTGGTATCGACGAACACCGCGGCCACCTTGTCGTCGGGGCGGAAGACGCCGACGAGCGTCGTCGTCGAGGTGACGACGAACGCATGTCCGAGCGGCAGGTCGGTGCGGATGGCGCCGTTGTAGATCCAAAAGGCGAAGGTATAACCCGATTGGCTCGTGAGGTTGCCGGAGAACGAGACCGAGGAACCGTATGCCTGACCCGTCACCGTGCTTGTGATCGTATTGTCTTCGTCAAAATACGAAACGACGGTCACGGAGACCGGTGATTCGGCATGGACCGAAGATTGTCCAAGGACGTACATCCCCAGGAATAAGGCGATCAGGATCAAAATCATCTTCTTCGTCCGGCTCATCAAGCACCTCGTAATATTGCTATACTATATATTGTACCAAACAATATGAATTGGTGGTATAAAAAGCGCCATGTGTTGACATGGCGCTTAATGAATTGGATAAAGGCTGTTACCAAGGGACGTAAGTCGAGTTTCTCGGCGTTGGTGTACCGGCTAGAAAGTCTGTAGCATTTTGATCTGTATCAAAAAAGTAGTTCTTTCGTGCAACCGAGCTGGTATTGCTTGGGGCGGGAGTCGGTCCTGTCCCTTCATATCCATTCGCCGTTGTACCATATCCAACAAAATCAACCACACCTGCCGCAGATGATGGATTTGCACCTGTTAGCACAGTCGTATTCGATACCAGAGCAACTTTACCGGAGGAACCTCCCATCGCGATTGTACCGACGACCTCGGGCGTAGGTAGATCAGTCGTTCCTCCAGTCCCTGCAGCTTCTTGGATAAGGAAATAGCAGTATGGTTTAATTGTGCCTGTCAAGTTTGTCTTGTTCGTCCAAGATGTACCAGTTGCGCTGGCATATTGAACCGAATAGCCCGCTAGCGAAATTGGTTTTGCTGTAGTATTGTACAACATAATAAAGTCATTCTTATATATTGCTCCAGTGTTGCCCCCGCCGCCATATACTTCGGCAATGATGACGGTTTCTCCATTGGCCAGTGAGATATCACTATATGCAATCTCAATGCTATCGCCATCATTGTAGATGAGATACCCGCGGGCTGTCTTGACATTCGCGGTCTGGAAAGACATCATGAACTCGCCAGTCTGGCCATTGTACTTTTCGCTTCTATACTTGTTGCTGGCGGTATCAATATTGATCGAGGACTGGTAGTCTGACGAAGTCAGTATTCCGTATTCGATCAACGAATACCCAGAAGGCAGGTCGAACTGTCCTTTGAAACTGACATACCCGTCGCGCAGCGACAACGCATCGGAGATCGAGATGACCGCAGCTGGGGTGAGTGGGGTTGCTAAGTAGACCGCAGTCGGATAGATGTTGTCCAACATCGTCGTATAGAATACACGGTCATACGAGATGATATGGGTGCCGATCGCCCAATGGCTGAACGGATTCGTTCCATCGGTTTCATCCGCGGTCAGTTGTGCGACTTCGTTGAATGCGTACAAATCTTTGTTTCTAGCGACATTCGCTACATTGCTGAATGTCACAGAGAACGTATTGGCATTCGAAAGCACATATTGTAAAATGATTGCCTTGTCTTCGGTCACGCTAGTGTACGTTCCAGACCACTTCGTATCGGCAAACGTATATCCGATTTTGGTATAGGTGTCGGTCGACGGCGGCGTGGCATCCGCACCGCTCTCGACATACTGCACCTCGCCGATGAGTTTCCCATTCGAATCCATGAAGACGACGGCGTAGGATCCGGTCGGTTTGAAGATCGCATGCAAGGTCATGGAATCCGTCACCGTGAATTGATAATTCACCGCGAGATCCTTGCGGACGACGCCGTTCACGATCCAAAACGCGAAACTGTAATCGGGATAGGATCCGCTTGTTGGGTCGATCGAAATCTTCGAACCATACGCCAGCGCGGATGTATCCATATCGACGGTATTCCCAGCTCCAAAATGAGAGGTCACATCAACGACATAGGTGTTACCGATCGGACTCGCAGCTTCGACACGAACACCGAACTGCCCGATGTAGACCGCGGCTAACAGGAATGTAGAGATGATAATAGCTAACTTTTTCATCGTCATCCCTCCTCAGTAGATCTCTTCGCCGCACAGCGTGGCGGAACCGAAGTCCCCGCTGGTGGCGATGCTTTCGTCAAGTTCGAAGGTGACGATCTCGATCGTCGGCTGCTCGTACGGCTTGCGAATTTCAGGTTCTTTGTTCACCATGCTGTTTCCCTCCAATATCTGTTTATTCTGTATATACATTTATGTTGATTTTACCATATCCAATGATGAATGTCGCTACCATTTTTCGTAAATTTTCCGAAAATCGACATGAAAATCATCGATGTCGCTCACAATCCCGCGACCGTTTCCTCAATATTGAATCGAACAAAAAGGAAGGATGCTTTCGCGTGAAAGAAAGCATCCTTCCTTCTCATAATCCAAGTCTTCTGAACAGGTCCGCCCGATCGTCGATCGCGGCGTCATCGACCCGCAGGTTCCTGACCTGACGCATCGTCCGACCTGTCTGGCGGAACAGCTTCGTCCACCACCGTTGGATCCAGGCGATCGGCAGGAGCCATCCCCTGGTCCTGAGGTAGGCATACTGGTCCCGGAGTGCCTTTCGGGGCGGAAAGGCGACGCGGATTAGGTAGGAGACGCGTCCTTTTCCTGTGGATCCCCGCTTCATCGTCTCCCGTGTCATCCCGACCGCCTGCTGGTTGAAGCCGGCGGCCGTCCCATGGACTCCGGACGTCGCGATGTAGGCGACGATCTCGTCGATGAATGCCGGATCGCTCACCGCTTCTTCGTCCAGCGACGGGACCGGATCGATCCCGAAGAGGATCCGGTTCAACGACATGACGTTCGCGCAGAACCGATCAAGTCTCGAATGTTCGAGGAGCGTCTTGAGACTTTCCTGATCGATGTGTGCCTGCATTTTCCCGACGTATAGACCGATGTCCAGGATTGATCGGAGGCCGATGCCCGACGAAAGGAGATGCTTGGCCAGATGTCTCAGGAGATGAAGGAGGAAATACTCCGGTTCGAAGGCGAACCGCGATCCCCGTTCACGCTTCGCATGAGCCCACGGATCGGAGAAGACGTGCCATCGTTCCTCGTCAGATTCGACGTCGATCGATCGGTGCGCCTCGACGATCAGGTCGCGATCCCTCATGAAGATGTCGTGAGCCTCCATGTCCATGTGGTGCTGAAACCCGATTTTTTCGACGAAGAGGGCTCTCGCCTTCTCCATGTCTTCTCTTCGGAACAAGACGTCGATGTCCCCCATCGCCCGCATGTACGGCTCGGGGTAGCATTCCTTCACGACGACGCCCTTGAGATAGAGGTGGTCGAGTCCGACTTCGTCGCAGGCGCGGTCGAGTTCCTCCACCGCCGCCCTTTGGGCGACGTCCCTGGCCTGATACCGGAGCCAGTCTCCCTTGAAGCGTTCCCTGATCTGAATGGGAAGATCGCTTTCCTTCAGCGCGGGATAGACCATCCCCGACAGGCCGTTCTCGCGCGCGAGCTTGAAGAACGCGATGGGATCGGAAGCGATCGTCGGCTGCGCTTCGCCTTGAAGCGCGGTCCGCGTGAGGGACGCGAGTTCCTCGATCAGCCGTTCCATCGCTTCAACCTCCGCGCGATCCCGAGAAGCAGGTACCGGATCGGTCTCAGGAAACGCCAGAGCCGGACCCGGCGGAGATACTTCGGATCGTCGGCTTCTGTCTTCTTCCCGTCGGTCTCGTGCGCCGTGACGACGGCCTTCACCGAACGTTCCGCGACGAGTTCGCAGGATCGGAGGCCGTCGCCCTCGGTCCGGTAGTATTTCCCTTTCCTGCCGACGACGCGATGCAGGACGATCGCCCCCGAACCGGTCTCGTACAGAATCACGGCGTACTTTCGGATCGGAAACGATGGCGACGAAAGCGTCACGGTCGTCTTCCCGTCAATGAAAAACGGGCGCATGCTTGTGCCCTTCACGGTGATCGCGGCTTCCTGTCCGGCGGCGAGCCGTTCCTCGACGAGGGGCATCAGGTCCTTCATCGAGACGACGACCCTATTCATCGAGCAGGAGTTCATGTTCCCGCAGCTTCGCGAGGAATCCGTCGACGTCCGCCGTCGCGCGCTCCGCGTCGACCGCGTACGTTTCGAGGAGCGCTGCGACGAGCGTCGCCCGCGTCGCGCCCTTCTCGAGCCGCTCCCACAGGAACCGCCCCGTCTTGTTCAGGGTGATGATGCCGTTGAAGTCGACGGCGGCGGCGCCGGTCGGGACGACGACGTGCTGGCCGGCGACGTCTCTGAGCAGATAACCCGGTTTGATCCTCACTTGGATGCACCTCCGTAAATGCGTTCATACACAATGTCGAACGTGTGTTTCGTCATGTCGGCGCGCAGTTCGAACAGGTCGGCTTCCTTCAGGATCGCCGCGATCGTCGTCGCGGCGTTCTCCACGAGCCTCCCGTCGCGCGGCCGGTAGCTGTTCCGGTAGAGTTCGCGCAACTTCTCCGCTTCACTCATCTCGACGGTCCGGACGACCTCGTCCTGGGCGAGGAAGACGATCGCCCGCAGCGGATACGAGGCGTTCTCGTGCTCGGCGTTCTTTCCCGCCCACGGCGTGCCGTGGACGACCAGTCGCCCGTCCCTGAGGCTGATCAGGGGCTTGTCGTCGTTCAGGATCGCGACGTCCTCCGCGTACGTCTTCCAGAGGTTCGCGTGCGTCGACTTGCCGGTCCTCGAGGGGGCGGAGAAGAGGATCGCCTCGCCCTTGCATGCGACCGCCGCCGCGTGCAGCGGCAGGAGCCCCTCCTTCAGGGCGACGTCGAGGAAGCACTGTCCGGTGGACAGGTAGACGATCTCCGACATCCGGTCCCCGTAGCGTTCGTCGAGCAGGATGCGCGACGCGCGGTAGTCCCTCGCGACGAGCTGCGCCTGCTTCACGTAGGTCCCGTCCTCGGACAGGACGTAGAGTTCCGTTCCCTCGGCCGTCTCGTACAGGCGGTTCCGGCCGAAGACGATCGACGGTCCGGTCGAAGGGAGGATGATGTTCGAGACGATCTCCGCTTCGATCTCGTAATCGACTGGAGAACCGTCGGGAAGACGGTAGGCGTCGATCCGGCCGTCGAGGAAGCCGGAGGGCGGATACGAGAGCCGAATCGGGATGCCGGCGACGCGGTATTCACCCATCGCGGCGCCTCCTTCGCTCGATCGCGAGCTCGCGGAGATAGCCCGGGCACTTCGAGGGCGAGCCCTCGAGCGTGCGCCGCGCATGGCACTGCAGGCAATCCGCATAGAGGTCGCAGGCCAGGCAAGAGACGCAGGACGGAATCTTCTCCATGCGTTCCGCGAGTTCCTTGAACGTCTTCACGTAATTCTCGGGATCGAAGCTCTTTCCGGGAACGGACACGGTCGCGCACGGCTGCATCCGTCCCTCCCACGTCACGAAACAGCCGCTCTTCAGGGCCGGACAGGTGGAATGGCGGGTTTCCGTCTCGATCGTCTCGCCCGCCGGAAACGCCGCAAGGATCCGCGCCTCGAAGTCGGCGACCTCCCAGGGCGAGAGCCTTAGGCTCGTGTCGCCGAGACCGTCGTGCCGTCCCGGCCCGACGTAGAGCTGATAGCCGAGCTTCATCCCCTTGTTCTTCACGTAAGTGATCAGGGAATCGAGTTCCTCGTAGATCGGCCGGATCGGGATCGTGCGGAGCGCGACGGGGATCCCGATCGAGGCGAGGACCTCGATCCCGGTCTCGACGTCGCGGAAGCCGTTCTTGTTTCCGGTGACGGAAAGGACGGAAGCGGCGTCATGGCCGTAGAGGGTGATCCCGACGAACTCGGGAGGACGATGCAGGAAGGTCTGGAGAACGTTTCCGTCGACGAGCGAAGCGTTCGTGTAGACGGTGATCTTGACGCCGAGGTCGTAGAGGAAGTCGTAGAGTTCGCAGAAATCCGGACGGGACAACGGTTCTCCGCCGGTGAGGAGGGCGTAGAGCAGACCGCCGTCGACGGCGGCGCGGAAGGTCTTCTTCCACCAGTCGGTCGACTTCTCGCGGACCGGAACGGATTCGCGGACGTAGCACATCGGGCAGGCGAAGTTGCACCGCGGAGTGAGTTCGAACTCCCCCGCGGCGGGGATCTTCTCCTTTGCGGCGTTTTGCAGGATCGTGTGTTTCAGATCGGCGTATCCGGGCATCGGACTCTCACCTCCCATTCCTATTCTATCAAAAGAGCGGGCAGTCCGCCCGCTCGTTTCGGCTTTGCTTACGCCGACGGCTGCGGCAGGCGGATGAAGACGAAGGCGAGCGTGACGTCGTCGTTCGCCCTCAGGGTGATTCCCAGGATGAGGGCCGTCCGGTCGGGTTCCATCGCGAACTTGTTTTGGACGTAGGCGGCGCTGATGACGACGCGCGTTCCGTCGATCAGGTAGTCGGCCGCAACGATGTCGTTGCCGGAAACGCCTTCGACGAACCCGTCGTAGACTTCGAACTCGAGGACGATGTCCGCTCCCGAGAAGACGATCTGGCCCGAGGAGACCATGTAGGGCGCGCGGTCGTCGACGACCGAAAGCGAAAACGCGAACGATCCCTCCGTCGTCAGGACCAGATACTCATACTCTCCGTAGTCGAACGTGTCGAGGAAAGAAGCGGGGAACGTGATCACGTTCCCGTCGAGCCGTTCGTCGGAGTCCGGCATCGGGCATCCTGCGTACCAGATTTCCTCGACGGTCCCCGTCTCTTCCGACAGGTCGAGGACGACGTCGAAGGGCGCGCTCTTGTCGAAGGAAGCTTCGGCTTCGCCGAGAACGTTCAGGTACGTATGGTAGTAGACGGGAAGCGACGGGTCGGAGACGATGCCGTTCCCATAGAGGGACGACACCGTGATGAGATAGACGGCGTTGACCTGGAGGGGATTCAGGTCGAAGGAGGAATACGGGACGTCCGTGTCGATGCCGTTGACGGTCACGCGGTAGCCGACCGCGTTTTCCGTCTGGTTCCACCGGAGGGTGAGTCCGTCGACGCGGACGTCGAAGGGAACCGTCGGATGGTTCAGGATGAAGAAGTCGAACATCTCGGAATAGTCCGACCGGCGGACTCCGTCGACCGCCCGGATGCGGATCCCGTAGGCGCTGTCGGGGTAGGAGGACATGTCGTAGGAGGTGCCGTCGACGGCGATCTCGACGCCGTCGATCTCGAGGACGTAGGTAGCTGTCTCGGACACCGGCGTCCACGAAAGGAGTTCCTGCGCGTTCATGTACAGGTCCGAAGGCGCATCGAGTGGTGCGAGCGTGACCGTCGTCACGGTCGCGGTCGTGGCTTCGGCGGTCGTCGTCCCCGTCGTGGTCGTCGCGGTCGTCGTGACTGTCGATACAGTCGTCGACGTCGAAACCGTCGACGAGGTCGACTGCGTCGTGATCGAGGTGCAGCCCGCGAGGGCGGAAAGCGTGAGGATCAGCACGAGGAAACGTCTCTTCATGGGGTTGGGCCTTTCGGAATGCCGCTTTGGATTATTATAACACCGGATCGTGGAATCCGGAACGTTTTCATGGGAAAAGAAGGAGCGCGGCCCCGCCCCGCGAGGCGCGGGGCCGCTTTCCCTTGTTCAACCGTTTCGAGGCATCGGCTCAGAACGGCTTGACGTAGATGAAGCTGGTCGGGATGCCGGTGACGCGGACGGCGACGTCATCGGCCGTGACGCTGTGGTTGTTGCTGAAACGGACGTTGTCGACACTGATCAGACCCCATCCGGACGTCGTATTGTCGGACAGTTCGACATAATACTGCTTTCCGACGGTCAGGTATGATGTGACGTCGTACCAGTGCGCGTCGGCGCCTCCCCCGGTCTTTCCGCTCAGGTTGTTGCGACGGACGAGGCGTAGGACCTCGATGTTCGTGCCGAGTTCCTTGATCGAGACGAAGAGCTGCTTGTCCTGCGAGATATTGCCTTCCCAGCTCCACTTCAGGTAGTCGTAGGTGTCGTCGTAGGTGAAGCGCGATGAACGCACGACGCCGAGGCAGGAGTCGCCGCAGGACACGTTGGTACGCGCGCGTTCAGACCACTGGAAGATGCCAGCCGGGTCTTCCCAGTTGCTGACAGTGGCCGTCAGCGCGTTGCTGACCGTGTACGTCGAGGCGCCGATGGCGGGGATGTTCGGCAGGATGTTCGTCGCCGTCTGGTCCGATCCCGGAGTCGGTGCGACCGCGTGATAGGTCACGAGGCTGTCGAAGGCGACGATCGACCAGTTGTATCCGGCGGTATCGGCGAGGATGACGTAATAGGTTTCGCCGGTCGTTCCGACGGATCCGAGATCGAAGTAGTACTGGTACAGGAACGCCTTGGCATAGGTGATCGACGAACCGTATTGGGTCGAGGCGATCGTCGTGTTGTTGAAGTTCGGATTGCCGAAGCGGGCGATCTCGGTGTTGTCGGACGTCTTGCGGACGGATACGTAGGCGAACGCGTTGGACTGGCCGCCACCCATCTTGAAGCTGATCCAGCCGGATCCGCCGAGGACGAAGTCGGACGACCGCAGATAGCCCATGCGTTCGGTGTACTGGTTCATCGTATCCTTGTTTCCGGATCCGATGCCGGCGACATACGAGCCGTCGCCGTCGTAATACGACGTATTCGGCGTATCGCCTTCATATGCCGTGTATTGCGTGGAGTTCGTGATCACGGCGTCGGCGAACGCCTGCATGCCGCTTTCGTCCTTCCAGAGCGAGTAGCGGTTCCAGCCGACGATCGTGCCGGTCTCGAAGCCGCCGTTCACGACGTTGTAGGCGTTCTCGCTGTAGACCGTCACGAGTTCTTGCGAGGCGTTCTTGCAGACGAGGTAGCCGCGGTAGGAACCGGCGTTCGCATTGGCGACGGAGATGACGAACTCCTTCGTCGAAGACGTATACTTGGTGGACTTGTTGCGGATGACGGAGGCGGTGCCGATGTCCGTCATCGCGTTCGCCGCCGCGGTCGTGACGACGCCCCACTCGACCAGCGTGTAGCCCGAAGGCAGGGTGAACTGGCCGATGAAGGTCTTGTAGCCGGAGCGCAGGGCGAGGTCGTTGGTGAGGAACACGCGCGGCTGGTCGGCGGGCGCCGAGGTCGCATAGTACGCGGTGACCGTGACGTCCTCGACGACCGTGAACGACCAGGTCGAGGAGTAGCTCACGGTCTGGTCCTGCATCTCCCAGTGGTGGAAGGTCTGCCCGTCGGGGGCGGCGTTCGCGGTGACGGTGGCGACCGCGTTGTAGGCGGTCGATCCGCCGCCGGTGCCGTTTTCGACGGTGACGGTGTAGTAGGGATCGCCGGTCTTGGCGTACTGCAGGACGGTGACGGTCGGGGCCGTGACCGTCGCGAAGGCGACGCTCCACGGGGTCTCGGAGACGCTGTAGCCGAGCTTCGTGGGAAGCGATTCGGGCGCCGTCGCGGCGCCGTCCGGCAGGACGTACTGGATCTTGAGCATCTCGCCGTTGGAATCCATGAAGACGACCGGATACTGGAGGGTCGTCGAATTCGTGCCGTTCGGGTAGAAGATCGCCTTCAGGTCGAGGTTCGACGTCATCGTGAAGGCGTGGTCGATCGGCAGGTCGGTGCGGACCTCGCCGTTCACGATCCAGCAGTAGAACGTGTAGCCGGTGTAGTCGGCGATCTTGTTCGTGACCGAAAGCGTGGTTCCGTAGGTGCTGGTCACGTTCTGCGACGGATCGTTGTCGCCGTCGAAGTACGACGTGACCGTGGCCGTGACCGCTTCCGCGGTCTGCTGCGTGCCGCCGAAGACGGCTTCCTCGCGGATCCGCGAGGCGTCGACCTGAAGCGCGGCGAAGCCGGTGAGGGTGAGGACGAGGGTGAAGACGCAAAGCAACAGTTTCTTCATCGCCGGCCTCCTCAGTAGATCTCTTCCCCGCACAGCGTGGCCGAGCCGAAATCGCCGCTCGTGGCGATGCTTTCCTCGAGCGTGAAGACGACGACCTCGATCGCGGGGGTCTCGTAAATCTGCTTTTCCTTTTCGGAAAGGTTTTCTTTCATCCTTCCACTCCTCTTTCAAGACATCGATGATTGACGGATATGTTCTTTGCGGCGGACCGCCAGGTGTCTTCTCCGGCCGATCGAACCGGAGAAAGCGATGGTGAAGCGACGGAAGTCGATGCGATGGTGCCGGATGCGGTCGATTCTGCCAATAGCCGATTCCTCCTTCTATCTCTTGTTCCTCAAACCCTATTCTTCCCAGGCGAGGCGGATCAGCGCCCCGTCGAAATCCCAGACGTCCGGCGCGGCGGCCGCGATCGCGGCCAGAAGCGCCGCATCCAGCGGGGCGATGCCGTCGCCCCTGCCGACCGTCGGATTCCCGATGCGGTCGAGCGCGGCGTCGGAATAGCCGCAGCGTTCGAACAGGTTCGCGTACGTCCCGCCCGGGGTCGTGCCGGCGAAGCCGCCGACGCGGACCTCGGGGGACGCGTTGTTCCAGGTGACGGTCGCGATCGAAAGACAGCGGACGACCCTGACGTTGTAGCCCTCGACGCGGCCGGCGAAGCCGCCCGCGACGACGAGGCTCGCGCGTTCCATCGGTCCGGCTTCCACCGTTCCGTCGACGTAGGAATCGTAGATCGCCCCGTAGCCCAGATACCCGACGAAGCCGCCGACGTATCCGAATCCGGAGATGCTTCCCCACACGGAACATTCGCGGATCTCCAGTCGATTGTCCATGATCATCCCCGCGAAGCCGCCGGTCGGGGTCGCTTCGCCGCCGGCGCCCGCGATGCTTCCGAGCACGGTCGAGCGGGTGACGGAAGCATCCGCGTCGGACGCCTCGAAGCGTCCGGCGAAGCCGCCGGTCGTCATCCAGGCGGTGGAAACCGTGCCCTGGAAGACCACGCCGTCGACCTGGCAGTCGCGGACGGTCCCGAAGACGCCGCCGGCGGCGCCGGTCCCGTTGCGGGAGGTCACGTCGATGGCGAAGAGGACGCGGACGTTCTCGATGTCGGAACGGATCGCGGAGCCGGCGAGGCCGCCGGCGGAAACGTCCATGGTCCCGCTGTCGACCACGATCGTTCCGGAGAGCGTGAGGTCCCTGACGACGGCGCCATCGAGGATCCCGAAGAAGCCGAGACGGGCGCCGTCCGCATCGATCTCGATTCCCGAGACCGTGTGTCCGCCGCCGTCGAACACGCCCGTGAAGTCGAGCGGTTCCCACGGCTGCGACAGGATGATGTCGGCCGCGAGGGTGACGGCGCCGCCATGGACGGCGCGCAGCTGCATTTCGGTCCAGACGACGGTCGACGAAAGATAGACGCGCAGGCTGGCGGGCGAAGGCAGGTGGACGAGCGACGTCGCGACGACTTCGAGATAGGCGCCGGAACTCGCGACGAGGCTCGCGGGGACCGTCCAGGAAGTCTCCGACACGCTCGCATAGGGCTGGCCGTTCACGAGGATGTCGTAGCCGTCGGCCCCTTCGACCGGATCGAAGGTAAGGGTTCCCGCGGAATACGCGGCGTTTCCGGGCGTCGCGAGGGTGAGGGTCGGGAAGATCAGGATGGCGGAACCGAAGCCGGAATCGGCGAAGGCCTCGCCGTCCGCGACGGCCATCACGCGGACGGTGTGGCTGCCGGCGTAGCCGTAGCGCAGGTCGATCGATGCGGTCGTCGCGGCGTATTCGTCGTCGCCGACCATGATCACGTAGGAAACCGCGTCCTCCACTTCGTCCCAGACGATCGCGCCGCCGGAAAGGCGGATGTTGCCGGGGACGGGAAGCGTCGTGCGGATCCGGAGAATTTCGGAATAGGGACTCGAGACGATCCAGCCGTCGGAGCGGCCGACGGCGAGGACCTGCACGTCGGCGGCGGTCCCGGCCGGGATCTCATAGGCGGTCTCGAGGGTCGGGTATTCGACGCCGTCGATCAGGACGACGTAGCCGGTGGCGTGCGGGACGGCGTCCCAGCGGACGGATCCGCCATCCTGGGCGAGGTCGGCGGGCGCAGCGAGGCGGATCACCGCGATCGCGTTCACGGTGTCCGACCATTCCGTCTCGGATTGGTCGTCCTTCGCCTTGACGGCGAGGGCGACGGGACCGAAGAGGTCTTCGGGGAGGGTCGTCGAAGTGTCTTCGACGTCATATTCGACGTCGTCCACCTTGAGGACATAGCCGGTCGCGCCGTCGACCGCATCCCAGGAGACGGTGCGTTCGGAGAGATGCAGGCCGGCGGGGACGTCGAGGGCCTTCCGGCAGCCGGAGAGACCGAGGAGAAGGAGGAGGGACAGGAGGATCGTCGACAGGCGCTTCATCTCGTTGTTCCTCACTTCGGGGTCGAGACGGCGGTGCCGTCCACGACCGTATAGACCGACGGATGGTTCAGGTTCTCGTGCGTGTCCGCATCGCGGACGAAGGCGACGACGTAGTACTGCGCGGGCAGGGATTCGATCAGGGACAGGTCGACGGCGACGTCGACCGGGATCCCGGTCGAATACTTCCCGAGCGCGGTCCGCGAGAAGTGCGGGACGGCGTAGGGCGAGACGACCGCATCGAGGAGGGTCCCGTCGAGCGCATGAACCTCGAGGACGAACTCGACCGATCGGTCCGACTTGTCGGCGCCGTAAGCCTTGTTCAGCGCGAGCGTCGAGGCGGTGAGGACGCTGCCGTCGAGACGGAAACCGGCCGCGCCGGCCGCGAAGTCGGCGCGCGCGGTCGCGACCGCGACGTACATGTCGCCCGCGCCGTAATAGAGGTACCAGGTGTTGTCGTGGCGGATCATCGAGTCGGCGAACATGCACTTGCGGAAGAGGCCGTAGTCGATCTTGTTGGTGTCGGTCGGATGCATCGCCGGTTCGTTCAGGTCGAGCCTGAGGTTCGTGAGCTCGAACGGGTTCGACTTCGTCGTCTTGAGGACGCCGAGGGCGTAGAACCAGCCGGAGACGTTTTCCTGCTCGTTCTGGAGGTTCCCGTCGGAAAGCCGGCCGCCGCCGTACATCAGGTAGATGTCCGTATCGTCTTCCCCGTAGAGGTTCGTGAGCGCCATGCAGGACTCGTTGCCGTTCGTGAAGTCCTCGACGTCGTTACCGCCGAAGCCGGCGACGGCGACGTCGACGATGTCGGCGGCTTCGATCCGAAGGACGTCGGAGGTGAAGCCGATCTTGGTGTAGCCGCCGTCCTTCATGTAGATCATGTACACCTTTCCGGCATGACCCGGACGCGGGTCGGTGATCATGACCGCGTTCCCTTCCGGATCGGTCACGAAGGTGCCGCTCTTGATCGCCCCGCCGTAGTCGGGGGCGATCCGTCCGACCTTGTAGAAGGTCGAAAAGTCGTAGGTGTAGATGATTCCCTCGCGGGTGACGGAATTGTCGTACATCGTGTAGGTGATGTAGTAGGTGGTCCTGCCGCCGCGGTTCGGATCGCGTTCGATCTTGAACATGCGCGGATCCTCGAGGCCGCCGCCGGCCTCGTCGTTCGTGGTCGGCCAGGCGATCGGGTTGTCCTCCCCGCGCGTGAAGTCGATCCCGTCGTAGGAATAGGCGTAGGCGAGGGTGGACATGTGGCCGAGCGGGTATTTGTCGCCGAAGTAGTGGTTGAAGTTGTCGGGGAGTTCGGCGCGGTAGATCATGTGGAAGATGCCGTTCTCCTCGTCGTAGACGACGGCCGGGTTGTAGGTTCCGAACGACTCGAAGCCGGGGATGTCGCCGTCCGCGATCGAGGCGAGGTCGGTGACGACCCCGTCCGCGTCGCGGATCCGCCCGATCGGGGCGAGGATCAGCCCGGAGGGATTCAGGGTGATCGAGGACATCGCCGTCCAGGCCGGGGCGTCCTTCGAGAACTCCATCGGGTTCCCGAGGGGGACGGAGGGGATGGATGACCAGTCGAAGAGTTCGAACGAGTAGATCGAGAAGGTCGAATCGTAGGGGAAGCGGCCGGTGTCCTTGGTGACCTGGCTGGTCTCGCGCTGGACGAGCTCGAGCTTGAGGTAGCGGGCCGAGACATCGTTCGACAGAGGCAGGAAGTCGACCTCGCCGAGGCCGACGTCGGAACCCGTGACCTTCGTCCAGCACGCGTCGGCGCGGCCGGGGGCGACATCCGGTCCGTCGCAGGCGTAGACGTCGAAGATGCGGGCGAACGAGACCTCCCAGCGGATCTTGACGAGGTCGAAGGTCTTCGTCGAACCGAGGTCGAAGATCGCATGCTGGCCGTCGGCGGCCGCCGAGGCCCAGCGGGTCGACGCGACGTTGTCGGTCATGTGGGAGGCGCGGTGGACGGCCTCGGCCTCAAACGACGAGACATTCGCGGTCGCGCCGACGGCGAGGTCCTGCGGACCGTAGACCTCGAAGGAATAGAACGAATAGCCGTAGCCGGTGGCGCGGCTGACGCCCTGGAAGCGGACGAAGCGGCATTCGATCCAGGCGTCGAACGTGATCTCGTCGACGGTTCTCTGGGTGTTTTCGACCGTGGCGACGGTCTGCCACGTGACGGCGTCCTGCGACATCTGGATCTCGTACTTCGAAGCGTACGCGGCCTCCCAGTCGATCGTCACCTTCCCGACCTTCTCGAGCGAGCCGAGGTCGACGTAGAACCAGGCGTCGTCGCGCGCCTCGCTCGCGTAGCGGGTCGCGGGGTCGGCGTCGACGGCGCGGACGTTGTAGTTCGTATCGGTGTTCGGGGTCGAGACGACGCGCCGCCCGCAGGCGAGGTCGACGCCGTAGGCCCTGGGCTCGACCGCGTCGGCCGACAGCCTGAGAAACGTCGCCGCGAGGGCGGCGCCGAGCGTCGTCAGGAGGAGGAACAATACGATTTTCTTGGGCATGGATGGGCTCCTTTTCGGGCAACGGCTCATTCGCCGGATTTGACGGGGATCGAAAACGCGTCCAGGACGGCGCCCGTCCGGTCGATCGTCGTGACGCTGATCTGGGTCGGAGTGACGGTGACGACGCTTGCGGTCGGGACCGTCGGGACGAGCTGGAAGGCGGCGGGACTCGCGGTGTTGTCGTATACCTTGTGGCCGCCCGAGCCGCCGGCGAGATAGACGGTGCCGGAGAGCGGATCGCCGGTCGCCTCCCCGCCCGCCATCGCCGCGGTCCGGGCGTAGACGTGGTCGTGGCCGGAGAGGACGAGGTCGACCGACGCCGCGTCGAAGACGGCGAGCCAGTCATCCCGGAGCGCCGCGGCCTCGTCCGGATGCGTCGGCCCGTACATCGAGTAGTGCGTCCCGACGATCAGGAAATCGTGCGCGTGCGCCGCGACGACGTCGTAGAACCACGCCTGCTGAAGGGCGACGTCGGTCCGTTCGACGGTGTCGAGCATGATGAAGAGGACGTTCCCGTAGACGACGTAGTACGAGGAATCGAGCCGGCTTTCGACGCCGTTCTTGGGATTGTTGAAGAGGGAGGCGTAGTAGGACGGAGACGTCGTCGCGCGGTCCTGGTCCTGGTAGTCGTGGTTGCCGGGGACGGTGAGCAGCGGCGTCGTCGCCAGGCCGGTCGCGAAGAAGCGGTCCCAGAAGAGCGGCGCCATCCCGACCTCGACGACGTCGCCGGTGACCATCGCGAAGGCCATCGGGCCGTAGCGCGAGACCGCCTCGTCGAAGAGGTCCTTCGTGATCAGGGTCTCCTGCCAGGTGTCCGCCTGGGTGTCGGTCATGTAGAGGAACGTCAACGTGCCGTCGGTATCGCCGGTCGTGAAGGCGGCGACCGGCGAAGCCTTCCCGCCGTTCACGGTCCGGACCAGGTAGGTCGTGTTCGGCGACAGGCCGGTCAGGGTCGCCTCGTAGAGGTAGCGGTCGGAGAAGCCGAAATCGATCCCGCCGACGGTGGCTCGGGCGGTCGAATACGCCGTGCCCGCGAGGATCGCGGTCGTCGCGTTCCGGAAATACGGGTCGGACGAAAGCGTGTAGGTCACCGCGGCGGTCGACGCGTCCGCCTGGAAGGAGAGGTTGAGGCCGGTCCCGGCGTCCTCCGCCGGGGTGGCGTCCAGATACCAGGTGCCGTTGTCGGGTTCGCTCTCGATCGCGGCCGCGGGCGTGCGCCGCTGGCCGTCGTCGGGATCGACCTTCGCCAGGCCGTAGCCGGCGTTCACGGCGACGCGGTAGTCGAGGTCGGGGGAGGCGGAGAGGGAGACGTTCCGGATCAGCGCCACGCCCCAGTCGCCGTCGCGGTTGTCGACGACCTCGAGGTAGTACTCCTTCGCCGGGTCGAGGCCGCCGAGGTCGTACCAGTGGTCCTTGAAGTCGCCCGAATCGGATGCCGCGGCGAGATCCTCGCGGCGGACGAGCCGCAGGACCTCGAGGTTCGTCCCGACCTCCTTCACGAGCACGAAGACCTGCTTGTCGCGCTGGACGGCGCCGGCGAACTGGTAGCGGAGGTAACGGTTCACGCCGATCGTGAAGGCCGGCGAGCGGAGCGCGCCGACGGCGGAATTCCCGCCGACGGAACTGATCGCGCCGCCGTTTGCGATCGTGAAGACCCCGTCCGGATTCCCCCAGCCGTCGAGGTTCGCGGTGAGCGCGCCGTTTGCGATCGCGTTCGTCGCCGTACCTGCGCCGGCGATGACGGGCAGGACGTTCGTCGCGGTCGTATCCGCGGTCACGACGGGGGCGACGGGCAGGTAGGTGTCGACGGCGTCGCAGGAGAGCACGTTCCATTCATGCGAGGCGGCGTCGACGAGGAGGACGTAGAGGGTATGTCCGAGATAGGCCGAGAGGTCGGCGTAGTATTGGAACAAGTACGCCTCGGCGTTCGCGGTGCCGCTCTTCGCGGTGAGCCCGAAGTGGCGGTTCGCGAAGCGTGCGACCTCGACGTCGGTCTCGGCGTCGTGGACGGAGAGGTACGCGGCGGAGTCGTTCTTCCCGCCGCCGAGCCGAAAGCCGATCCAGCCGGAGCCGGCGAGGACGAAGTCGCTCGACCGCATCATCCCCATCCGTTCCTGGTTCAGGTCCTTGTTCGCGTTGTCGTAGGGATCGGCGTAGACGCCGAAGAGGTAGTTCCCGTCCTTGTTGTAGGGGTTCGTGCCGGCGGAGCCGTAATACGCGGTCGAAACGACACGTTCGTTCCGAAACGCCGTGAGCGCGCTTTCGTCCTTCCAGATCCCGTAGGTCGTCCAGCCGGAGAGGTCGCCTTCCTCGAAGCCGCCGTTTACGATCTCGTAGGCGGCTTCGTCGTAGACGGTGACGAGGGTTCCCTCCCCGTCCTGCGCGATCAGGTAGGCGCGGACGGTCGAAGCGGAACCCGCCGCGAAGCTCATGAGGAACTCGCCGGTCGGCGCATAGCGCTTCTGCGAGACCCTCCGGACGGCGCCTTCGGTGTCGATGGTCAATTCGGCGATCCGGTCCGCATGGGTGAGGAAGCCGCACTCGACGAAGGCATAGCCTTCCGGCAGGACGTAGCGCGCGAGGCCCGTCTTCCGGAATTCGTCGTGCCGGAGGCCGAGGTCGCCCTGATGGACGACCCGCGGGGCCGATGCCGGCGCGGCGTCGGCGTAGACCGCGACGAGCGCGGTCGATGAAAACACCGTGAAGGAGAACGGCGTGCCGTAGCCGAAGACCTTGCCGTCCCTCTCCCAGTGGTGGAAGACCTTGCCGGACGGGGCTTCGTCGGCGACGGCGGTCGCGACCGCGTTGTAGGCGTAGGTGCCGTCGCCCGAACCGCCCGCGACCGAGACGGCGTAGGTGCCGGCCTCGACGGTCTCGTAGGCGACGTGGGTGACGACGTCGGATGTCACATGGTCGTAGGCTTCGCTCCATCCGGTCACGGCCATGCCGGGGCGGTCGGGAAGCGACGCCGGCGGCGTCGCGGTCGCACCGTCCTGGACGTATTCGACCTTGAGGATCTTCCCGTTGGCGTCGACGAAGGCGACCACGTGGCGATCGGAGGGGCTGAAGACGGCGGTGAGGGCGTTTTCGCCGGTGAGGATGAACTCGTGGTCGAGCGGGACGGAGAGGATCGTGCCGTTCAGTTCCCAGAAGAGGAACGTGTAGTCGACGGCGCCGGAAGGCGCGTCGGCGAGGTCTCCCTGCAGGGAGATCTTCTCGCCGTAGACCATTCCCGCGATCGTCGTCGAAAGAATGTTGGAAGGATCGAAATAGGACGTCAGCTCGACCGTCACGGGGACGGCCGACTGGTTCCCGCCCGAGGCGGAGACGATCGGGAGGTCACGGCGGAAGAGACCCGCGAAGGCGAGGGACGAAAGGATCAGGATCGTGATCAGAAACGTCTTCTTCTTCATCGTCCCGGGACCTCCTTTCGGGTCATGAGGCCGGTTCGGCCTCGAGGATCGCGGTCAGGTACAGATGGGCGTAGAGCGCGCACGGCCACGTGAAGTAGTCGCGGCTGTACTGCGTCGGATCGTTCGCGTTGAACGCCTCGTGCATCACGTAGGTGCCCGCCGTCGTGGCGGTCATCCAGTCGATGCATCGGCGGGCTTCTTCGGGATCGAGGGCGGTGAGGCCCTGCATCGCGATCGCCATGTGCCACGGCACCGGCACGTCCGGATGCGGGTTTCCTCCCGATCCGACGCCGTCGTGCGGATCGCCGATCCCGCTCGCGTACGTGCCTTCGTAATAATAGGGGTTCTCCGACGAGAGGATGAAGGCGCGGGTCCCAAGGTACGTCGGGTCGTCGGCGCCGCAGTATCCGAGCCACGGGGCGGAGAGAAGCGAGGGGATGTTCGCCATGTCGGTCAATAGCTTGTGGGCGGAGGAGGACGGATCGGCGTTTTCGCCGTCGGTCTCGAACACCCAGATGCGGCCGAGCGTCGGGTGGTCGTAGACGCCGTAGGTCTCGATGCCCTGGCGGATCGAGGCGGACAGGGCGGAAGCGCGCGCTGCGAGCGCCGGCGCCTTGCCAAGCGCCTCGAGCAATGCGGCCATCTTCGCCATCGTCGCCGCCGCGAACATGTTCTGCGGGATGTTGTAGCGGTAATGGGTCACGTCGTCGGACGGCCGGTAGGCGCTCCAGACGAGACCGGTGCCGACCGCGAAGGCGTTCTGCCCCGCTCCCTGGTCGTAGCCGTTGGTGATCCGGTAGTCGGCATCCGAATGGTTCTGCTCGTGTTCGAGGGTCGTGATCGCGCGGTCGAGCGCGATCTGGAAGAAGGCGTCGAAGACGCCGTCGTCTTCGGTGATCTCGTAGTACTGCGAGGCGAGCCAGAACGGATAGGTGAGGCTGTCGACCTCGAACTTGCGTTCGAAGGCGCTCCCGTCCGGGTTGAAGGCGTTCGCGTACGGGTCGCGGCGGATCAGCTCGAACTGGCGCTTCAGGAGTCCCTCGACCAGCTGCTTGACGTCGGAATCGAGGTTCATGAAGCGGAGATACGCGAGCACCTGCGCGCTCGAGTCGCGGAGCCACATCGCGTCGATGTCGCCGGTGCGGATGAAGACGGTTCCGTCGGGATCGACTTCCGTCACCGACGGAAACGTGCCGACGCGGTTTTGGACCCCGTCCAGCGTCGCATAGAAGGTCTTCTGGAAGGTGAGCCGTTCGGTCTCGTCTTCGATGCCGGCGATCAGGCCGTCCACGGTCGCGCGCATTTCCGCGTAGTCCGGCGTGGTGTCAAAGGGTTCGAGGAGGTTGACGGCGACCTCGTCGGTCATGGACGGATACGCCGCGTAGAAGGTGGCGAGGTCCTCGAAGGTGACGAGACCCCAGTCGCCGCGGGCGTTGTCGACGAGCTCGACGTAGAGGCATTCGCCCAGATGATCGTACAGGTCTACGTAATAGAGATGGGTGTTCTCCTCGTCGGCTTCCTTCCAGCGGTCGCTGTAGGTGCGGAACACTTCTTCGTTCGTCCCGACCTTGAGGATCGAGAGGTAGGTGAGGTCCGAATGCTTGGTCGCGCCGAGGCGGAAGGAGATGAGGCCGGTGCCGCCGACCTTGAAGGCGGAGGACCGGAGGAGTCCGACCCTGGTCTCGTCGGGGCGGTTGGAGAGTCGATCGTTGGCGTTCAGATGACTGGCCCGGAAGGCGCCGTCCTCGCCGACGGCCGTCCAGCCCGAGAGCGACCCGGTCGCGAAGTCGGCGTTGTAGAGCACGTTCGGGGTCCCCGCCGCGTCGGCGAAGACGGGCTTGACGTCTTCCGCCAGGGTCATCCCCGAGAGGTCCGGAGCGACCGGGTAGTACGTTTCGAAGGCGTCGAAGGTGAGGTAGCCGCGGTTTTCCGTCGAGCGGTCGACGAGCAGGATCCGCACCGTTTCCCCCATCATCGCCGAGAGGTCGGCGCAGTAGGGGACGAGGTTGTCGACGCGATACCCGGAGGGATCGGTCGCATATGCGGTCTCGTGGTAGAGGGCGTTTCCGAAGCGGAACCGTTCGACGCCGGTCTCATCGTCGACGATCGAGACGTAGGTGAGTCCCGGGTTCGCCCCGGCCCCGAGCCGGAAGGTGAGGATGCCGGCGCCGCCGATCGTGAAGGGAGCCGAGGACAGGACGCCGACGGCGGTCTCGTCTTCCCGTCCGTAGAGGTAGGCGCCTTCCTTCCCGTAGGGCACGGCGGCGGCGGTCGCGTCGTCGTCGGTGACGCCGGAAGCGGTAAACGCGGTGCCGGAGACGATCGTCCAGCCGGTGAGGTCGCCGGTCTCGAAGCCGCCGTTCTCGATTTCGTACGGCGCGGGGTCGACGGTCGTCACGGTCGTCGTCTCCCTGCATCCGAGGAGGATGGTGGCGAGGGCGAGGATCGCGACCATGGAGAGATGTCGTTTCATGCGGTCACCCGCCTTTCTGCTTCGGTTCATGGGATCGGGTCGAAGGCGAGCGGAAGGCCCGTGATCGATACCGCGCGGTCGCCGCTCGTGACGGCGTTCCATTCGGTTTCGCTCACGAAGCGGATCGAGTCGATCTTCGATACGCCCCACGAGGCGTTCACGTTGTCGACGATCTCGAGGTAGTAGAGCTTCGACTCGTCGAGACCCGAGAGGTCGAGCATGTGGTTGTCGAAGTTGCCGTCCTGCTTGGTCGAGAGGTTGTCCCGGCGCACGAAACGCAGGACTTCGATGTTCGTTCCGACCTCGCGGATCGAGATCGAGACCTGCTTGTCGAACCTGAGGCCGCCGGCCCAGTCGAGACGGAGGTACTTCATCCCGACGACGGTGAAGGCGGAGGAGCGGAGGAGGCCGGTGGCGGAATCGCCGCCGACCGAAGAGATCGCGTAGCCGTCGGCGACCTGGAAGATCCCGTCCGGATTCGACCAGCCGTCGAGGCCGGACGAGAACGATCCGTTCTTGATCTCATTGGTTGCGGTGTCGATCCCGAGGACGGTCGGAAGGACGTTCTCGGCGAGGGTGTCGGAAGTGGTCGCCGGCGCGCTTCCGAAGTAGGTCAGGAAGGAATCGGCGGACAGGACGCACCATTCGTTGCTCATCGTGTCGGCGATGACGAGGTAGTAGGTCTCCCCGAGGGTGCCGACGGCGGAAAGGTCATAGTAATACGGGAAGAGGCAGGCTTCCGCGTTTTCGGTGCCGGAGAGGGTCGTATCGCCGAAGTGGCGGTTCCCGAAGCGGGCGATCTCGACGTCGTCCGACGCGCGGCGAACCGACACGTAGGCGAAGGCGTCGTTCTTTCCGCCGCCGAGTCTGAAGGCGATCCAGCCGGAACCGCCGAGGACGAAGTCGGACGATCGCAGATAGCCCATCCGTTCCTGGCCGGAGTCCTTCGTGATCGCGCCGCCGTAGATCCCAAGGTTGAAGGACCCGTCGCGGTTGTAGGTGTAGTTTCCGTCGAAGTAGGTGCCGGAGACGACGCGGTCGACGGTCCACGCGGTCATCCCGCTTTCGTCCTTCCAAAGCGAGAACGACGTCCATCCGGAAAGATCCGCGGTCTCGAAACCGCCGTTTTCGACGCGGTTTTCGCGGTGGTCGTAGGGAACCGTGACGGAGAGGTCGTTTCCGTCCGCGGTGCGGATCACGAAACTGATCACTCCGGCGTTCTCCGCCCGCCGCGTCGCCATCCAGGCGACGGACAGGGTGAGGATCCCGGTCTCGTCGTCGAAGGTGTAGTCGGCGTCGCGGATGAGCGTCGCCGCTCCGGCGGTGAGGTTCTCAAAGACGTTTCCCGCCAGGTCGACGCCGTAGCTGACGGATGCGGAAACGTCGATGAGATAGCCTTCCGAGACGAGCAGCGCCTCGGGAAGGGTCGTGAAGGGCGTGATCGCGATCGCGAGGGTCAGGTCGCCGCCCGTCGTCATGATCGTGAAGTCGAGTTGCGAAGGCGTCCCGAGAAGGCTTTCCAGGTACGCCCCGTCGAACGTGAGGATGCCGGGTGTATAGGAATAGGCCGCCGTCGGGACCGTCGCCGAACCGAACAGGATCGACGAGATCGAATCATCGTAGAGCGAGAACGCCACCTCGACGTCGACCATGGAATGTTCCCCATAGGCGAAGGGACCGGTTCCGAGCTCGGGCGTCCGCGAATCCGTGACGACGATCGTCAGATCGACGGAACCGGTCGCGTTTCCGACGCGGATCACGACGTCGACGTAGCCCTGGACGGACAGGAATCCGGACTTGATCGTCAAAAGATCGCCGTCGAGGACGTAGTAGGCAGGGGCGAGCGGAACGCCGCCGCGGGTGATCGCAAGCGGTGAAAGCGGGTACCCCGTCAGAAGGAACGTCACGTCCGCGGGGGCGGCGAGGTCGAACGACGCGACTTCTTCTTCGCACGCCGGCGCGCCGAGGACCGTGAGCTGGAAGTCCGCGTTCCCGCCGTCGGTCCAGAGGGTGAACGCGTGCGGGCCGAACGCCAGGGTTTCGAGATACGCGGCCGTCAGGTCGAAATAGAGGATGGAGCCTTCCCGCGGTCCGACCGTGTAGTCGGTGTCGAGAAGAAGGTCACCCGAAGCGCCGGTGATCTTCAGAATCGGGAAGTCGGTGTCGCCGGACGCGTTCGTGATCGGCCAGCGCAGGTTTTCGCCGCCCGTGACGAAGGTCTTGTCGGTGGCGTCGGCGATCGCCGGCGGCACCTCCAGATAGACGATGTCCATCTGGATGAAGACGCTCGCGAGACCGACCTCGTCGGTCGCCTGATAGTCGAAGACGACGATGCCCCACCAGCCGGGGGCGCGGACGAACGTGAAGGCGTCCTTGGCGTCGTCGATCGTGATCGTGCCGAAGTCGCCGAAGAGGGTCTTTCCGTCAAGCGAGATCTGGACCGTCGACGGCTCGCCTTCCTGCGCGTCGAGATGGTCGAAGGCGCTGCCGCCGGTGAAGACGTAGGAATCGATCAGAAACGATCCGGCCGCGGTCACGCGGAACGGCTCGTCGACGATCGTCTCGTAGGTGTATTTCGTCACGTTCTGGCTGCCTTCGCTGGCCGTCGCACGGTCGCTCACGTGCAGTTCGAAGGTGTCGGATCCATGGGTGTTGGTCACGGTGAAGACATGGATGCCGTACGGAAGCGAGACAAGATAGGCTTCGCGGAGGATGATCCGGTCGATTTCGACGGCGTAGGCTTCGTTCGACAGGATGACCCCGCCCGTCGCGACGGTCGTCTCGGCCTCGCGGCCGGACAGGCTCGTCCAGACGATCAGGTCATCTACGACCTCGGCGCGCGCGACGAGGGTCGTCTTCGAGCCGGCGACGACCTGCGGGCCGGTCGGATTCTTGACGTGGATCGTGACAAGCGCCACGCCTTCGACGCTGACGACATGGTCGCCCGCGGAACGGGCTTCCAGGAAACCTTCCCTGATGGTCAGAATCCCGTCCGCATAGGCGTAGTCGACGCCCGCGGTCCAGGCGACGTCCGCGAACGTGAAGTCGGCGGGATCGAGGTCGTGGGCGTACGGGGTGATCGCGAAGGCGAGGTCCCCGCCCGTCACCGTGAGGACGTAGTCCGCTTCGTCCGGTTCCGCAAGGACGGCGCGGGTATCCCGCACCTCGATCGTGAAGTCGGATGCGCCGGCTTCGGTCACGAGGGTGAAGGTGTGGACGCCGACGGAGAGGGTGAGGAGATACGACGCCCTGATCGAGAAGAGGCGGGCGTTTCCGCCGGTGCGGAGGATGAAATTCCCCGCGCCGATCGAGTCTTCGCCTTCCTTGACGTCGACCATCTTGAAGTACAGGGAGGACGATTCGGAACCGAAGGTGTCGACCGTCATCACGACGTCGCCGAAGGAGACGGCCTTGTCGACGACCTTTGCGCCGACGGCGTCGTAGACGAACGGATTCACGGTCTTGTACAGGAGGACGATCGTCCGCTCGGCGGATGCGCCGTAGGTGTCGGTCACCGTGAAGGCGATCTCGACCGCCCCGGCGTAGACGCTGTCGGGGACGAAGTCGAAGGTGCCGTCGCCACGGTCGGTGAGGGCGCCGGCGCCGGAAACGAGCGAAAACGCATAGCCGAGGTCGCCGACCGCGTCCGTCACCAGACCGCGGAAATCCTCCGCGAGGACGCTTTCGCCCGGCAGCTTGATGAAGTCGTCCTTGGCGGCGATGACCGGGACGTCGTTCAGGACGAATCCGACCGCGACGGTTCCGGACGAGAGGGTGATCAGAACCGTCTTCTCCCCGGGCGCGTAGGTGCCGGTCTCGGCGCCGGCGAGCGTGAGGCGCGTTCCGTCGAACGCATAGAAGGAGGCGTTCACGGGCGTGCCGTCGATCGCGACCGACACCAGGGTTCCCCCCTTGGGGTCGACGTCGATCGGCAGGTCGGCGGTGTCGCCCTTCAGGAGAATCCCGGTTCCGACGATTTCGGCCGTCGGATGAGCGCTTACGGCAACGGAAAACGCGCGTTCGCCGGCGGTGGTCGTAAGCAGGAACTCGTAGGTTCCGAACGCGAGCGTCGAGAGGTAGTCGGCCTTGATCGTGACCGTGTCGAACTCGTCGTCGAGGACGTAGTCGTAGGGATCGATGCCATGACCCGTAACGATAACGAGGTCGCAGGCGAACACGACCGGTTCGGCGCCGTTCTTGTCGACCGCGAAGGTCACGTCGGCGGGAGCGTCGAGGTCGAACGCCTGGTCCGGAATCGGACTCGGATCGACCGTCTTGTAGGTGAGCGTGACGTCCCGCGAGGCGAAGGCGCCGTATTCGTCCGTCGCCGTGATCCGGATCACGGCCGTGCCGGATCCGATCCCGTCCGGGACGTAGTCGAAGGAACCATCAAGACGGTCCGTGAAGACGCCGTCGCCCGAAACGAGGAGATAGCGCACCGCGAGGGCGCCGATCGCGTCGTTCACGAGTCCGGTCCAGTCCTCGCCGGAAATCGCTTCGCCGGGATACTTGATGAAGTCGTCCTTGGCGGAGATCGTCGGGACGTCGTTACAGACGAAGGCCGCGTCGGCGGTCCCGCCGGTCGTTTCGAGAACCAGCGCGTGATTCCCGAGAGAGAGGTCCGCCAGGGTCGCGGCGTACAGGTGCAGGATCCCGCCGGAGAGGTCGTAGTCGCCGGAACCGAGGCTCCCGCCGTCGATCGCGACGGAAACAAGCGCCGCCCCCTTCAGGTCGGCCGCGGCCTCGAGGCCGTCGCCGCCGACGGTGTAGACGGACGGGCCGTCAAACGACAGCGTCGGCGCGTCGTGGATCGTGACCGTGCCGGTCGTCGTCCCGGTCGAACCGGTCGTCGTCGTGCGCGACCCGGTGGTCGTGGTCGCGGTCGTTGTCGACGTCGAAACGACGGTGCCGGTCGTCGGCAGCGTCGGGAGGGTGGTGGTCGTGACCTCCGCGCAGCTGGCGGGGAGGATGCCCATCGCGATGAGCATGAGGATGATCTCGAAGATTTTTTTCATGCGTCCATCTCTTTTCATGAGTTCAGGTCCGTTCCCGCCTCGCCGAAATCGTAATCCGGCGCGATCGCGTAGTAGGTGACGATGTCGTCCACGAAGATCACGTCCCAGGGTCCGGCGGCGTTGTCGACGATCTCGATGTAGCATTCCTTCCCGAGATACGCGGAAAGGTCAATGTAGTAGGTGATGAGCGCGTTCCCGTCGTGGCGGACGTTGGCGAGCCGGAAGAGCTCCCGATTCGTCCGCCGCTCGCGGATCGAGACATAGGTGTCCTTGTCGAAGCGGGCTCCCTGCGCGGCGCCGATGCGGAGGCTCACGATCCCCGACCCGTCGATCCGGAAGAGCCCGGACCGGAGCAGCCCGGTGGCGGCGTCGCCGCCCTCGTCGCTCCGCAGGACGCCGTCCAGGATGCGGAAGGAGGCCAGATCCCCGGACCATCCCGCAAGACCGTTTGCGAACGATCCGTTCTCCACCTGGTTCGTGACGTAGGCCGCCTCGAAGGCCGGCTTCACGTCAACGGCGAGAAAACCGACGTCGGGGACCGTCTCTTGGTAGGTCTCGAAGGCGTCGAAGGTGAGAAAGTCCCAGGCGTGTCCGCCGCGGTCGACGATCTCGAGGTAGAGCCTTCGGCCAAGCAGGGCGGTGAGGTCGGCGCGGTAAGGGGCGAGGTTCTCCCCGAAGTAGGCGGGATCGGTTTCGGAGACGCCGACGTCGAAGGCGGCGTTCCCGAAGCGGGCCACCTCCGTCCCCGTGCTCGCATCGTAGACCGAGACATAGGAGAGGTCGGGGTCGTCCCCGCCGCCGAGCAGGTATGTGATCCAGCCGACGCCGCCGAGGGTGAAGACGCTCGAACGGAGGATTCCCGTCTTCTCGGTCCAGGCGTCGCCGCCGTCGCCCTCGAAGGCGAAGACGAAGCCGCCGGTGCCGCCGAAGGGGATGGAGCTCCCGGGGACGAGCGCGTTCTCGCGCACGGCCGCTGCCGAGAAGGAAAGCAGCGCGTCCTCGCCCTTGAAGGACGTGATTGCGGTCCAGCCGGTCAGATCGCCGGTCTCGAAGCCGCCGTTCACGACGCGGCAGGAATTCTGCTCGTCGGCGACGGATAGTTCGAGGGTCGCCGTCCCGGAGGTGTAGACCGCATCGAAGGCGTAGGTGCCCGGCGCCAGGGTCGCGAGGTAGACGGCCTTGATCGTCACCGTCCCGTCCGCGACGAGGTAATCGCCCGAGGCGATGCCGTGGCCCTCGAGCCAGGCGAAGGAACCCTCCCCGGCGTCGATCGCGAACGTCACGTCGTTCATCGCCGAAAGCGAGAAGACGGCGTTCTCGGACGTGAAGTCGAGCGCCGCCGCGCACGCCGAAAGGACCCCGACGAGGGCCAGGACGAAGAGCGTTTTCAGGCGGCGGACGAACATGGGATCACTCCTTTTCGAAGGCTTCGAACGGATCGTCGACGATCGCCGCGTGCGCTTCGGCGTCGGACAATCCGACATAGACGGTGGCGGTACCGTTGCCGTGGCGGACGAGTCCGCCGGCGAAGACGACGTCGACGAGGTCGGGGCGCTTGGCGGCGCCCGGTGTGAAATCGCGGCGTTCGCACAGGATGTTGACTTCCGTGCTTCGGCGCGTGGCGGGATCGAAGACGAAGGTCATCCCGTAGTAGTGGCGGACGTCGCCTTCCGACATCGTCGCGATGTGCCCGACGATCCCGAGCAGGCCGCCCTCGAGCGGAAGGATCTGGTTCACGCCCCCCCAGCATCCCTCCGGGAACTGGGTGGCGAGCAGCGGTGCGCTTGCGATCGCGGCCGGGTTCACGCCCGAAAGGTCGTCGCAGGCGTAGTAGCCGATCCGGCCGGGGCCGGCGATCCCGCCCTGGGGACGGGTGAAGACGTGGAGCACGCCGCGGCGTTCGACGCGGACGTCCTTCATCTTCGCGGGCGCGTCGGCGATCCGGACGAGGGTGGAGAGGTCGTCGCCCCGGTAGAACGCGGTGTTCCACGTGTCGATCCGGCCGTCGGCGTCCTCATGGATCGCGGTGCCGCCGATCAGGAGCGCGCCGTCCAGAACGGTCGCGTACGGATCCTGGAAATCGTCGATCCCGCCCGGGAGGACCCGGTAGCAGTCCAGATCGACCTTCTCGAAGAAGCGCACGGCCGATCGTTCGCTTTCGCGCCGTTCGACGCGGCCGGCGATCAGGCGCCTTCCCTTCCACGAAAACTCGTTTGAGACGTTGTAGACGTCGAAACCGTCGACGCCGAGGAATTCGAGTCGCGCCGTCTCGTAGACGGCCGGATTGCGGCGGTGCCGTTCGACGAGGGTCGACAGCGCCGTCGGTTCTGTCACATACTTGATGTTCATCCCTTGATCCCCACTCCGGAGACGCTCTCCATGAATTGTTTTTGCATGAAACTGAACAGCAGGACTTCCGGAATCATCGCGATCAGGCTCGCGACCGACACGTAGTTCCAGGGGACGATCGGATTGCTGCCCCCCCATTGATAGAGGTTTTCGAAGATCGTGATGCTGTTGGCCATCAGCCAGTTGCTTTGCCGGGTGACGTAGAGCGCGGGACCGTACAGGTCGTTGTAGGTGCCGATGAAGTACAAAAGGATCGCCGTCACGAAGACCGGACGGTTGAGCGGGACGGCGATCTTCCAGAAGATCCGAAACTCCGAGTAGCCGTCGATCCGGGCGGCCTCGATGTAGGCCTTCGGGATGTTCTGGAAGAACTGCTTGAAGAGGAAGATCATGAAGACGTCGGTCCCGAACCAGCAGGCGATCCAGAGCGGGATGTAGGCGATCTCCCGGAGCCCGGTGTTGACCATGAACTCGTAGATCGGGATCCCGAGGATCTCCCCGGGGATCATCATCGTCGCGAGCAGGACGACGAAGATCGCGTTCTTGTGGGGGAAGCGGTAGACGGCGAAGGCATACCCCGCCATCGAGCACGTGATCGCCGTGCCGAGGGTCTTGAGAGCGAACACGGCCATCGTGTTCAGAAACATCCGGACGACGTCGTAGTCGGGATGGGTGAGGACGAACTCGATGTTCTCGAAGAGGGCGAACGAGTGGGGAAACATCGTCGCCTGGGTGGAGGATTCGGCGAGGTCCTTCATCGCGGTGATGACGAGGTAGTACAGCGGCAGAAGCGCGACGATCGCGAAGAGGATGAGGGGGATGTACACGAGCGCCTGACGGCGGTTGCGCCGGCGACGGACCGCCGACAGCGGCTTCTTCCCGGAGGGGCTCATAACGCCACGTCCTTCTGGACATAGTACCGGGAGAACAGGAAGTTGAGTCCGGTGAGGGCGAGGATGACGAGGAAGAAGAGCCACGCCATCGCCGCCGCATAACCGAGCTCGTAGGAGTAGTCCGGGGTGAAGGCGGTCATGAACATGTAGATGGGGAAGAGGAGGGTCGAGTGCGCCGGCTCGCCGCTGCCGTTGCCCATCACGTAGGCGAGCGAGAACGACCGCATCCCGTCGATGGTGATCATGATCACGTTCAGGAAGAGCATCGGCGAGATCAGGGGCATGGTGATCTTCCAGAACTTCCGGAAGGGCGTCGCGCCCTCGATGTCGGCGACCTCGTAGAGCGATGCGGGGATTCCCTGGAGGGCGGCGAGGAAGACGAGCATCTTGACGCCGAACCCCATCGCGGACACGAGGATCATCGTGACGAGGGCGGTTTCCGGCGAGACGTACCACAGCGGCGGATTCGCCACGCCGAACGTCTCGAGGATCCGGTTCAGGAGTCCGGTATTCGGATTGAGGATGTTCTTGTAGACGGCCCCGACGGCGAAGGCGGGGATGATGAACGGCAGAAAGTAGATCGTCCGGAAGATCCCGATGCCCTTCACCTTGGCGTTCAGGAGCATCGCCAGGATGAGCGAAGTGACGAGCACGAGGATCCCGGATCCGACCGCGAAGACGAGCGACTGGATCATTGAGCGTTTGAACAGAGGATCCCCCGCGAGGGCCAGACGGTAGTTGTCCCAACCGACGAAATGGACGTCGATTCCATAGACGGTCTTGTCGGTGAACGACAGGACGATCGTGCGGATCACCGGTACCAGATAGAAGAGCAGGAAGCCGAGGAGGGCGATGCCGGCGAACAGGAGAAAGTACTTGTATTCCTTGCGGTAGCCGCGTTTCAGGATCCTGGCGAGTGCGCGCTTCTCCATCGGTCCGCGCCTCCTTTCTTCTCAGTCGTACAATCCGTCGTAATAGTCGTCCACGTGGGTCTTGATGCGGGACAGCACCGCCGCGACGTCCGTCTCGGATCCGCGTCCCTCGTACATCAGAAGATACAGTTCGGTCATCACCATGTCGCGCATGACCTTCGCGAAATCCTTCTCGGCGGGCAGGGTCACCGCGATCTCCATCGCATCGAAGACGATCGTGTGGTCGATCGAGGCCCGCTCCGTTTCCGGCAGGGCGTCGATCAGACTTTCCATGTCGTTGCGCGCGCCGATCTTGCCGTATTTGTACATTTCGACCGCGCCTTCCTCGCCGGCCCAGATCTTGAGGAAGGTGAAGGCCTGCTCCTTCTTCTCGGAGCGCACCGAAATCCCGAAGGCGTCGGCGGAGATCTCCCCGCCGCGGGCGTCGGGACGGCCGACCGGCGTCGGCAGGAGCTGGACGCCCCAGTCCATGTCGAGGAGGTCATAGGCGTACCAATCGCCGAGGTGACCGCCGAAGATCATCGCGACGTTCCCCGCAAGAAACGAGAAGCCCGAGGACTGTTCGACGGCGTCGGGGGCGAACTTCTCGGTCGCCGACCCCATCGACTTGGAACGGTAGAAGGTCGTCGCCGCAAATGCCGCCGCGGAATCGAGGGCGCAGATATGGTCTTCCGTTTCCGGAACGTAGAAGGTGCCGCCCATCTGCTGGAGGTAGACGAGCCATTCGCCCCACCAGCCGAGCTGCGCCTCGGCGCCGAATCTCGTGTATGTGCGGTCGTCGCCGCTTCCGGTGTACTGCGAGAGGATGACCCCGGCGGTCCGGAAATCGTCCCAGGTCCAGTCGGCGCGCGGATAGACGGATTCGTCAGAGGAAAGCCCGAAGGCGGATCTGAGTTCGTCTTCCTTCCCGTCGAAGAGAGTCTTGTTGTAATAGAGAAGGGAAGTGTTGACCGCCGTCGGAAGGGCGTAGACTTTTCCGTCGAAAGTGAGGGCGTCGATCAGGACCTCGCGGTAGTCGGACACGTCGATGTCGGGATCGGCGTCGAGGTAGGGGGAGAGGTCGACGAAGATGTCCTTCATCGACCGGATCGCGACCGTCGACGTCTTGATGATGTCTGGTTCGTCCTTCGTGTTGATGATCTTGACGGGATCGAGACCGTAGGTGGCGCGGACAGATATCCCGGTGGTCTCCGTGAAGTACGTGAAAAGTTCGTCGTAGCGGCCCTCGTCCTCGATGTCGAGGGCGATCCGGAGGATGTCGTCCTCTGCGCCGCCGCAGGCGAAGAGCGCCATGCTTGCGAAGAACGCGACGAACAGGCAGATGATGCGTTTGACGATCATCGTCTCACACCTCCGCCATCGTCGCGACGGCCTCCGCGACGGTCATCCGGCAGAGCGCCACGTTCTCGTCGCAGACGCCGTAGTAGATCGAGAGGACGTCGTCTTCGAGGGTCACCCCGCAGGTGAAGACGACGTTCTTCACGAACCCGTCGCGCTCGTACGGTTCCGTCGGCTCGAGCAGCGGCCGCGCGCCCTTCATCAATACCCGGTTCGGATCCTTCCGATCGAGGAGCATCGCCGTCAGATGGTAACGATCCGATGCGTCCGCGGAATGGTAGACCTCGAGCCATCCGCGGGGCGTCAGGAGCGGGACCGCGCCGGCGCCGACGCGGACCGACGGGGCGTATCCGACCCGCGCTTCGGTCATGACCTTGTGGTTCCCCCAGTCGACGAGGTTCGGGCTTTCCGCGGTCCAGACGTCGAGCTTTCCGAAATGCGAGAGGCTCGGGCGATGGAGCGCGAAGTACTTCCCATGGATGCGCTTCGGGAAGATCACGCAGTCCTTGTTGTCGGAATGGAAGATGTTGCCGATGCGGCGGAAGTCGACGAAGTCGGTCGTCGCCATCAGCCGCACGTTGATGCCGCAGTCGGAGACCGCGGTATAGGTGACGAAGAAGGTCGATCCGATTTTCGTGACGCGGGCGTCCTCGATGCCGTAGCGCTCGTAGATGCCGTCCGGCTGCACGATCCCGGCGGCGTCGAAGGCGAAGTGCTCGCCGTCCCGCGAACGGGCGACGCGCAGATGCGAGATCGAGGTCAGGTACGACTGCCGGTGGTTCCGGATCAGCCGCGGGTCGCAATAGTCGTAGTCGGGATCGTCCTTGGGAAGCCGCACGATCTCCATCCCGCCGGTCGCCGACAGGACCGGAACGAGGAAATGGTCCGGATCGTCCTGGACGACGGCTTCGGCCACGCGGGCGAGCATGACGTAGCCGGCGCCGACTCGGACGACGGCCGGGTTGAAGACGCCGATCACCCGGAATCGGGGACGGGAGGGGATGACGTTCTTGGCTTCGATGATCAGTTTCTTCTCCATGTCGTTCCTTTCGGCCCCGTCTTCAGTCGAGGGAGTAGATCTTGAGGCTTCGGATCCGCATCGTCGCGTCGGCGAACTGGGCGCCGATGTCGGATCCGTTGACGACGAGATAGACGCGGAAGAACGGATACGCCGGCGTGAAGGCGACCGTCTGCACGCCCGCTTCGTTGCCGGAGGCGATCTTGATCGGGTTCGCGCTCACGGGCGCGCCGTCGATCGAAGGATAGTACAGGATCCTGATCTCCCACATCGTCTTCACGTAGTCGTTCATCCGGTTGAGTTCTCCGACGTCGAGGATGAACTCGACGGCGTGACCTTCGGGAGCCGCGAGGACGCCGCTCACCAGTCCGCCGAAGCAGTACTTCGCTTCGGGGTACTTGTCCTGCCGGATCACGGCGACGTCGCCGGAAAGCGTGACCGAGGCCGGCGAGAGCGCGTGGATCACGGCGTCGTCGGCTTGCCGGGTGCGGTCGGGGACGATCCATCGGGCGGGGTCGGCGAAAGCGGACGCTTCGAAAGCGGAAATCAGCGTCGCCGCCAGCATCGTCAGTTCGTACTTGCGGACCGAACCGTCGTCCCAGACGACGATCGCGCGCTCCTCATAGGTATCGGATTTCGACCACGCCGCGGCGTGCTCGGCGTAGACGGCGCCGAAGGAGGCGGCGTAGCGCTCGGAGACGAGGACGCCGTCCGTCATGCGGTAGACCGTCGCCCCGCCGCTGCCGGCGAGGGCGATGCCGATTTCGCTCGTTCCCCCCGACAGGGCCGCGTCCGCGACGGCGACGTCCGCGGGCGATTCGGGATCGAAGTAGTTCTCGACGATCGCCGCGCGTCCGTTTCTTCGGACCGCGAGGAAGGGGGCTCCGGCGATCGCGTATTCCTGGTCGTTCTCGCCCTCCCAGGTCGTGCGGTAGAGGTCGAGGAACGCCTGGGCGTCGCCGGCGGTGCCGTCGAATGCGAGTTCGCCGAGTCGCGAGGCGAGCGCGGCGGGATCCTCGTATCCGCTCCTGACGACGATGTCCACGGCGGCGGACTTGCTCTGGTCGACGGCCGCGGTCGCGACGATCGACGTCGTCCCGACGCCGACGAAGGCGACCGAACCGTTCTCGTCGACGGTGGCGACCTCCTCGTCGAGCGAACTCCAGAGGACCGATCCGTCGCCGACGGCGGGCGAAATCGCCGCCGACAGCGCGACGGGATCGCTGCCCTTGAGCCGTTCGACGGCATTCCCGACGATCGCCTCGGAGATGATCGAGACGCCCGTGACGGGTTCGGTGTCGTTGGTGATCGAGATGCTCTTCAGGACCAGTTCGGCGGTCTGCTTCTCGCCGTCCGGACCTTTCGCGAGGATGTGGAAGGAACAGTTCTTGATCTCGCCGTCGTACTTCCAGCCGGACGCATAGCCGGGATCCGGCTGGGTGTTCTTGACGCGGTATTTCGTCGAGAGCATCGCATCCACGACGTTGATCGAGACGACGCCGGACGCACCGGAGTCGGAGAGGACGTAGAAGTACTCGCTTTCGCCTTCGACGGCGAGCTTGACGATGTACTGCTCGAAGCAGTCGACGACCTCCATCCGGAAGATGACCGCCTTCGAGAAGTCGAGTCGGATCGTCGGCGTCTGCACGCCGCCGTAGTTGTCGAGACTGGCGTCGACGTTCCAGATCACGGCGGTGTCGCCCTCGGCGCGGTAGAACGCCATGCCGGCGGGCGTGGCGCTGCCGAAGGCGGCGATCGCCTCGGCGTCGTAGGAGGTCGTGACGGCCGGGGCGGTGGTCGCCTGCGTCGTCGTCTTGCCGCAGGCGAGGATGCCGGCGGACAGGAGGAGGATCGATAGGAGTAGTGCGAATGGACGGATGTTCTTCATGTCGGGAAACCTCATCGGCAGACCACGCGCTTGGTGACGTAGTCGGACCGTCCGGCGCGGGTCGTGATCGTAATCTTGATCGTATAGTCGGTATCGGGCAGAAGCGCCTTGTCGTAGGAGAATGAAGCGATCGGCGCGCCGTCGTAGGCGACGATCCCGTCGAAGGCGATCCGCATCGCGACGACTTCGTCGCCGCGCGGCGCGGCGTAGCCGATCGCGATCGCGTCGGCGGACGTCAGTTCGGTGCGGGACGCGAGGCCGGGAAGCGTCACGGCAGCGCGGTAGCGGGCGACCATGACGCCGTCCACGAGGACGTCGTCGCCCGCATGCGTCAGGACGCTGCCGGCGGGAAGGACGACGAGGACGCTCGCCGACTTCGCGGGGATCGAGACGTTCACCGCGCCGCCGACGTTCTTCGCGACGTAACGCTTCGTGACCGCGTCGAACAGGTCGTAGGCGTCGCCGCCGTCGAAGCGGATCACGCGATCCGCATCGTAGGGATTGTAGTAGAGGAATCGTTCGTAGTCGTTGACGCCGAAGCTGTCGGTCGCGTTCAGGTCGATCGCGAGGATGCCCTCGACGTCGGTCGGGGAGACGATGCCGGCGAAGGCGCCGAGGAACGCGGAACTGTACACGGAGAGGTCGCTCGGCTGTCCGAACATCGTCGTGGCGTCGCCCATGGCGAGGCGGCGGACGCCGCCGAATTCGTTGCGGAATCCTTCGTAGAGGAGCGATCCGGCGCGGTCGAAGGAGAGGTATCCGGCCATTGTCTGGTGCGCGAGGGTCTGGTTCTGCGGGAAGAAGACCCTGGCGTTGTTCGCGAGGTTGAGGATGTACTTCCCGATCGCGGCCGCATAACGCTCGTCGTATTTCGCGACCGGCGCGAGCACGGTCGCGAGATGGAACGAGTTCATCGCGAAGGCATAGTCGCCGGCCTGGCCGACGAGACCGTCGACCGCGACGCCGTCGAAGTCGCCGCTCATCGCGGACCATCCGGGACGGAAGGCGGAATCGCCTTCGAACAGGTAGTCGAGGAACTTTCCGACGTCGTAGTCGGTGCCGTAGCGGGCGTTCAGGGCGGCGGCGACGAAGGGGGCGTAATCGGTCAGCGCTTCATAGTTGGGGTTGCGGGGATAATCCTGCAGGTAGTCGAGGACCTGCTTGGCACCGTCGAGGTAGCGCGTCTCGCCGGTGATCGCGTACGCGGAATAGAACAGGAACGCGAGACCGCCGTTCGGCGGCTCGATGTGGTCGCCGACCACCGTCGGCGACTCCAGCACGACGTTGTATCCGACGAACTCGTAGTCGGGGTCGCCCAGCTCGTCGATGAAGAACGGAAGCGCCTCGAGCCACTGGTCGGCGCCGTTCAGCACGACCTGCCGCATGGTGGGGGTATCGGGATACAGGTCGTAGAGACGCGCGAACAGGATCTGCGGGAACACGTCGTACCAGAAGCTCTGGCCCTGGAGGCCGACGTTGTGGACCAGCTTCGATCCGGTGTCGTAGCTCGCAAGCGTCATCTCGACGAAATCGTAGACGTCCGAACCGAACGTCTGGGAGCTCTTGTCGATGCCGGCATAGCTCGATCCCAGCACCATCGCGATCGTCGTGACCGCCTCGGATCCCGAGGACACGACGCGCGCGTCGCCGACGTAGGTCGGAAGGCCGAAGGTGCGGTCGAGATACCCGGAGACGAGCGGGTCGTAGCCGGCCGGCACGCGCGCCTGGTCGATCCAGAAGCCGATCGGATTCCAGCTCGAGGCGTCCGCGGCGACGTAGGAAGGCGCGACGGCATCGGGATCGGCCGCAAACCCGAAGACGACCTCGTCGAGCGCGACCGCCTTTTCGAGATAGTCGAAGAAGGAGTATCCTTCCGGCAGGTCGGGGTAGGCGTCGACGCCGTGGATGTTCTTCGCGATCGCATCGTCCACGCCGAAAACCTGCGGCGTCGCGCAGGAGATCAGGAAGACGGAGAGGGCGATGTTCAGGATAACAAAACACACGAGTTTTTTCATGCGCCGTACCTCAATGCTATATTAGCATAAGAGAAAAACGTTTGCACTACAAACCTTTCAAATTAGGCGAAATATGTTAGTCTTTTTGATTAATTTGTAAGCGCTTTTTGGTTAATTTTTTATGTTATCCTTGACTTAAGATTAATGTTGTGGTAATTTGGGGGACGAGATGTTTTCATTAACCTGGAGGATCCCGATGGCAAAGGTCACGCTGGAAAAAATCGCACGCGACATGGGATGCAGCAAGGTCGCGGTCTACAAGGCGCTCTCCGACCAGAAGGGCGTGAGCGACGAACTCCGCGGCCGCATCAAGGCCCACGCCGACGCGCTCGGTTACGTTCGAAGACTCTCGCCGCAGGAGGCGAAGAACAAGAAGTTCATCTTCTTCATCAGCCAGGACTTCTTCCTGATGCCCTCGGAGCAGTACTACTCGACGATCTTCTACTTCCTCTCCGCCGAATGCAACAAGGCGAACAGCACCCTGCAGATCGCGTTTCTCGAACCGGTGCGGACCTTCGAGCGGATGGAGGCGGCGATCGCCTCGTTCAAGCCCGACGGCATCTTCATCGCCGGCCAGATCGGCGACTCGATCCTGGATCGGATCGACGGCCTCGGGACGCCCGTCGTCGTGGTCGACTACTTCTCGCCGATGCACGCCGGAAACTACGTCTTCGTCGACAACTTCCACCTCTCCTACGCGCTCACCCGGTATCTTCTTGGAAAGGGGCACCGGCGGATCGGCTTCGTCGGCGACGTGACGAAGACCTCGTCGATCGCCGACCGCTACTTCGGATACCTGAAGGCGATGAGGGAAGCCGGCGTCGCCCCCGACGACGACTGGCACGTCAACGTCAACATCGAACACAACGTCGACGTCCCGGTGATGACCTTCGCGAACCTCCCGACCGCCTTCCTCTGCCATTGCGACGCGGCCGCCCAGTGGATGTACACGTCGCTTGCGATCAAGGGGCTTCGGATTCCCGACGACGTTTCGATCGTCAGTTTCGACAACACCCCGCTGTGCGACTCGCTCCTTCCGAAACTGACGAGCGCCGGGCCGCACAAGGACTACTACGCCAAGAAGGCGTTTACGGCGATGATCGAGGTGCTCGCGAACCCGAACCGGAACGTCCACGTGACGATCCGGACCGCCCTCGTCGAACGCGGTTCGGTCCGCGCGCTCTGAACCGAAGAAAGGCCCGATCCGGCCTTCCGCCTGCACGCGGAAGGCCGTTTTTGTCGGTTCGCGAAGCGGATGCGGCCGATTCGCCCCATGAAACCCGCTTTCACGGAAATCGCCCCTCCCGTTTCTTTGAAACGGTGTATAATGGGTCTTGAATACGGCTTTCGAACATCATGAGGAAAGGATGCGATTCGAATGGGCGTGAAGATCGTCGAAACGGCTCTCAGGGACGGACACCAGTCCCTGTTCGCCACCCGCATGACGACGGAGGAGATCCTCTCCGCGATCGACGACCTCGACAAGGCGGGCTACTACTCCCTCGAGGTCTGGGGCGGAGCCACCTTCGACGCCTGCATGCGCTTTTTGAACGAAGACCCGTGGGAGCGGCTCCGGAAGATCCGCGCCCGGGTCAGGAACACGAAGCTGCAGATGCTTTTCCGCGGCCAGAACATCCTCGGCTACCGCCACTACTCCGACGACGTCGTCGAGATGTTCGTGAAGAAGTCCCTGGAAAACGGCATCGACATCATCCGCGTCTTCGACGCCCTGAACGACGTGCGCAACCTGAAGTGCGCCGTCGACGCGACGAAGAAGTACGGCGGCCACTGCCAGATCGCCCTCTCCTACACCACCTCCCCGGTCCATACCGTCGACTACTACGTCACACTGGCGCAGGAGGTCGAACGGATGGGCGCGGACTCGCTCTGCATCAAGGACATGGCCGGCGTCCTTCTACCGGACGACGCCTACGAGCTCGTCTCGCGCCTGAAAAGGAACACGAAGCTGCCGATCGACGTCCACAGCCACTGCACCGGCGGGATGATGGACATGACCTACCTGAAGGCGATCGAGGCCGGCGCCGACATCGTCGACTGCGCGATCTCGCCGCTTTCCGGCGGCACCAGCCAGCCGGCGTCGGAAGCCTTCCAGTACGTCCTCGCCGGCACGGAGCACGATCCGCACCTCGATCTCGAGGCGCTCGGTCGGGCTGCCGTCAAGCTTGGCGCCGTCCGGGACAAGTACCTCGCGAACGGTCTCCTCAATCCCAAGGCGCTCTCCCCGGATCCCCGCGTCCTCAAGTTCCAGCTTCCCGGCGGGATGCTCTCGAACCTGATGAGCCAGCTCAAGGAACAGAACGCGATGAACCGCTACGAAGAGGTCCTGAAGGAAGTCCCGCGGGTCCGGAAGGACCTCGGCTACCCGCCGCTCGTGACGCCGCTCTCGCAGATGGTGGGCACCCAGGCGGTCATGAACGTGATGACCGGAGAACGGTACAGGATGGTCCCGAACGAGATCAAGGAATACCTCCACGGCTTCTACGGGAAGAGCCCCGCGCCCGTGGACGAGGAGATCCGAAGGAAGATCATCGGCGACGATGCGGTGATCACGCACCGTCCCGCCGACGACCTGGCTCCCGAGTTCGAAGGGCTCAAGGCGAAGTACAGGGATCTCGCGCGATCGGACGAGGACGTCCTCTCGCTCGCACTCTTCGAAGCCGTCGCCCAGAAGTATCTTTCCCAGAAATACGCCCCGCCGATATCGGCGGTCGAGACGGTCGAGTTCGACCTGAAGATCGGAGGCCGATGAGATGTTCCTCGCGATCCAGTATCCGTTCCTGCAGGGACTGATGGTCTCCGTCGTCTGCGTCCTGATCGTCTTCGCCATGCTCGAACTCATCACCCTCGTCGTCGGCGGGATCCGGAACCTGATCCGCGAAGAACCCGCGGACGGCCCCGAGCCGCCGGCCGCGCCGATTCAGGCAAAGCCCTTCGGTCCCGAGGACCTGAAGGACGACGACATGGTCGCCGCCGTCCTCGTCGCCGCCATCGATTTCCGTGAAAGCACGAAACAGGAACCCAACGTCGTATCCGTGAAGGAGATCCGCTCATGAAACTCTACAAGGTCAAGGTCAACGGCAAGGTCTACGAAGTCGAACTCGAAAGCGTGACCGAATCGAACGCGAAGATCGAATCGCCGAAACCGGCGCCCGCCGCCGATGCGGCAGGCGCGCAGGTCGTCGCGCCGATGCAGGGTCAGATCGTCAAGGTGAACGTCGAGGTCGGAACGATGGTCAAGAAGGGCGCGATCCTCGCCGTGCTCGAGGCGATGAAGCTCGAAAACGAGATCCTCTCGCCCGTCGAAGGCGTCCTCCGCCAGGCCGCCGTCGCGAAGGGTCAGTCCGTCGCCGCCGGCCAGCTCCTGTTCGTCGTCGGTTAAGGCCATGGGTTCCGACCTGATCGAATCGATCCTCCGCTTCCTCGGCGATTCAGGCATCGCCGGCTTCTTCTCGGAAGGCGGCTGGAAGGCGGCGCTGATGGTGCTGCTTGCGCTCGCGATGCTCTATCTCGCGGTGTTCCGCAAGTTCGAACCGTACCTGCTCATCCCGATCGCGTTCGGGATGCTGCTCGTGAACATTCCCGGATCGGGGATGTTCGTGAAGACGACCGAAGTCGTCGGCACCGAGACCGTCGTCTCCTATTCCGGACTACTCGGCTACCTCTACTACGGCGTCAAGTTCGGCATCTATCCCTGCCTGATCTTCCTCGGGATCGGCGCCACGACCGATTTCGGTCCGCTGATCGCCAACCCCAGGAGCATGCTCCTCGGGGCGGCCGCCCAGATCGGCATCTTCGTCACCTTCCTCGGCGCCATCCTCTTCGGCTTCTCGGCCGCCGAGGCCGCCTCCATCGGCATCATCGGCGGCGCCGATGGACCGACCGCGATCCTGCTCACCTCCCGGCTCGCCCCCGACCTGCTCGGACCGATCTCGCTCGCCGCCTACTCCTACATGGCGCTCGTCCCCTTCATCCAGCCGCCGATCATCCGGCTCCTGACGACGAAGAGGGAACGCCTGATCCGGATGACGCAGCTCCGACCCGTCGGACGCGTCGAGCGGATCGTCTTCCCGATCGCCGTGACCGTCCTGTGCGGATTGATCGTGCCGAGCTCGGTGCCCCTGATCGGGATGCTCATGCTCGGGAACCTGATCAAGGAATCGGGCGTCGTCCCGAACCTCGTCGAGACCGCCGGCAAGTCGCTCCTCTACATCGTCACGATCCTCCTCGGCCTGTCCGTCGGCGCGACGGCGACCGCCGACGCGTTCCTCTCGCTACAGACCCTCTTCATCGTCGGCCTCGGGCTCTTCGCCTTCGGCACGGCGACCGCCGCGGGCGTGCTCGGCGGAAAGCTGATGAACGTCCTCTCCAAGGGCAAGGTCAACCCGATGATCGGGGCCGCCGGCGTCTCGGCGGTGCCGATGTCGGCGCGCGTCGTCCAGCTCGTCGGCCAGAAGGACGATCCGGAGAACTTCCTATTGATGCACGCGATGGGTCCGAACGTCGCCGGCGTCATCGGCAGCGCCGTCGCCGCCGGACTGTTGTTCACATTCTTCGGATGAGGATCGATTTTCAGAGTTGAAACGAGGGTTCCGGCCAGTTCCGGAACCCTCGTTTCGTTCTATGATGCGAAGACCGACCGCGCGCGGCCGTCACTGCTCGTGGTACGATCCCTTGCGGATGCCTGCGGGGGCGGCGCCGGGATCGACTGCGATCGCGGGATCCTTCGCCTTCTTCCATGCCGCCTGGCAGAGCGCGGGCAGGTCCCGGTAGCGGCTGAAGGTGGCGAGTTCAACGTACGGGAGATTCTTCCGGAGCCGCTCCGGGATCGCCTGGAGCGCCTTCGGGGCGCCGGCCCGGATCTTGTCGAGCGACACGTCGGGACTCTCCATCATCAGAAGCACGATCCCCTTGCGGATCCCGGTTTTGCCCAGAAGGGCGTGATGGAGTTCCTGATCGACGTGCGCCTTCATGGAGGTCGTAGGGCCGACAACGCAGACGACGACGTCGGACGGGTCGTAGAAGGTCTTCACGAGGTCCTGGAGGATGTGCTGCGGCGACTTGTCGGGCACGGCGAAGTCGGCCGGCACGCATTTCGCGGAATGGCCCGTTTCCTTCAGATATCCCATCACCGTCTGGCATTGCTTCGCGTTCGGGGAGTCGTAGCAGAGAAACACGTTCGGATTCGACATGTCGATCCCTCCTTCGCGTTTTATCCTAACATGCCCTCCCCGTCGAATCAAGGCGTTCGCCGAAATCGTTCCGTTTTCACGGCGATTTCACCTTGCCTTCTTTCAATCGTCATCGTTTGATGATACAATTCGACCAGATGAACGATGAAGCGAGGACGATCCCCATGAACCACATCCGACTCGAAACGGTCGACTCGACCAACGAACGCCTGAAACGCGAGTATCAAGGACATCCCCATCTCACCGTCCTGTCCGCCGTCCGCCAGACGGCCGGACGCGGCCGTCTCGGACGCGTCTGGATCGACGACGGGAAATCCGCCCTGTTCTCGATCCTGCTCAAAGAGGGCCTCGACGTCGCGACCCTCGACCGGATCCCGCTGATCGCGGCGGTCGCGCTCCACAAGACGCTCAAGGCCTACGTCCGCGGCCTGCGGATCAAATGGCCGAACGACATCGTCTGCGCCGAGGGGAAGCTCGCCGGGATCCTCTGCGAGAGCGTGATCGAGGACGGACGCGTCCTCGCGCTCGTCGTCGGCTTCGGCGTGAACGCGAACACCCTCGACTTCCCCGACGAGATCGCGGCGAGCGCCGTCTCGCTCTTCGGTCTCACGGGCAGACGGACCGATCCCGTCGAGATCGTCGAACGGACCGCCGCGGCCTTCGTCGCCGAACTGGCGGCGGAACGCGCGGGCGAGTCCGACTGGCGCGCCTACGCGAACCGCGTCTCCGCCCTCAGGGGCGAACGCATCTTCTTCCTCCGGGAGGGCGTCCGCCGCGACGGCGTCGCCGGCCGGATCCAACAGGACGGATCGCTTCGCGTCGAGACGTCCGCCGGAATCCTCGACCTCCGCAGCGGCGAGGTCACGATCACCGGCGGGATGAAGCTCCCTTCCGAATGATTCCCTGCGACCCGAAACCATCCTTTGAGGTTCAATCGAAAACGTGTTCATCGGCGATACGCCAATAAAACGGTGCGCCCGCGCGTATAATGGTTGTAGCGAACCCATCGCCCACCATCATCTGATCCGGGAGGAACCAACATGCTTCGCAAGAAACGACCGTCGTCGGAAGTCGTCCTCTACAACTTCGACGTCAAGAACCAGGAACTGAAACTGCTCCACCGCGGCGAGGACATCCCCGCCGAATTCCGGAGCTACCAGAAGCTCTGGCGGCTCACGGACAAGCACCGCAAGGTGGAGACGATCATCATCTCGATCTAGGAAAACGGCCGGCGTACCCATGGAATCCATGGAGCGCCGGCCGTTTTCTATCCGTTGTCGCTTCGGAGCACGTTCACGTAGCGCACGGCGACGGTCTCGTTTCCAGCGCCGTCGGTCGCGACGTAGGTGATGATGTATTCGCCGGGGATGTCGGAGGTCACGACGCCGCGGACCGTGACGGAGACCGTTCCGCCGTCGTCGGTCGCGGTCACGCCGGCATCGGTCCAGACATCGCCTTTCAGGATCGTGTCGACCCCCGCGTTCAGGACGACGACCGGAGGAATCTCGTCGACGACCGCGACATAGCGGACGACCTCCTTCACGATGTCCTTGTACGTGCACCGGTAGACGATCCGGTAGAACCCGACCGCGGCGACGTCGACGGTGTTCTCGACGACCTCGACGGAGAGCGGGAGCCAGCCCGCCGTCGCCTTCGCGCCGGCGTCGACGAAGACATCGTTGATCTCGACGGTGTCGACGCCCGCCCGGAGAACGATCGTGACGTCGCCCTCCGCGATCGGGGCGCACCCGAGCAGCAGGAATGTCGAAAGGAACATGACGACGATCAGAAACCTACGCATGGTCTTCCTCCTTCCGCCAGAGCGGAATCGAGAGCACCGGGACGGTGCCGCCGGCGTCGACGACGAAGACATAGCGCGTCCTCGTCGTCGTCGCGCCGTCCAGTTCGACCGCATAGGTGATCAGATAGATTCCCGGAACGCCGGTGTCGACGGTTCCGGTGATCGCGACGCTTCCGCGGTTCGAGGTCGCGCCGGCCTCGACGTACGCACCTCCGACGGGAATGGTCGAGAGCCCGTCGCGCAGCGTGATCTCGACCGGGACCGTGGTTGTCCGGACGTTGACGATGCGGCTGAGCCGGTAGACTTCGACGTCCTCGAAGACGATCGCATAGGTCACGACGAAGCGACCGGCAAGGATCGCCGCGGGGATCCCGCTGGCGACGACCTCCACCGTCGGATCGGCGCACTCGACGCCCGGATCGATCCAGACGTCGTTCGAGGCGATCGTGTCGACGGACGGGACGAGCGCGACCGTCGTCGCGTCGAAGGCCATGGTATAGCGCGGGTAGAGGTCGAGGTCGGCGACGACGGAATCGAACGCCTCGCTCCAGCCGGCGAAGGAAAACGTCACGGCGAGGGTCGCGGTGCGGACGGGATCGGCCGGCGGGGTCGCGGCCGCGCCGTAGAGGACGTGATCGGTCGCGATCACCGTCCCGGCGGCGTCATGGAAGCGGACCAGGTAGACGATCGGTTCGAGTTTCGCGTAGAGGACGAGATCCCCTGCGATCGGGGCGGGGACGTATGCCTGAAGCAGCGCTTCGTCGACGAACCATCCGGAAAACGTCGCACCGGTCGCGACCGGATCGGCCGGGGCGGGCACTTCGCCCGGCGAGTAGTAATAGACGGTGTCCAAAGATTCGGGAACCCGGAGCGTGATCGAGAAGGAGGTCGCCAGGAAACGGGCGTAGAGGGTGATCGCCGCCGTCGCCGGTGCGGGAACGTACGATGTCGAATAGGTCTCGTCGAGATACCAGCCGGCGAACTCGTGGTCGGCCATCGTCGGGTCCGGCAGCGCCGGTACCTCGCCGTAGAAGAACGCGACGGGATCGATCGGGTCGCCGGGGGTCACGACCGTGGCGTAGAGGACGATCCGGTCCATTCCGGCGTAGAGGACGAGGTCGGCGGTCGCCGGAGCCGGAACGTAGGGGATCGTGGCCTCCGCATCGAGGAACCAGCCGCGGAACGCGTACCCCTCGCGGACCGCGTCGGGGAGGACGACGGCGGACCCCTCCTCGAAGGTGAGGACCGCGTCCGTCTCGTCGAGGACGACGAGGGTCACGTCGTGGACCACGATCGCCGAAAAGCCGGCGTAGAGGGAAAGGTCGGACGTGACCGGGGCGCTCTCGTAGGGGACGGTCCGTTCCTCGTCGACGAACCAGCCGGTGAAGCGATAGCCGTCGCGGACGGATGCGGGGAGGTCGAAGACGTCGCCGTGCGCGACCACGAGCGCGTCGATCGGCGCACCGTCGGTGAAAAACGTCACGGTGTGGTGGGAATCGGAGAAGAACGCGTACAGGGTCATGTCCGCGGTGACCGGGACGCCGCGCACCCACGGGACCGTAAGCGCCTCGTCGAGGCACCAACCGACGAAGACCATGTCGGGCTTGGTCGGCGGAAGGGGCAGGGTCAGATAGCGGCCGTCCTGGATCCAGACGGAATCCACGGAGGAACCTCCGTCGGTGAAAAAGGAGACTTCGTGGAAGACGGTCGCGAGGAGCGCATAGGCGTCGACGATCCCGTAACCGTAGTACGGATCGACGCCGATCGGGCCGGCGTCGTCGGCGGTGCCTTCGAGGCGCGCGCGGATCTCCGGCACCGTGGCGTCGGGGAGGTACGACCGGAGAAGCGCCACGACTCCCGTCACCTGCGGAGCGGCGAACGACGTCCCCGAAACGCTCGCATATCCGTCGGAGAGGCTCGTCGTGACGATGTCGGTTCCCGGCGCGGCGAAGTCGACCGCGGCGTTGTGGTTGGAGTAGTCGGCGACCATCGAGGTCGGACCGACCGCCCCGACCGAGAGGACCGTCGGGAAGGAGGCGGGATAGAAGAGTTCGTCCGTACCGTCGTTGCCGGCGGCGCCGACGACGACGACGTCGTGTTCGAAGGCGTACTCGACGGCGGTCTTCGTGAGCGGATTGGCGTACGATCCGCCGAGCGAGAGATTGATCACGTCGGCGCCGTGGTTGACGGCGTAGTAGATGCCCTCGATGATCGATGCGTCGGAGAAGGAACCTTCGCCCGCGGCGTTGGCCTTGATCACGAGCAGGGCGACGTTCTGGGCGATGCCGGCGATGCCGATCCGGTTGGCGCGGATGGCGCCGATGACGCCGGCGACCATCGTGCCGTGGCCGACGTCGTCGACGACGGCGGCGGATCCGGCGGTATCGGTGACGGTGTTATAGGAGAGCGGGGAGATCCTTCCCGCGAATTCGTCGTGGGTGACGTCGATCCCGGTGTCGATGATCGCGACCGTGATCGCACTCGATCCGGTCTCGAGCTCCCAGGCTTCGGTGACCCGCGTCAGGTCGAGGGCGTACTGATCGGAAAGGTAGGGATCGGATTCCCGGCCGAGGACATCCGTGGCGATGGCGCTTTTCGCGTTGTACGCGAATCCGGCCGCGATGTATTGGACCGCGCGGCCGGGATCGCCGCGGAAGACGGCAAGGCCGGATTCGGAGACCTCGACGACGGCCATGCCGTACCGTTCCGCGAGCGCCGACGCTTCGGCTTGATCCCGTACCATCGCGAGGAATTCGCCATCCACGACGTCGAAATCCGCCACGGTTCCCGCCTTGACGACGAAAAGCGGCGCAAGCGCCGACAGGAGGAATAGCAGGATCGCGATCGCGGGGAAGAATCTCGTACGCTTCATGGGTCGCCTCGTCGATGTCGTCTATTCGTATTATATACGCATTCGCCGGTTTTCGTATTGGCGGGACCGAAAAAATGCGCCGGAATCGCTTCCGGCGCATCGGCTTCAGTTCTTCTTCTTTTCGTCGGGAAACGACATCAGGTCGGGAGCCTTGTATCCAGGCAGCTTGGTCGGGTCAAATCGCTTCCAGCCGCCGGGGAGGTCACCCGCCGGCTTCGGCTGCGCCGGTTCGATCGATGGTTCCCACAGCGGATCCTCGTCGGCCCGTACCTTCTTCGGCTCCTCGGGGAGCGGATCGGGGAAGGACCTGTCGCGCGGCTCGGGACGGTTGTCCCGGTGCTTTCCGCCCTGGTTCTGGCGATCGCGGTCGCGGCGCGGCTGATCCTGCTTCTTCGGCTGCGGCTGCGGCTGCGAGGCCCGCGTGTCGGTCTTCTCGAGGAGGACGAAGTCGGCCGGATCGTAGGCCTTTTCGGGGTGGTTCGGCTTCTTGAACTGCGGCTTCGGGATCGGCGCCTGCTGGGGCTTCTGGGAAGTCGGCTGCTTGGGGGAATCGGATTGACCTTCCTGCGCCTTCGGCTTCGGCGCATTCTGGTTCTGGGGTCTCTGCTGGTTCGGATTCTGCGGCTTCGGCTGGTTCTGCGGCCGCGGCGGGTTCTGGACCTGCGGTTTCGGCTGGTTCTGGGGTTTCGGCTGGTTCGCGTCCGGCTTTCTGTCGTTCTGTTCCATCGGGATTCGTTCTTCCTTCCTTGCGGGCCGCGGTGCGGCATGGTCGTTCTTCGCGTCGTGGCGCGAGAAGTTCTTGGGCTCCCGGTCGGCGTCGGACAGTTGCTTCGGCGATTTCGCGGCGCCCGTGACAGTGAGCGGATCGGGGTAGTTCTCGGCGTGCGGATGGTTCCGCACGATCGGGATCGGCTTCTTGATGTGCTTCACGATGTCCCTTAGCATCGGCAGTTCGTCGACGTCGCAGAAGGAGATCGCGTCGCCGGCGAGACCGGCGCGGCCGGTGCGGCCGATGCGGTGGATATAGGTCTCCGGGACCTCGGGGAGGTCGAAGTTGATCACGTGCGAGAGGTGGTCGATGTCGAGGCCGCGGGCGGCGATGTCGGTGGCGACGAGAATGCGGGTCTTCTTCGCCTTGAAGTCGCCGAGCGCCGTCTGGCGCGCGGTCTGCGACTTGTTTCCGTGGATCGCGTCCGCCGGCAGGCCGGCGAGGGTGAGTTCCTTCACGATCTTGTTCGCGCCGTGCTTGGTGCGCGAGAAGACGAGCGCGGAGGTGATCGACGGATCCTCGAGGAGGAGGATGAGGAGGCGCGTCTTGTTCTTCTTGGCGACGAAGTAGACCTTCTGGTCGATCGCGTCGACGGTCGTCTCGACCGGCACGACGGCGATCCGGACCGGATCGATCAGGATCGATTGCGCGAGTTCGGCGATCTCGGAAGGCATCGTCGCCGAGAAGAGCATCGTCTGACGCTTCTTCGGCAACTTTGCGATCACCTTCTTGACGTCGTGGATGAAGCCCATGTCGAGCATCCGGTCGGCTTCGTCGAGGACGAAGACGTCGAGGCTCTCGAGATGCACGAAGCCCTGGTCCATGAGGTCGAGGAGGCGTCCCGGGGTGGCGACGAGGACGTCGACGCCCGCCTTGAGGGCGTCCGTCTGCGGCGCCTGGCCGACGCCGCCGAAAATGACGGTGTTGCGGATCGTGAGGTAGCGCCCGTAGGCGTCGAAGCTCTCCTTGATCTGAAGCGCGAGTTCCCTGGTCGGCGTCAGGATCAGCGTCCGGATCGGACGGAATCCCTTCGGGAGGTTCATCGCGGAAAGCCTTTGGAGGATCGGGATCGCGAACGCGGCGGTCTTGCCGGTGCCGGTCTGGGCGCTGCCGATGACGTCCTTCCCGAGGAGGAGCGGCGGGATCGCGCGTTCCTGGATCGGGGTCGGGGTTTCGTATCCTTCGGTCTTCAGGGCGCGGAGGATCGGTTCGATGATGGAAAGCTGGTCAAACTGCATTCGGTAATCTCCTTTGGATTAACGCAGCGGCATGCGCGCCGCGAGTTCGTCGAGGATCGACGGAAGCTCGGCCGCGGCCGCTTCGTCTTGATAGCGGATCTGGTAGGAACCCTTTCCGAACTTCGCCTTCGGATGGCGCCCCTTCAGGCCTTCGAGATACTCGAAGTCGAGCGTGTGGAGGGTGAAGTGGGCGGCGTGGAACGAGAAGGCGATGAAGTCGTACTTCCCCTTGCGCCACGCCGGCATCCCGTAGTAGAGCCGGTCCTCGAGCTCGGGATGGTTTTCGCGCATGTGGTCGAGGATCGGAGCGAGCCGTTCCTTGGCGATCGCGGTCTGTTCGTTCAGAAAGGCGTCGACGTCGTTCATGGCGGTCCTCCCGAGGAAACAGCGTTCCATGGATATTATACACCATGCGGCCGATTCTCACGACGCTTTTGTTCAAAACGGACGAAGCCGGCGTCGGCGACGTCGGCTTCACTGTTTTTTTGCGTTGATGAGGAATTCCACAAGCTGATAGACCGTCGTCGCGGACTCGAGTTCCCAGATGTGGGCGTCGGCGGCTGCGGGATGGTCGTTCATGTATTCCCTCTTCATCGTCTGGTGCATCATCTTGGCGTTGACGGCCGCCTGTCGGTAGCGCGGAACGAAGTGGTTCTCCAGCAATCTGGCATCGTTCTTGTCGTACGGGCCGGATCCGAACTGCTCCTTCTTCAGCAGCGCGGTCATCGAAGCCTTCAGTTGCTTCATCGTCGACTTGGCTCGGAAAGGGGCGAAATGGTTGAGGAGCCAGACCTCGAACGCCCGGTTCGAACACGCGACGCTGACGTTCTCAGCCGAGCGCGTAAGTTCGCACGCTTCCTTGACTTTCCCATGATGTTGGAAATCGTCGACGTCGAACACGCACCAGATGCGGTTGTACCCTTCGGAGAGCGTGATGGCCTTCTCCACAAGGCCGACGGGATCGGCGTTCTCGAACTTCACGGAGACCGAGTAATAAGTCCGAAGACCCGACTTCAGAAGTTCGAAGTAGTTCTTCTCGGAGTGTTCGCCGTTCGTCAGGATCAGGACCTTGTTCTTCGGGGTATATGGTTTCCCGGCGCGGGCCATCTCATTGGTCCTCGGTCATGTCCGGGACTCCCGAATAGAAGCCGAGGAGGTATTTCTTGCTGAAGAGGTCGTTCTTGCGTACGCCCTTGTAGTCCGACAGGGCGCGGATCGAGGAAGCGCCGGCGGGATCCTTGCTGGCGAAGAGGATCTGGTCGCGGCGGACGGGGCCGTCCATCAGCAGGATGTTGTGCGCCGTGCCGACGAGCTGCGAATTCAGCGGATTGCGGTCGATCGAGTTGTACATGCGCATGAGATAGTCTGCCAGGACGACATGGAACTTGGTGTCGATCTCGTCGATGAGGATCACGCGCCCCTCGTGGAGCGACGCGAGGATCCAGCCGAGATAGAACATGAGCCGGCGCGTCCCCTCGGAGTGGAACTCGCGGTCGCGAAGAAGGTGGACGATCTTCTCGCCGACGACGGTCCCGTGTTCATCGCGGACATCGAATACCGTCTTCAGGTCCAGTTTCCCAAGGTCTCCGCCGTCGGCGTTCAGTTGGATCGGCTCGGAGAGCAGGCGTTCGATGGCCTTCAGCGATTCATAAGGCGTTTTCTTCTCAAGCACGATCTTGTCCCTATACACCGAGAAGTCGCGGATGCCGATGTCGGCCATCCTCATGATTCTCAGGGCATCCTCGATGAATCCGGGGTTCTGCTCGTACTTGACGAATGGCAGAACATTCTCTTCGAAAACGACGAGTAGACGAGAGAACCAGGTGCGGACCCGGTTGAGATCGCCCGCGATCGAGTCGGGAAGGTGATACTGCTGGAATACGGACAGGAAGAGCGCACCGTCATCGATCCGGATGAAACGGGTCGTTGTGTCATCGAGGCCGATGATCGAGATGTCGCCGCTTCGACGTTGATAGACCTTCGTCATGCGTTCGTTCTTCCGCTCAAGCGACTCGTCCTGGATCCGTCCATCCATGATCGTGAAGCCGTAGCGATAAAGGACCTGATCCTGAATCAGCGTCATCTCGAAGACGGTCGGTTCGTGCAGGCATTTGTCGCAAAGCGCGAACGGCTCGTTGCTCTTGACGACGCCAAGCGCCGGCGCCGAGGAATACACGACGACGCTCTGCATGTATCGGATCGCCTTGATCAGGTTCGATTTGCCCGATGCGTTGGGGCCGTAGATGACGGCGCTCTTGAGCAGGACGTTCTCGCCCTTTGGAAACAGCCGCTCATCGACCTCGAAGGTGTTGAAGTCGCGATGCTCGTCGCCGGAGGTCGCCTGCATCGACAGGATCGCTTCATCACGAAAAGACCGGAAATTCTTGCAACGGAACTTGACCAGCATGATGGCACCTCTTCAATCGTTGATGGTAATTCAAGTCTAGCACGCACATCATCGATTTGCAATATCTTATTTATTGTTTTTGTAAAATTTTTACATTATCAATTATTAGTACACTTTCAGCTCCAGATAAATTCACCCGTGAGTCGACGCAGTAATCCCAATGACCATTTGTTTTCATCGCGGCGATGGTGTATCATTAAGGCGAAGCCACAATTCGAGGTGCAAGATGATCAAGGCCCCGTCCCCGAACGTCGATTTCGCGAACCTGTCCTTCGTCCCCGTCAAGACCAACGGCATCTATCTCTCCCATTACCGAAACGGCGCCTGGGACGCGGGCGGGATGCAAGAAGGCGACACCGTCACCGTCCACGCACTCTCCACCGGCATCAACTACGGCCAGCAGGCCTTCGAGGGCATGAAATGCTACCGCCGCACGGACGGCGGAATCCAGTTCTTCCGTCCCGAGGAAAACGCCCTCCGCTTCCAAAGGTCCTGTCGCCGCCTGGCGATGCCGGAACTGCCCGTCGAGCGCTTCCTCGAAGCGATCGAGGAGGCCGTCCGGTACAACTCCGAGTTCGTCCCGCCGCACGACACGAAGGCGACGCTCTACGTCCGCCCCTTCATGATCGGCGTCGGTTCGAACCTCGTCCTCGCGCCCTCGAAGGAATACCTCTTCGGCGTCGTCACGATGCCGGTCGGGCTCTTCTTCAAGAGCGGCCTAAAGCCGGTCGACTTCGTCACCACCGACTACGACCGCGCCGCGGCGAACGGTACCGGTTCGGTCAAGGTCGGCGGAAACTACGCCGCCTCGATGCTGCCGAACGCGATCGCGAAGTCGCAGGGTTTCGCCGACTGCCTCTACCTCGACCCCCTCACCCACACGAAGATCGACGAGGGCGGCGCCGCCAACTTCTTCGCCGTCACGAAGGACGGCGTCTTCGTGACGCCGAAGTCGAGTTCGATCCTGCCCTCCGTGACCAAGCTTTCGCTTCTCTATCTCGCGAGGGAGCGCCTCGGCATGAAGATCGAGGAGCGCGAGGTCTATGTCGACCGCCTCGACGAATTCTCCGAAGCCGCGACCTGCGGCACGGCGGCGATCATCACCCCGATCGCCGCGATCACCCACCGGGGCGTCCGCCACGCCTTCCCCTGGGAGAAGGATGCCGGCCCCTGGTCGAAGAAACTCTACGACCTGTTGGTCGGGATCCAGTTCGGGGACGTCGAAGCCCCCGACGGATGGATCAGAAACGTCGAGTGACCGCTTGACCATCGGAATACATGAAAGCCGGCACGGACCCCGATCGGGTTCCATGCCGGCTCTTTTGATCCATGGTGTGTATCGATCAGCGCGCGTCGGACGGGCGATACCGCTTCAATCCGGCGTCGTAGACGTAGCCGATCCGCGCAAGCATCTGGTCGAGCAGCGGCCGTTCGACGGCGAGCTCCTCGCAGACGCCGTCGAGGTCCTTGACACCGTCGCGCAGTTTCGTGTTGACGAGCGACACGACGACGTGCGGATCCATCTTGTAGAGCGAACTCATGATCTCATCTCCTGAAAAAAAACATGAACGGGACGCGCGGTCCCGTTCCTGGTCTATGGGTGGTGCGGGAACCGTATCGGCATGGCGGGGTTTCGTCCCGGCGGAACGGTACATGTCGGCACGGCGCGTGAGCATCGCGGGGTCATCAAGCAGTCTGTGGGGGCATTCCGCGATCCGTCGCGTCGGGACGAAACCGCCAAACCGGTCGGCTCGCGCCGACGAGAAACATTATACTCCAACGTGCGCGCGAACGCAAGGAAAAGATGCGCCTTCCGATTAGTCTTCCGGGAACGGCCGCGTCGGCCGGTCCGGGATCCTGAGGACGACCCGTTCCCAGGTGCGGATCGTGAGATGGTCGGGCGTCCGCTCGAGGACGTAGTCGGGCAACAGCGGCGTCTTTCCGAGCCCTCCGGGCGCGTTCACGATGTATTGCGGGATCGCCAGACCGGAGGTGTATCCCCGGAGATATTCCATGATCCGGAGGCCGTCGTCGAAGGACGTGCGGAAATGCGAAGTCCCCCGCACCGTCTTCGCATGGAAGAGGTAATAGGGCCGGACGCGGATCTTGAGCAGTTCCTGGTTCAGGCAGCGCATCACGAACGGATCGTCGTTCACGCCGTTCAGGAGGACCGTCTGGTTCCCGATCGGGATCCCCGCGGCCGAAAGCCGCGCGCAGGCCTCTCCCGCCTCGCGGGTGACCTCCATCGGGTGGTTGAAGTGGGTGTTCACGTACAGCGGATGGTACTTCGCAAGCATCGCGCACAGGTCGTCGTCGATCCGCATCGGCAGGGTCACGGGTGTCCGCGTGCCGACGCGGATGATCTCGACCGAGGGGATCGCCCGGAGCGCCGCGAGGATCTTCTCGAGGCGCGGCGTCGGCATCGTGAACGGGTCGCCGCCGGTGACGAGCACGTCGCGGATCTCGGGATGTTCGCGGACGTAGGCGATCGACGTTTCGATCGTCCGGTCCGAAGCGACGCGGTCGACGGAGCCGATGTTGCGCCGTCTCTGGCAGTGCCGGCAGTACGACGCGCATTCGTTCGTCACGTTCAGGATCAGCCGGTCCGGATAGCGGCGCGTGATGCAGCCCGCCGGGCTGGTCCGTTCCTCCGCCATCGGATCGTCCTCGCCCTCCGGGTCGAGCAGTTCGAACGGATGGGGCACCGCCTGGCGGCGGATCGGATCGGTCGGGTCGGCCGGATCGACGAGCGAGAGATAGTAGGGCGAGACGGCGAACCGGAAGCGTTCGCCGACGGCGGCGATCCGTTCGCGTTCGCGATCCGTGAGCGAAAGCAGCCTCGCGAGCGTCTGCGCGTCGCCGACGCGATGGGAGAGTTGCCACCGCCAGTCGTCCCAGTCGGACGGACCGGCGTGAAAATAGTCGAGCATTCTGGCCTTTCCGGCGTCGTTCTCATGACGGCGCTCCAGGCCCTTCGGGATGCGTTCACGCTCCCGGAGATAATCGTCGATGCGGCGTTTCAGTTCCTCGGCCCGCATCACGGCCGCACGTCTGTTCCGTTCCTCCATCATTCCTCCTCGGATCGTTCTGACTTCCTCGGCCCCCGATCCCCGGGCGTTCCGATAAGCGTATGATAAGCGACTTTCCGCCGTTTGTCCACCCATTCGACGAAATTCACGAAAAGACGATCCGGCGCGGAGTGCGGCCGGATCGTCGGTTCAGTTCTTCCTTCCCGGTTTCCCGAGGCTTTCGGCGAAGCGTTTGAAGCGGGCCATCCCCGTCTCCGTGCCGCTTCGGAAGTCGGCCGCCGGAAGCGGCGTCATGTCCTTTCCGAGGAACGTGACGTCCATCGACCAGAGGGTTCCCTCGGGCATCGCCTCAAGCCGGTTGACGCAGCGGTTCCAGACGGTTCCGAGCTCGTAGACGACCTCGAGGCGGAGCGGCTCGACGGAGAGGACCGTCTCCTTCATCCGCATCTCCCCCTCGGGAGCGGCGAAGACGAGCCAGGCGGAGCCTTCGCCCCGTCCCTTCGGTCGTTCGATCCAGTCGATGCGGAGAAGCCCCTCTTCCCATTCCTTCATGCGGTCGTGGTCGAGCAAGAGCGCCATCACCGCGGCCGGCGGCCGGCGGACCAGGGTCGTGCAGGTGTAATCCATCGGATCGCCTCCCTGCCTCCATTATAACAGAACGCACGGGGACGCGATCGTTTATTTTCGATCCCGTTGACAATCGCGGTTCGCTGCCGTATGATATCCGCAAGGGGTGATACCATGGATGAAGTCGCGCTCAAGGACGGCAGGACGCTTGCGATCCGGCGGGCAGGACCCGCCGACGCCGAGGCGATGCTCGACTACCTGCACGCCGTCGGCGGCGAATCGGACAACCTCCTGTTCGGTTCCGAGGGCGTGCCCTACGCCGTCGAACAGGAACGGGAGATGCTCCAGAAGCTGTCCGAGGCGAAGACCTCGGCGATGTTCCTCGGCATCCTCGACGGCCGGATCGTCTCCGTGGTGAACGTGAACGCGCCGACGCGGCCGCGCATCGCCCACACCTGCGAGATCGGGGTGTCGGTCCGGAAGGAATGCTGGAACCTCGGCGTGGGGTCGGCGATGATGGACCGTCTCGTCCGCTTCGCGCGCTCGACCGGGATCCTCGAGGTGATCCATCTCTCCGTGCGTTCCGACAACCTCCATGCGATCCGGCTCTACGAGCGGACCGGCTTCGTCAAAATCGGCACCTACGAGAAGTACATGAAGGTCGACGGCCGCTCCCACGACGTCCTCCTGATGAACCTCTACCTTTAAGGACGTCGAAAAGCGCGTCGCTCCGCATATCGCGGAACGGCGCGCTTTTTCAGTGTTGATCCGCGATGCGGCGAAGGCGCTTCGCAAGCATCGCCGCAAGGACGACCTTGACGACGTCAAGGACCGCGTAGGGCGTCATTCCGAATAGAACAGATAACCACGGAATCCCCGCGACGAACGCGGTCCAAAGGGACGCGAGCGGGTAGAGTCCGAGGATCGCGAAGCCGATTCCGGCCGCGATCCGGATGACGGTCCGGTTTGTTCCGCGAACCGCCAGAGCAATCGCGCCGGCGACGGCCGGGAAGAGCCAGAGGAACGCCCCCGACGGACCGACGAGGACGGAAAGGCCGCCGGTTCCGCCGGCGAACACCGGCAGCCCGGCCGCGCCGAGCGCGACGTACCCGAGCATCGCCGCAGACGCCGCGGCGGGGGGGAGAACGAATCCCGCGAGGACCACGAAGAACGACTGCAGGGTGAAGGCGACCGGAATCCCGGGCAGCGTGAAGGGCGGAATCAGCCAGACGGAGACGGCCGCGAGGGCGGTGAAGACGGCGGTTCCGGCGAGGCGGCGGGTCCTCGTCAAGGCGTCATCCGACCACGAACGAGAACTGCGCCTCGCAGGCGACCTCGTCCTCGACCCTGGCGACGGCGGTGCCGAAGCCGAACCTCCCGCGCATGCGGGTGATCTCGACTTCGAGCAGGAGCGTGTCGCCGGGGACCACCTTCCGGCGGAACTTGGCCTTCTCGATGCCGGTGAAGTAGGCGATCTTGCCCTGGTACTGCGGGTCGGAGAGGAGCACGATCGCGCCCATCTGGGCGAGCGACTCGGTGATCAGGACCCCCGGCATCACCGGGTGTCCGGGAAAATGGCCCTGGAAGTAGAACTCCTCGGCGCGGACGTGCTTGATCCCGATGCCGCCCTTCATCGGCGTGTAGTCGAGGACCTCGTCGACGAGCAGGAACGGTTCGCGGTGCGGCAGGATCTTCTTGATCCCCTCGAGCGAGAGCATCACTCCGCCCTCCCCTCGATCCGCTTGACGACCACGGCTGCGTTCTGGCCGCCGAAGCCGAGGTTCACGTTCATCGCGTAAGTGAGGTTCTTCCGCTTCGCGACGTTCGGGGTGTAGTCGAGGTCGCAGTCGGGGTCGGGTTCCCGGTAATGGATCGTCGGCGGGACGATCCCGTCCTTCACCGCGAGGAGGGTGAGGATCGTCTCGATCCCGCCGGTGGCGCCGAGGGCGTGTCCGGTCATCGACTTCGTCGAACTCACGGACAGCTCGTACGCAAGCGGACCGAACGCCTTCTTGATCCCGAGCGTCTCGAACTTGTCGTTCAGGACCGTCGAGGTCCCGTGCGCGTTCACGTAGCCGACGTCGGACGGGGAGATCCCGGCGTCCGCGAGGGCGAGGGTCATGCATCTTGCGACTGCCTCGGCGGATTCGTCCGGGGCGGTGATGTGGTATGCGTCGGAGGTTGCGCCGTAGCCGACGACCTCGCCATAGATCGACGCCTTTCGCGCGACCGCGCGCTCGTATTCCTCGAGCACGAGGATGCCCGCGCCCTCCGCCATCACGAAGCCGCTCCGGCGCTTGTCGAAGGGCACCGAGGCGGTCTCCGGATCGGCGGACGTCGAGAGCGCCTTCATGTTCGCGAAGCCGGCGACGCCGAAGGCGTTCACGGCGGCTTCGGCGCCGCCCGCGAGGGCGAGGTCGAGATAGCCGTCGCGGATCGCCCGGAAGGCTTCTCCGATCGCGTTCGTGCCGGCCGAGCAGGCCGTCACGATCGGGATGTTCGGTCCCTTGAGGCCGAAGCGGATCGAGACGTTCGCGCCGATCAGGTTGACGATCGCGTTCGGGATGAAGAACGGGCTCATCCGGTCGAGACCCTTGGCAACGGCGTTCTTGGCCTCCTCCCAGATCGTCGTGAGACCGCCGATCCCGGAGGCGACGTAGGTGCCGAAACGGTACGGATCATAGTCCGCCGGCGCTAAGCGCGCGGACCGATAGGCCTCGTCCGCGGCGGCGATTCCGAGCAGGATCGCGCGGTCGAGGCGGCGCGCGTCGCGCGGACCGACGAGCGGCGTCGGATCGAAGCCCTTGACTTCGCCGGCGACCTTGACCTTCGACTCGGAGGCGTCGAAGAGGGTGATGGGGGCGATGCCGTTCTTCCCGGCCCTGATCGCCTCCCAGGTGCTTTTCACGTCGTTTCCGACGCTGGTCAGAAGGCCGAGACCGGTGACGACGACCCTGCGCTTCACGGCCGGCCTCACATCACGATCCCGCCGTCGACGGCGAGCGTGTGACCGGTGATGTAGGCGGCGTCCGCGGACACGAGGAAGGCGACCGCCTTCGCGACGTCCTCAGGCGATCCGATGCGTCTGAGCGGAATCTGTTCCTTCCACTTCTCGATGGCTTCGACGGGCATGTTCGCGGTCATCGCGGTGTCGATGAAGCCGGGAGCGACGACGTTCACGGTGACGCCGCGGGAGGCGACCTCGCGGGCAAGCGCCTTCGAAAGCCCGATGACCCCCGCCTTGGCGGCGGAGTAGTTCGTCTGGCCGGGGTTCCCGAGGATGCCGGAGACGGAGGAGACGTTCACGATCCTGCCCGCCGGACTCCGGAGGATCGGCTTCAAGGCATGGCGGCACATGTTCCAGACGCCCTTCAGGTCGGTGTCGACGACCTTGTCGAACTGCTCCTCCGTCATTCGGAGAAGCAGGTTGTCGGCGACCACGCCGGCGTTGTTCACGAGAATGTCGAGACCGCCGCACTTCTCGACGGCGAAGTCGACGATCCGTTTCGCGTCCGCATGGACGCTCACGTCCGCCTGGACCGCATAGGCGATTCCACCTGATGCGGTGATTTCCGCCACGAGTTCCTCCGCGGCCGCGGCGCTCGAGCGGTAGTTCACGACGACCTTCGCGCCGCGTGCAGAAAGTTCGAGCGCGATCGCCCGGCCGATTCCGACCGCACCGCCGGTGACGACGGCGATTCTATTCGACAAATCCATGTTCTGTCAACCACCTTTCCAGATCCGGAAGGCCGTCCGGCCCGTCGAGACGGGCGACGGCGGCCGTCGGATCGATCTTGCGTATGAACCCCGAGAGGACCGATCCCGGTCCGATCTCGAGGAAATGCCCGATGCCGGAAGCGACGAGCGCCCGGATCGTATCCTCGAAGCGTACCGGCTCGAGGACCTGTCGGACGAGAGTCTTCCTCAGTTCGCCCTTGCGATGCGGGGCGGCGGTCACGTTCGACCAAACCGGGACGGCGGGGAAGAACGGTTCCGCATTTTCGAGTGCGCGGGCCAGACGTTCCGCCGCCGAGGACATCAGCGGCGAATGGAACGCTCCCGAGACGTTCAGGGGGACGATCCGCTTCGCGCCGGCCTGCTTCGCGAGTTCCGCGGCCTTCGCCACGGCTTCCGCGTCGCCCGAGATGACGATCTGCCCGGGACAGTTCAGGTTCGCCGGAACCACGATCGCGGTCGGCGTCGAGGCGACCGCGCAGACTTCCTTGAGCCTGTCTTCGGACAGGCCGAGGATGGCCGCCATCGCGCCGGGACGTTCCTTCGCGGCCGCCTGCATCGCCGCGGCACGGATTCCGACAAGGCGGAGGAGGCTTTCGAAGTCGTAGACGCCGGCGGCGCCGAGGGCGGTCCACTCGCCGAGCGAGAAGCCGGCGAAGGCGGCGGGTTTCAATGGATGGCGGCGAAGGAGCGCCTTGTAGGCGATCAGGGACGAGATCACGATCGCGGGCTGGGCGAGGAGGGTGTCGTCGAGACTACCGTCCTCGGAGGACAGGACCGCGGACAGGTCGTATCCGAGAATCCGCGAAGCCTCGTCGAGGGTCTTCGCGACGCCGGGGTCGTCGTCGAGCCAGTCGATCCCCATGCCGGGGTGCTGCGCCCCCTGGCCGGGGAAGAGGATCGCGAGCGCGGGCATCAGAGAACCTCGAGCGAATCCTTGTAGGCGGCGACGCCGTCGAAGAGGTCGGAGAGGACCTCCTTCATCGGCCGGATCCGCCTGACCATGCCGGCGATCTGTCCGGCCATGAAGGAGCCGGTCTCGACGTTCCCGTCGAAGACGGCGCGGCGGAGCGACCCGAGCGTCAGCTTTTCGAGTTCCTCGAGGGTGGCGCCTTGCTTGGACATCTCGAGGTATTCGTTCGCCATCGGGTTCTTCAGGACCCGGACCGGTGCGCCGGTCTGACGGCCGGTGACGACGGTCGAGGTGTCGCGCGCGTCGACGACCATCTTCTTGTAGTTGTCGTGGATCGGGCACTCCTCGGTCGCGAGCAGGACGGTCCCGACCTGGACGCCCTTGGCGCCGAGGGCGAAGGCGGCGAGAACGCCGCGCTTGTCGGCGATCCCGCCGGCGGCGATGACGGGGATCCTGACGGCGTCGACGACCTGGGGGACGAGCGCCATCGTCGTCAGTTCGCCGATGTGTCCGCCCGACTCGGTGCCTTCCGCGATCACCGCGTCGGCGCCGGCGCGCTCGACGCGCTGGGCGAGGGCAACGGAGGGGACGACCGGGATCACCTTGATGCCGGCCTGCTTCCAGACCTCCATGTAGATGCCAGGGTTGCCGGCACCGGTGGTGACGACCGGCACCTTCTCCTCGACGACGACCTTGGCGATCGCCGGGGCATGCGGACTCATCAGCATGATGTTGACGCCGAAGGGCTTGTCCGTCATCGTCCGGCACGTGCGGATCTGGGAGCGGACCCATTCGGGATCGTTCCCGCCGGCGCCGATGAGGCCGAAGCCGCCGGCCTCGCAGACCGCGGCGCAGAGGGTCGCGGTGGCGATGTTGGCCATCCCGCCCTGGATCAGGGGATATCTCGAACTGAGCAATTCCGTGATGTTTCTCATGGTTCCTCCTAAAGGGTGATGATCGCGCTGCCCCACGTGAAGCCGCCGCCGAAGCCGACGAGCAGGGCGCGCTTGCCCCGCGCCTCGGGATGGATGTCGCGGTATTCGTCGAGGGCGATGATGATCGATGCGGCCGACGTGTTGCCGGTCTCGCGGATGTTCATGAAGAACTTGTGGAACGGCACGTCGAGCGATCGTGCGACCGACTGGACGATGCGGATGTTGGCCTGGTGCGGGATCACGACCTCGATGTCGTCGAGCGACATTCCGGCGACCTTGAGGATGTGCCGGATCGCCGTCTCGACGGCGTTCACGGCGAAGGCGTACACCTTCGCCCCATCCATCCGGATGCGGTCGCGGACGACGGTGAGGGCGCTCTCTCGGTCGCAGTCGGAGGCGGTGAAGAAGTGCGCCGGAGCGGCGGTGAGGCGCGCCGGCTCGAGGATCGCGGCGCCGGCCCCGTCGCCGAAGAGGACGCAGGTGTTGCGGTCGGTGTAGTCGACGCAGCGGGTGAGGGTTTCTGCGCCGATCACGAGCGCGGCGTGAAACCGTCCCGACTGCAAAAGGTTCGAGGCAACCTCGAGGGCGTAGATGAAGCCGGTGCAGGCGGCATTCACGTCGAACGCCATCACCGGCCGGCCTTCGAGGCCGAGCTTGGACTGGATGAAGTTGGCGGTCGACGGCGTCTGCTGGTCGCCGGTGATCGTCGCCGTGACGATCAGGTCGATCCTGTCCTTGTCGTAGCCGTTCTTCGCGATTGCGTCGAGCGCGGCCTTGAATGCCATGTCGGAAGTCTGTTCTCCGACCGCCTTGTGGCGGTTCATGATCCCGGTGCGCGTCTCGATCCATTCGGAGGAGGTGTCGACCATCTTCTCGAGGTCGGCGTTCGAGATCGTCGCCGGCGGGAGATAGCGGCCGGTGCCGACGAGCCTAATCCTGGGTTTCACCATGGACCCCCTCAGGCATCGCGGAGCGGATCTCGCCGATCGCGCGGTATTTGGCGTAACGGTTCTCCAGGAGCGTCTGAAGCGGCAGACCGCAGACGGCGACGAGGGCGCTCTTGAGGAAGCCCTCGACGGCGACATAGCCGGTTGCGGGATCGACGTGCAGTCCCGGACCCTCCGGCATCACTTCGTCGATGGCCCCGAGGGCGTACAGGTCGGGGGCCGTCAGCTTCATCAGCGCCGCCGCCTCGGGGGCCTTCTCGGCGTCCTTGTACAGGATCGCCGCGAAGCCTTCGGGCGAGAGGATCGAATAGGTGGCGTTCTCGAACATCGCGACGCGGTCGCCGAGGCCGATCCCGAGGGCGCCGCCGGATCCGCCCTCGCCGAGGACGATCGTGACGACGGGAGTCTTCAGGGTCGACATCGCCTTCAGGTTCTCGGCGATCGCGCCGGCCTGGCCGCGTTCCTCGGCGCCGATCCCGGGATAGGCGCCGGGGGTGTCGACGATCGTGACGACGGGACGGTGGAACTTCTCCGCCTGGCGCATCAGCCGAAGCGCCTTGCGGTATCCCTCCGGATGGGGCATCCCGAAGTTGCGGTGGATCTTGTCGTCGGTGTTCGTGCCCTTCTCCTGGGCGATGACGGTGACGGCGCGGCCGTCGAAGGTGGCGATCCCGCCGACGACGGCGGGATCGTCGCCGAAGAGGCGGTCGCCGTGCAGTTCGAGGAAGTCGGGGAAGAGGCGGGCGATCAGCGAAAGCGCCGTCGGGCGCTTCGGATGGCGCGCGAGTCGGACCTTCTCCCAGGCGTTGTTTCTGATCTCATTCATGGCCGTACCTCCCGATGGAGACGGAGCAGGCGCGACAGGAGCATCCGCATCTCGGAGCGCGCCGCGACGAGGTCGACGGCGCCATGCTTGAGCTGGAACGTCTCGGTCTGGAAGCCTTCCGGCAGCTCCTGGCGGATCGTCTGCTTGATGACCCGCGGACCGGCAAAGCCGATCAGCGAGGATTTCTCGGCGATGTTGACGTCGCCGAGCGAGGCGAAGGAAGCGGCGACGCCGCCGGTGGTCGGATGGGTGAGGACGCTCACGTAAAGGAGACCCGCGGCGTCGTGGCGCGCGAGCGCTCCGGCCGTCTTCCCCATCTGCATGAGCGAGAGGATGCCCTCCTGCATGCGGGCGCCGCCCGAGGCGGAGAAGATCACGAGGGGCAGTCGACGCTCGGTCGCGCGTTCGACGAGCCTGGCGACCTTCTCGCCGACGGCGGAACCCATCGAACCCATCATGAAGGAAGCGTCGAGCACGCCGACGGCGACGGGGATGCCGGTGATCGACGCGGTTCCGGACAGGAAGGCCTCGTTCATCCCCGAGGCGGCCTTTCCGGCCGCGAGCTTCTCGGGATAGTCGGGCATGCCGAGGGGATCGGCCGAAGTGACCTCGGCGTCCGTCTCGACGAACGAGCCGGGGTCGACGGTGATCTGGATCCGCTTCGCGGCGCCGATCTTGAAATGCGCGCCGCAGGTGGGGCAGACGCCGTCGTTCTTGTCGAGGACGCGCTGGTAGACGGCGTTCCCGCAGGCTTCGCACTTGACGAAGAGGCCTTCGGGAATGTCGACGGAGCGGGCGACCTCTTCCTTGTTCAGGATCGTCTTCCTGAACTTCGCGAGCCGTTCCTGACGTTCACTCAGCGAATCTTTCATAACGCTCGCCTCCGATCGTCGTCTGGAACCGGGCGATGAATCCCGTGTCGACGAGGCCCTTGACGTACTCGGGATCGTGCATGATCAGATAGAGGTATTCGACGTTGTTCTTGACGCCGTCGACGACGAACTGCTCGAGCGCGGTCCGCATCTTGCGGATCGCGTCGCGCCGCGTCGGCGCGTGCACGATCAGTTTCGCCATCAGCGAATCGTAATAGGGGGGAATCTCGTAGCCGGAGAACAGGTGGGTGTCGATTCGGACCCCCGGGCCGCCCGGGAGGATCAGCCGTTCGACGGTTCCCGGCGTCGGCCGGAAGTCGTTCATCGGATCCTCGGCGCAGATCCGGCACTCGATCGCGTGACCCTGGAAGCGGACGTCGGTCTGGCGGAAGGACAGTTCGTTCCCGTAGGCGATGCGGATCTGTTCCTTGACGAGGTCGATGCCGGTGACCCATTCGGTCACGGGATGCTCGACCTGGATCCTGGCGTTCATCTCGATGAAGAAGAAATCGCCCTGGTTGTCGACGAGGAACTCGATCGTGCCGGCGTTCTGGTAGCCGACCGCCTTCGCGAGCCGGACGGCGGCCGCACCAAGTTTTCGCCGGACGGCGTCGGGAAGGTTGACACCCGGCGATTCCTCGACGATCTTCTGGTTGCGGCGCTGGATCGAACAGTCGCGCTCGCCGAGATGGACGACGTTTCCGGCCTTGTCGGCGAGGATCTGGACCTCGATGTGGCGGGGCCGGTCGAGATACTTCTCGACGTAGAGGGACTTGTCCCCGAAGCTCGATTCGGCTTCGAGACGCGTACGTGCGAACGTGCGGGCGAACGCCTCGTCATCGCCGACGACCGCGATCCCACGACCGCCGCCGCCGGCGGCGGCCTTGATCATCACCGGATAACCGATCCGATGGGCGATCCGGAGACCGGCGTCGACGTCTTCGATGATGCCCTCGCTGCCTTCGATCACGGGGATGCCGTTCTCCGCGGCGACACGCCGCGCGGCGACCTTGTCGCCCATGAGCGCGATCACCCTCGCGGAGGGACCGATGAAGCCGATCCCGCAGCTTTCGACCATCTCGACGAAACGCGGGTTCTCGGCGAGGAAGCCGTACCCGGGATGGATCGCGTTGCATCCGGTCGCGATCGCCGCGGCCAGGACGTTGTTCATGTGGAGGTAGCTGTCGCGGCTCTGGGGACCGCCGACGCAGACGGCCTCGTCGGCGAGCTTGACGTGGAGGGCGCCGGCGTCCGCCGTCGAATGGACGGCGACCGTCGGAATCCCGAGTTCCTTCGCCGCCCGGATGATGCGGATGGCGATCTCCCCGCGGTTGGCCACGAGGATCTTATTGGGCATCGGCGGCTCCCGTATGGATCGTCATCAGGACCTGGTCGTAGCCGACGACCTGGCCGTTCTTGACGTCGACGCGCTCGACGACGCCGGCGACCGGCGAGGCGATCTCGTTCATGATCTTCATCGCCTCGATGATGCAGAGGGTCTGGCCCTTCTTCACGATCTGGCCGACTTTGGCGAATGGTTCGCCGTTGGGGACGGCAGCGGCGTAGTAGGTGCCGACGAGCGGACTCTTGACGGCGACGCAGGTGGCGTTCGGCGACAACCCGCCCTGGACCGGAGCGCAGGCTTCGCCCTCCGGTGCGGGGGCGGGGGCGTTGGGCGCGGGGGACGCGGTCGGTCCGGCGAGCTTCGAGAGCCTGAGCTTGACGTCGCCGGTCTCGAGTTCGAGGGCGGTAAGGGTGGAACGTTCGAAATCACGGATGATTCCCTGGATCTCCTTGAGCGTCATGGCGCGGTCTCCCTTCAGGCCTTGCGGGTGCGGTTCTCGACGAGGACGACGATGTCGTCGACCGACTTGAGGCGGGTCGCCTCGTCGTCCTCGATCTTGAAGCCGAAGGTTTCCTCCAGACGCATCATCAGTTCGACGGCGTCGAGGCTGTCGATGTTCAGATCTTCCACGAGACGGGTCGAGCGGGACAGTTTCTTCTCGTCGACGCCGAATTCTTTCGCGATCAGTTCGGTGACTTGGGACAGGATCATGTTCATGCGACCTTTCCGAGCGTTTCAAGGGTTAGTTTGAATTTCAAAATATCGCTCTCAAATATCATAATCACAACGGGCGATAATGTCAACACCCATCGGCGCATTTTCGTCTACCATGAACCGCATTTCACGGAATCGCCACAATCCCCGGCGGAAATAAAAACGCACGCCGGGCGGATGCGCGGCGGGCGTCGGTCGGATTGCGCGGTGCGGCTCATGACAAGAGGATCGTCCTCGTCATTTCTTGCCAGCGGGTTTCGGAGCGGGTTTCGGTTCCGGTTTCGGAGCCGGTTTCGGTTCCGGTTTCGGAGCGGGCTTCGGTTCCGGTTTGACCGGTTTCTTCACTTCTGCCATGGAAAGCCCTCCTTTCTCTTTGTTGTTGGTATACCCGGAATCGATCGTTCCGAGTCAACAAATCGGGGTAGCCAATTGCGGTCGAACGCCAATGAGAGGGATCACCTCCAATATAGCACAACCCCCCTGAAATGCAAGGGGTCCGAACCCTGTTTTCGATGCTTTCCGCACGCTTGCCACAGGTCGTTTCCGATGGCGATTTCGCGGCTCGGAAAACATTCCGAAAACCGATTCCGGAGGCATGGTGTATAATGGAAACGGGTGATCGACATGTATGAGAGAAACCGCACCAGACCGGTCCTCGTCGGCTCCGTCCAGATCGGCGGAAACGACCGGATCGTCGTCCAGAGCATGACCACGACGAAGACGAAGGACATCGCCGCGACCGTCGCGCAGATCGACGCGCTGGTCCGCGCCGGCTGCCAGATCGCGCGCGTCGCGGTCCTCGACATGACCGATGCGGCCGCGATCGGCGAGATCGTGAAACGGATCTCGATCCCCCTCGTGGCCGACATCCACTACGATCACCGGCTCGCCCTCGAGGCGATCCGCCAGGGCGTTCACAAGATCCGCATCAATCCCGGCAACATCGGCGCCGACGAGCACGTGAGGGCGGTCGTCGACGCATGCGCGAAACGACACATCCCGATCCGCATCGGGATCAACTCCGGCTCGCTCGAACCGTCGATCCTGGCGAAGTACGGATCGCCCACGGCCGAAGCGATGGTCGCGTCCGCGAAATACCACGTCGACCTCCTCGAACGCTACGACTTCACCGACATCGTGCTCTCGCTCAAGTCGACCGACATGCGCGCCACCGTCGCCGCCTACGAGCTCGCCGCGAAGACGTTTTCGTATCCCCTCCACCTCGGCATCACCGAAGCCGGCACCGCCGTCGGCGGCACGATCCGCTCCTCGATCGGCCTCGGCATCCTGATCCACGAGGGGATCGGTTCGACGATCCGCGTCTCGCTCACGGCCGACCCCGTCGAGGAGATCCGGGTCGCCAAGGAGATCCTCACCAACTTCGGCCTCTGGAAGAAGCCGCGGCTCATCAGCTGTCCGACCTGCGGACGGATCCAGTACGACATGATCCCGATCGCGACCGCGATCGAAGCGTATCTCGATACGATCGACAAGGACATCACCGTCGCAATCATGGGTTGCGCCGTCAACGGCATCGGCGAGGCACGCGACGCCCAGATCGCCGTCGCCGGCGGGAAGGAAGAAGCCCTGCTCTTCGTCGACGGGAAGATCGTCCGGAAGGTGCCCCAGGCCGATCTCGTCGCCGCCCTCAAGGAAGCCATCGACGCCTATTGACGATGCCATCGGAAACAAAAGATCCCCGTCCGCGGTTCAGCGGACGGGGATCTTTTCGTTCGAAATGCTTGATTCAGCGTTTGACGAGCAGCCGCTCGTGGATCTTGTCGGGATCCTTCGCACGGGCCGGGGCGAGGATCTTCCCGAACGGCATCTGCGCGGACATCCGCCACGTCGACGGAATCGCGAACGCTTCTTTGACGGCGTCCTCGATCAGTTCGCCGTAATGCTGCAGGGACGCGCCGTAGCCGACGTCGGCGAGCGCGACCCAGACGTTCGACTGGAGCATCCCGCCCTGCTCGACCGCCCAGCGTTCGAAGTTTCTGGCATAGAGCGGGTTGGCCTTGGCGAGGCCGTCGGTGACGGCGGAATCGTCGTAGAAGAGGACCGTGCCGCGGCCGGCGGAAAAGCCCGCGATCTTCTTCTCGGTCTTGGGAAACGACGCTTCGGGAACGATCTTGCGGAGTGCCTCGAGGACGATTTTCCAGAGGCGGAGGTGGCTTTCGCCGAAGAGCAGAAGGACGCGCTGGCTGCGCGCATCGTAGGCGGACGGGGTGAATTCGAGCGCGTGGGCGATAAGGGCGGAGACGATGTCGTCGGACACGACCGTCTCGTTGGACAGGGTATAGTTCGAACGGCGCGTTTCCAGCGCCTTGCGGAATTCCATAGGATGCCTCCTCATGAGATGGACCTCAATCATAGTATACCATTCGCCGCGAACCTGGGCGAGGACGACGCTCGACGTCGCTCAAAAAGGAAGGCCGGAGCGGCTCCGGCCTTCAGTCGAACAACACCATGACCGTGGTGCCCTCAGGAACCACTTCGCAATCGAAGCCGGCGACCGCACGGACCGCCGCTTCCACGGACGGATCGCACACGACGACGTTCACGACGAGCGAGTTGAGTTCGGGGTAGAAGCTCACTTCGTCGATTCCGAGCTCGTCCCGGCATTCCAGCAGGCGGATCTTGATCATCATCAGGTCGAAGAGCGATCGATCCGTCTCCACGAACCCGACGGATTCGCCCAGACGGTTGCGGACGGCGCGTTCGTAGGCTCCCACCCGCGCTGCGCCGGCGTCGCGGTCGACATAGACGTAGAGCCGGTCCCGGACGCGATAGGATCCGCCGTAGACGTCGGTATCGCGCAGATCCGCCGGCAGGACGAGGTCGTCGCCGGCCGCCGGGGCGGACGGAAGGATGACCCGCACCGACAGCGCGAACAGCACCCCGAGCGCTCCGAGGATTCCGAGTGTTCCGAGAAACCGCTTCATGATCAGGCACCTCCTCCGCCGAAAACGTGAATCCATGTCCCGTTTCGATTCCATGATAGCACGATCGTGCCGTTTGTCAACACGTTCGCGGAAAACGGACGATCAATCCGGAAAATGAACAAGGGCGACCCGCAGGCCGCCCTTTCGCTACAGGTTGGTGGAGAGGAACAGGTTGATGACGTCCTTGAGCGGATTGTGGTCGTAGATCCACTTCGAGATGCGGAACTGTTCCTCGAATTCGGGCGCGAGCCCGAAGTCGACCGAGATGAATCCGCCGATCGCCTCGGAGATCGCCGGAATCGTCATGAGGAGGCCGAGGAGGAAGAACAGGACCAGCACGATCGCGAAAATCTTGACGAGCCCGAAGAGCACGCCGAGGACCTTGTCGACCTCGCGGATGACCGGGATCTTGGTGATGCCCTTGACGATCAGCTTGAGGATGAAGAAGACGATGATCGAGCCGAAGAACAGGCAGATGAAGGCGATCACGAGCATCGCCACGTCCTTGAGGACGGGATGGATCGTGTCGACGAGCGAGGCGGCGATGTCCTCCACCTTGATGCCGTCGGCGATCCATTCCTGCAGGAAGGTCGGGAAGCTCGGAAACGCCTCCTGGATCGCCGCGAGACGGTTTTCGTAGGTGAACTGCACCGTGAACTGCGCCGTCTGCGTGTTCAGGTACTCGAGGATCTTCGTGCTCACCGTCGGACCGATCCACTGGTCGAGGACGCCGGCGAACGGACGCGCGAAGATGATCGAGCCGAGGATGCCGAAGATGCCGGACGCCATCTGGACGATCTTGAGCAAAAATCCCGACTTCCATCCGATGATGCCGAAGACGATGGCGACGAGGACGATGCCGACGTCGACGATGCCGATGCCGAAGGAACCGAAATTGAGAAGCGTCATGTACTGTACCCCCCTAGGTCACACGGTTAACGCGCGTGTTCCGCGATGTAGTCCTGATACGTGAGGATCATTTTCTTGGCCGCGTAGACCTCGTCGATGCGGGTCACGGGTGTCGTCGTCGGTGCGTTCTTGAGCGCATCCGGGTTTTCGATCGCCTCGTCGGCGACCTTCCGCATCACGTCGATGAAGGCGTCGAGCGTCTGTTTCGACTCGGTTTCCGTCGGTTCGATCATGATCGATTGATGGAAGAGGAGCGGGAAGTAGATCGTCGGTGCGTGGAAGCCGTAGTCGAGCAGGCGCTTGGCGACGTCGAGCGTGGTCACGCCGGTCGACTGGTCGACGAGACCGTCGAAGACGCACTCGTGCATCGCGAAACTGTCGATCGGCAACTTGTACTTGTCCTTCAGGGCGACGCGCACGTAGTTGGCGTTGATCGTCGCGAGGCGGCCGACGTCCTTCATGTGCTCGCGACCGAGCGTGAGGCAGTAGGCGTAGGCGCGCAGCCAGACGCGGAAGTTCCCGTAGAAGCCGGAGACGGAGCCGATCGCGTCGGCGGCGTGCTCGACGTAGAAGGAATCGCCGTCCTTCTTCACCTGCGGGTTGGGCAGGAAGCGCTCGAGCCCCTGGCGGACGCCGACGGGTCCGGATCCCGGACCGCCGCCGCCATGCGGCGTGGAGAAGGTCTTGTGGAGGTTGATGTGCATCACGTCGAAGCCGAGGTCGCCGGGACGGCACTGGCCGAGGATCGCGTTCAGGTTGGCGCCGTCGTAGTACATCAGGCCGCCGGCCGCGTGCACAAGACGGGTGATCTCGAGGATGTTCTTGTCGAAGATGCCGAGGGTGTTCGGATTCGTGAGCATCATCCCGGCGATCTCGTCGGAGAGGACCGCCCTGAGGGCGTCCATGTCGACGAAGCCTTCCGGCGTCGACGGAATCTCGACGATCTCGAAGCCGCAGAGCGCGGCCGAGGCGGGGTTGGTGCCGTGGGCGGCGTCGGGGACGACGACCTTCTTCCGTTTGAAGTCGCCCCGGTCCTCGTGGTAGGCCTTGATGATCATCAGTCCGGTGAGTTCGCCGTGGGCTCCCGCGAACGGGTTGAGCGAAAACTCGGAGAGGCCGGAGATCTCCGAAAGCATTCCCTGCAGCTCGTGGTAGACGCGGAGCGCGCCCTGGACCTGGCCGGCCGGCTGGAGCGGGTGGATGCCGGTGAATCCGGGCAGCGAGGCGATCTCGTCGTTGATCTTCGGATTGTACTTCATCGTGCAGGAGCCGAGCGGGTAGAAGCCCGACTCGACGCCGAAGTTCTTCTGCGAGAGGTTGGTGTAGTGACGGACGACGTCGAGTTCGGAAACCTCGGGAAGCGCCGGTGCGGTCGGGCGCAACAGCCCGCCGAGATCGGCGAGACGATGGCTTCCGCGCTCGGGCTCGGGAAGCGAGAAGCCCACGCGGCCGGGAACGGAAAGTTCGAAGACGAGACGGTCGTAACGATTCATCGGAGGCCTCCCAGAACGGCGGCGAACCGTTCGATCTCGGCATCGGTGCGTTTCTCGGTGACGGCGAAGTTGACGACGTCGCGATACGCCTCGTCGTAATCGGCGAGGCTCACGGCGCCGAAGAAGCCGGCCTCGGCGAGCGCCTCCTGAATCCGCGCCTGGTCGAGCGAGGTATGGAGCACGAACTCCTTCAGGAAGGACTTGTCGAAGACGGGGGAGAACTTCCCCGTGGCGACGAGCAGATCATGAAGCTTATGCGCCTTTTCGTAGGAGAGTTCGTTCACCCGCTTCAGTCCCTCGGGGCCCATCAGGGACAGATAGATCGTCCCGTAGAGTGCCATCAGCGACTGGTTCGAGCAGATGTTGGAGTTGGCCTTCTCGCGGCGGATGTGCTGTTCGCGCGCCTGAAGCGTGAGGACGAAGGCGCGTTTGCCGTTCCGGTCGAACGACTGGCCGACGATCCGGCCCGGCATCCGGCGGACGTACGGCTTCTTCGTGGCGAGGTAGCCGAGGTAGGGACCGCCGAACGCGAGCGGCATCCCGAGCGACTGGCAGTCGCCGCAGGCGATGTCGGCGCCGTCTTCGGCGGGCGTTTTGAGAACGCCGAGCGTCGAGATGTCGCACGACTCGATCATCACCGAACCGTTGTTGTGGATCGCATCGGCGAATCCTTCGAAGGATTCGATGATCCCGAAGTAGTTCGGCTTCTGGACCAGGACGCCGGCGACCGTCTCGTCGAGCAGCGCGGAGAGGTCCGTGAAGGACGTCTCGCCGTCGGCGACGGGCACGAACGCGACCTCGAGGCCGCGGAAGTGGGCGTAGGTCATGACGACCTCGGCGATGTTCGGATGGACCGCGGCGGAGACGAGGACCTTGTTCCGCCTGGCGATCGCGGAAGCCATGAAGCAGGCTTCGGCGGCGGCGGTCGGGCCGTCGTACATCGAGGCGTTGGAGACCTCCATGCCCGTGAGCATGGTCACCATCGACTGGTATTCGAAGATGTAGGAAAGCGTCCCCTGGGCGATTTCCGGCTGATAGGGGGTATAGGAGGTGAGGAATTCCTGGCGCGCGATGAGCGCGTGGATCACGGCGGGATCGTAGTGGTCGTAGGCGCCGAGGCCGGAGAAGACGGTCATCGTCCGGTTCTCGTTCGCGATCGCCTGCAGGCGGGCGCGCAATTCGACTTCGGAAAGCGCGGACGGGATCGCGTAGTCCCGCGTCATCCGTACCGACGCGGGGATGTCGACGAACATGTCCTGATCCGCGGCGATGCCGATCCTCGCCCGCATCGCCGCCAGATCGGCTTCGGTATGCGGGAAGTATTTGAACACGGCGGTTCCTCCCTACTTGGAGACGGCGCGATACTGGTCGGGAGACAACAGGTTCTTGAGTTCGGCCGGGTCGGCGATCTTGATCCGGATCATCCACGATTCGAACGCGTCCCTGTTCACGCCCTCGGGATCGCCGACGAGGTCTTCGTTCACTTCGACGACGGTGCCGGAGAGCGGCGAGATCAGGTCGCTGGCGGCCTTGACGGATTCGACGGCGCCGAATTCCTTGTTCTGCGCGAGTCTGGTGCCGGCGGCCGGGAGGTCGACGAAGACGACGGTGCCGAGCTGATGCGCGGCGAATTCGGTGATGCCGATGACGGCGGTGTCGCCATCGACCTTGACCCACTCGTGGGTCGGATTGTAGAGGATTCCTTCCAGAACTCTGCTCATGACGCTTCTCCTTTTTGTTTATAGCTCTTCTTGAAGAATTTCTTGTCGCGGACGAATCCGGGAACCTTGCGGTTGCGGACCTGGACCTGGACCTTGGTGTTGAGCGGGGTGTACTCGATGTCGAGCATCGCCATCGCGACCGGCTTGCCGGCGGAGATGGAGAGGTAGCCGGTGGTCACGAAGCCGATCTTCTTCTCGCCGGAGTACACCTCGTAGTGGGCGCGCGGGATCGCCTTCTCGGCGAGTTCGATTCCGACGACCTTGCGTTTCAGGGCGCCGGCCTTCTGTGCGACGAGGACCGCCTTGCCGATGAAGTCGGGTTTGTCGAGTTTCACGAAGAAGCCGAGTCCGGCCTCGAGGGCCGTGATCTCGTCGGAGATCTCGTGACCGTAGAGCGGGAGCGCCGCCTCGAAGCGGAGCGTGTCGCGGGCGCCGAGGCCGCAGGGGAGGATCTCGCCCGATGCGAGCAGAAGGTCCCAGATCTCGGCGGTCGCGATCGCGTCGGCGTAGATCTCGAACCCGTCCTCGCCGGTATAGCCGGTGCGCGAGATCAGAAGGTCGTTCAGGTTCCACCAGACGTGCTTGAAGGTGAAGGCCTCGAGGTCGGAGAGGTCGACGCCCATGATCTTCTTCAGGAGCGCTTCGGTCGCGGGACCCTGGACGGCGATCTCGGCGTATTCGTCCGAAAGGTTCTTCACGACGACGTCGAACCCTTCGGTCCGCTCGACAAGCCAGGCATAGTCCTTGGCGACATTGGAGGCGTTCACGACGAGGAAGAGTTCGGTGGCCGAGACCTTGTAGGTGAGCAGGTCGTCGACGACGGTGCCGTTTTCGTAGAGCATCATCCCGTAGACGACCTTGCCGTCGGGTTTGGAGGAGATCTCGTTGGTGGTGACGTAGTCGATGTAGCGGAGGGCGTCGGGTCCCTTGACGAGGATCTCGCCCATGTGGGAGACGTCGAACATGCCGGATTTCGTGCGGACGGCCGTGTGCTCCGGAATGATTCCGGAATACTCGATCGGCATCAGCCAGCCGGCGAACGGCTCCATCTTCGCGCCGAGCGCGACGTGCTTGTCGTAAAGGCAGGTCTTGCGGATATCTTCCATTCTACACACCTCTCGATAATTATAGCATGGTCGGGTTTTCACCGAACAGGATTTCACAAAAATCGCGTGCGTCCAGTTTCATCACGTAGTCGCCGAGGTCGACCGCCGAGAGTGCCTCCTCGAAGGCTTTCCGGGTGAACGGGAGACCGCGGAACAGGGCGAGGAATTCATCCTGGTCGCCGATCAGGAAGTAGTCACCGAGGAGGTTCATCTTCTGGACGACGCCGTTTTTGATCTCGAGCCGCGCCTCGACCGTTCCGGCGGCGACGTAACCCTTGCGGACAATCGTGTAGTTGGGGTTCTTGCCGTAGATGAAATCGTCGGACAGATAGCTTCTCTCGATTGTGGCGATCCCCTGCAGGTCCGCCCCCGTCAGCGTCATTTCGGAATCGGTCATCTCGCGCTTCACGAACGCCTTGAACTCCTCGATCGATAGCGTCAGATGGTCCTTCAGGTTGGTGACGCGCTTGCGGACCGAGTCGATCCCCTTCGAAACGAGCTTCTCGTTGTCGGGCGTGATTGCACGGACCATCTGCTCGACGTCGGTCGCGAACAGCATCGTGCCGTGCACGACGGAACGTTCGCGGACGCGGTAGAAGGCGTTGCCGGAGACCTTGAGGTCACCGATGAGGATGTCGTTTCGGCCGGAGAAGCGGGCGTCGAGCCCGAGTTTCCGAAGCATCCGGACGACCCGGTTCAGATAGTCCTCGAAGACGAAACTCTGGTTGAACGAGGGGGTGATGAAGGAGAACATGATGTTGCTCGGATCGGAATAGACGCAACCGCCGCCGGACTTGCGGCGGTACATCCTGATCCCGTGCGCCTTGCAGTAGGGGACGTTGACCTCGTTCTCGATCAATTGGTTGCGGCCGAAGATGACCGAGGGTTCGACCTGCCACATGAAGAAATACTCGTCCGCCGGATAATGGAGGGCGAGGTATTCCTCGGTGGCGAGGTAGAACGAGAGATTGCGTCGTTCTTCCCTGGGATAGTTGACGTATTTCATGGCTGCCTCCGTGGATGCCTCTCGAAAAAAAAGGAGTAGCGAGCTACTCCCTTTCCAGAAACGCGGTGATTCGCTTGATTTCGAGATCCGCGAGGAACTCGGTGAACGGAACCGCGTCCTTGTTGATCTTGTACTCGTCGATGGTCGCGTAGTACTGGTTGCGGATGCCCTTGGTGATCGAGACCGGGAGATACCCTTCGAGTTCGAGCTGGTAGTTCAGGAGCAGGCGCGCGAGGCGGCCGTTCGCATCCATGAACGGGTAGATCTTGAGGATCTCGAGATGGGCGAACGCCGCCTTCGCAAGACCCGTGAGGTTCGGGTTGGCGAGTTCGGCGAAGTAGTCGTCCATCTTCTTGAAGATCTTGAGGTAATTCGGAGGCACGTGCTTCGCGCCGAGGATGAAGAGGTCGCGGGTCCGGTACACGCCGCCGGGGATGATTCCGTCGACGAGTTCCTGATGAAGGTCTTTCACGATCGTCTCGCTGATTTCCTGATGCCGTTCGGCCAGCCGGTGCACCATCTGGACGGCATGGTAGTTGTTGATGATCGCCTTACGGACGTTCTCGTCCTTGTCCGGGAAGATCCGGGAATGATCCTCGAGCAAGAAGCACACGTCCTCGAAGCTGAAGTCGCCATTGTCGAAACTCGTCGATTCGTAGATGTAATGCCTGTCGAACTCGTCGCAAAGTTCCTTTCTCAGTTCCGGGGTCATGCCAGCCTTCTTGTCGAGCAACCGCTGTTTGAGGCCTTCCGCCTCCATCGATTTCATGATGTATCACCTCGTCTTTTAGTGTATCATAGAAAACGTTTTCTATCAAGGTTTCCGCCATTGAATGAGAAAAAGAAAAGCAACTTCAAAAGTTGCTTCTCAAGCGTGGACGTTGTCGAACGCGGACTTCACGATGTCGTAGACGACTTCCTTCGGAAGATCGCCGTAGTTGTTGGCCTTGAACCAGAGGCTGTCCTTGGTTCCCTTGTTCTTCGAGATGGTAGGATACTTGATGATCATCCGGATGCCCTTCTCGAGTTCGGAGCGGAAGGCCATCCGGTAGTAGTTCCCGAAATTCAGGAGCACCAGAAAGGGCTTGCGGTCGACGTAGAAGGTGATGCGGTCGTCGGCGAGCTTGGTAACGACGTTGGGCAGTTCGCGGACATACTGGACGAGCTGGTCGAAGGTCGGGTCGAGCGGCTTGAACATGCGCGGTTTCTCGATGTAATATTCGATCGAGGAGACCTGGCGGTCGAGGTTGGCGGTCTTGTTGAATTCGGGATCGACCTCGACGTCCTCGAAGAGCATCGCCGTCGGCTCGACGGTCGCTTCCTTCGACACGATCGCCTGGTTGGCGTCGACGATCACCGTCTTGTTCTGCGGCTGCGGCGGTTCCACGTTCCGTGCACCCTTCTTGCCATGCTTCGGAGCGGGAGCGGCGGCCTGCGGCTGCGGGGCGGTCTGGCGTTCCGGTTCACGGGCGGGCTGTTCGGCGACTTCGCCTTCCTCGAGTTCGCGGCGGCGACGCGCGGCCTGCAGGATCAGGTGAACCACGTAGAGCACGAGGAAGAGGACCGGTGCGGCGGCGTAATAGAGGGTGTTCAGCGCCTGGTAATCGGCGGTAGCGAATTTCTGGAGCATCAGATAGGCTCCGTACCCGCCGATGCCGAGGAGTTCGAGCGACAGCGCGAAGAGCGCGACCTTCTTGAGGGGACGTCCCGTGCGGAAGTTGCCGAGGACGAGATGCGCGAGGGCGATGGCGTTCAGAAGACCCACTCCGGCGCCGGCAAGGATGATCAGGTTCGTCGTGTCATGCGCGAACCACTGGTAGCGGAACAGCTGCATGATGGTCGTGTAGCCGAGCATGGCGACGCCGTAGAGCCACATCGGCAGGATCGCCGCCTGGGCGACGCTCGGTTTCACTTCGCCGTAAACGTTCTCGTCGTGGATGCTGACGATCAGGAAGATGAGCGAGAAGACGAACAAGAGTCCCGCGACGCCCGCCTTGATGTAGATCTCGTACGTGGTGACGATCGGATAGTACAGAGCCCACTGGGAAAGGTCGTTGAACGGGATCAGGACGATTCCGCAGAGCAGAACCGACAGGAACAGAATCAGGTTGGCAAAGAATCGTTTCATGCGCGTCACCTCTGTATTCGATATAGATTGATTATATAACGTGAACGGGGTGATGTCAACCGACTCGGACAATCTCTTCGGGAAAGATCGAAACCCGTGGACGGCGACGGATGGCTCTTCCGGCATTTTTAGTGAACCGCATCCGGGCCATCCGTCCTGCGTCCTTCCGGAAAGCGGATAATGCAAATTGGTGGTATTATCACAGTCGATTACGTCCCGTCAATTCGGATAATAAGAAATATTGAACAACGTTTTTCGAAATGATCCGACAGCGGTTTTTCGCCGTTCCCGATAAATAAATGATTAAATCGACTCTTCGCCGATAGATTCTCGCTCTTTTCGATTGACAATGAAAAATCGGAGTGCTAATATGAGGTTGTAAAGGACCATATCAAAGGAGGAATAATCATGCAGGTTCTGAAAGAGTCAGTCAAGAAGGCCATCCTGAACGGTGCCATACTCGAGTTCTTCGAACATGGATACCAGAATGCGAATATGCGGCGGATCGCGGATTCCGCGAACATCACCGTCGGCAACATCTATCGCTATTTCGAAAACAAGGAGGCCCTGTTCAACGCCGTCCTGGCGCCGGCGAAACGCGCCCTGGACGATCTCGAATCGTTCGACAAGAAGCTCCACATCACCCACATCGAGAACCAGAAGGAAGCCACCCAGATCGTCACCTACGTGATCAACGTCCTGCGCCCGTATACCCGCGAGATCTTCATCATGATCTTCAACGCGAACGGATCGCACTACCAGCAGGTGAAGTCGCAGCTCGAAAGCCTCGTCGTCACCAAGGTCAAGGAGTTCTTCCCCGGAATGTTCTCCGACTACTTCCTCAAGATCGTCGCCGCCAGCTTCATCCAGGCGCTGTTCGTCGTCTTCAAGGACAACGTGAACGACATCAAGAAGATCCAGGACATGATCGTCCAGCTCATCGTCTTCTACTTCCGCGACCTCTCGAACCGGCTGTTCTGACATCGCATCGAAAGTTCATCGGATCCCTCTTCGGAGGGATCTTTTTTTGCATGGAAAAGGGGATCGTTCGGATCCCCTCGGTTTCATTCCATCTTCGCAAGCGCGTTCGTGTCGATCTTCCCGACCACCGTCCGCGGCATCTTCTCGAGCCGGACGATCTGCTTCGGGATCGAATAGACGGAGAGATGTTCGCGAATCCGCTTCCGGATTTCCTCGTCGGTCGGACCGGGCCTGCGGTCCGGCTTGATCGTGATGAAGAGACGGATCATGTTCCCGCGTTCGGGATCGGGGATGCCGATCGCCGCCGCCTCGAGGATCTCGGGCATGCCGGTGACGAGCGTCTCGATCTCCGAGGGCATGACCGGCATCCCGGAGACCTTGACGATCCGCTTCAGGCGCTGCTTGAAGTGGACGTGTCCGTCGACGTCGAGATAGCCGTAGTCGCCGGTCCGGAGGAAGCGGCCCTCCTTCAGCTCGATGATCGCCTGGGCGGTGGCGCCGGGATCATGGAGATAGCCGATCATCATCGTATCGCCCGCCACGGCGATCTCGCCGCAGACGCCCATCGGGACCTCCGACTGGTTGGCGACGTCGAGGATCTTCACCCGGATCCCGGGAAGGGGATGCCCGACCGTGTCGGGTTTCTTGTTCGACGGCGTGTTGACGGCGAGGACGGTCACCATCTCGGTGAGGCCGTAGCCCTCGAGCAGTTCGGCGGCGGATCCCCATTCGCTCGTGACGCGCGAGAAGTCTTCCTTCAGCTTCGTCGCGACGAAGTCGCCGCCGACATAGGCGCGGCGGAGGTTGACGAGATGCTTTCCCGCGAACTTCGGATTGTTGAGGAGGGACTCAAAGAGGGTCGGCACGCCGATCACGTAGTTGACGCGGTTCTTCTTGATCAGCTCGATCGTCTCGTCGGCCTTGAACTTCGGCATGAGCGTGTCGGTGCCGCCGTAGCAGAGCATCCCGTGGATCCCCATGCAGAGGCCGAAGCCGTGAAACATCGGCAGGACCGCCAGCATGTGCCGGCCGGTGAAGTCGGGTTCCTCCATCACGAACTGGGTCTGGAAGGCGAGGGTGTTGATCGCGAACGCCGACAGTTCGATCGTCTTCGGCTGGCCGCCGGTACCGCCGCTGTGGAGATAGACGGCCGCGCCGTGCGGATCGGTCTTGGCGGTCTTCGCCGCCGGGCGTCCCGCGGCGAAGGTCGCAAACGACAGGATCTTCTCGCCATAGGCGATGCCCTTCAGCTTCTTGCGGTTGATCAGCCGGTAGGCGAGCGGCTTGATGCCGGAAAAGGTCGCGACCGGCGAACAGAGGACCAGTTTGACGCCGAGCTCGTCGACGAGCGGGGCGTAGGTACGGTACATCGTGTCGAGAATCACGAGCATCTTCGAATCGGCGTGCTTCATGTAACCGCGCATCTGCGCGATCGGCGTGAGCGGATGGACCATGTGCGCGATCGCCCCGAGCTTCGAGAGCGCGTAGAAGGCGTAGATCGTCTCGAAGACGTTGGGCATGCAGACGGTGACGACGTCCTCCGCGCGGATGCCCGCGCCTTCGAATCCCGCCGCGGCGGAATCGATGCGCGCGACCAGTTCGGGGTACTTGACCGCCTTGCCCATGAAGAAGAGCGCGTCGTTCTCGGGATGGAGCGACGCGGTCGTCGCGACGATGTCGTAAAGCGAGTGATTCGGATTCATGGTTTCCCTCCTTCGTGGTTCAGAAACGGTAGCCGGCCAGAAGGCCGATGAGGAAGATGAGGCCGGCGATCACCGGCTGATGGGCGACGAAGATGGCGAGGGTGTGCCGGCCGGCGAGGACGAACGGCCTGTTCCACCTGCCGTCGAGCTTCGGCAACAGGCTCCTTCGGGCGGCGTAGAAGCGATTGCCGATGACGGTGCCGATCATGATCACGCCGGTGTACGGCAGAAGTCCGAAGTGGTCGGCGCCGTAAGCGGCCGTCCCGACGATGATCGACAGGAAGTTGTCCCACGTGACGTTCCCGTAGGCGGGCACGTCCCGCCACGCGAAGAGCACGCCGAGGATGACGACCGCGGATCCGACCGCGAGCATGAACATGTCGTTGTCCCAGATCTTGCGCAGTGCCCAGGTGATCAGCGTACCGAGCGCGAACATGTGGATGATGCCGAAGAAGACGCTGATCCCGAGGTCGGCGAACCGGTCGACGGTCATCGTCACCGCCGAGATCAGGACGGCGAACAGGAGGAACTTGAGACCGCGCTTCAGGTTCGAGCGCGAGAACGTGAAACTGATGCCGGAAACGACCAGGAAGAAGCCGACGAAGACGTAGTGGAACGTCGCCCGCAGGTCGCCGTGCCAGTAGTCGCTCGCGAAGCCGACGAGCCACTCGATCCCGGGACGCTCGAACGCGTAGAAGTTCGAAAACCACGACGGCAGGCTCTTGAGATCGTACATGAGATGGTCCCAGACCATCATGATGATCGAGAAGCCGCGCAGGAAGTCGACCTCCCAGATCCTCGTTCCCTTCTCCCGTTCCATCGTCATCACCCGCGCTTCGTATCTCTAATATATCACATCTTTTTTCAGATAGAAGAGCATTGTGCAAAAAAAGCCGAAGCCGCCAATATTGCGTGCTCCGGCAACGTATATGTTGTGACCACGAGTCAACCCAGGAGGTATCATCCATGAAGAAGATCCTTTCCATCGTCTTTGCCCTCTTCGCGACCATTGCCGTCGCGGCCTGCAACGCCGTTCCGACGGCCGACACCTTCGGCGCCCCCGAGGACGTCGTCGGCTTCGAAGCCATTTCCGCAACCGAACTGCTCGCCGGCACGCTCGATCCGGTCGCGACCGTCGCCCAGCCGCTTACCTACGCGATCCTCGAGGAGACCACCACGGAGGAACCGGCCGACGATGAGGAAACCGTCGTTGACGACGACCTTTCCGAAATCGACAAGTACCTCGCGATGATCGAGCGGTTCCTCGGCAACACGAACGGCCTGTCCGTCACCGTCGAGTCGTCCGACCTGCCCGAATACACCTACAAGATGACCTACGTCTCCAAGGACATCCTCGGCAACGACGTCACCTACGTCCTCTACTACACCGAAGTCCTCTATGAGGAACCCGTCGACGGCGACCCGGTCGAAACCACCACCGAGGAACCGGCGGTCACGACCGAGGAACCGGAAGCCACCACCGAAGAGCCCGAGACCACGACCGAATCCGCGACCACGACCGAACCGCTGTCCTTCGAAGATCGCGACCAGGACCAGGAACGTCTCCGCAACCGCGAGTTCGAATTCCAGGACGAGAACGACGATGACGTCGTCTACGCCCTCACCGGCATGCTGCTCGTCGGCGAATCCACCTTCTACCTCGAAGGCAAGAAGGTCGTCGAGGACGACGAGGAAGTCATGATGCTCCGTTCGTTCGTCGACCACGACAATTTCGTCAAGGTCCGTTACCAGAGCGACGGTGACGGCGACCGGAAGTTCTTCTACGAGATCGTCGCCGACGGCGTCATCGTGAACCGGTCGAAGATCAAGGTCGACGTCGAGGACGACGGCGTCAAGGTCGACCTCTCCTTCATCGAAGGCGAGGCGTGCGGCCGCTACCAGTTCAAGCTCGAAACCGTCGAGAACGTCACCACCATCATGGTCCAGTACGACGTCGAAAATGAGGAAGGCGCCGAGGAATCCGGCAAGATCCGGATCGTCGCCACCTACGACGAAGCCTCGGGACTGACCACGTACACCTACGATGTCATTCCCGAATATCGGAACGGACATCGGGTCGACCACCAGGAGTCGCATGAGTTCGAAACCCAGCGCGGCGGCCGCGGCGGACAAGACAACGGCCACGGCGGTCGCGGCGCCGCCTGAAACGAATTCCACAAGCCGGGTTTTCCCGGCGGCCGGAGTATGATATAATGGTCATCGAAACGAGGTGGGTCCCATGTTCGATTTCGATGGCCGCCTGGATGCGCTCCGCCAGAAGGACGAAGCCGCATTCGGGGAAATCTATGAACAGACGAAGCGCGGCGTCTACGCCGTGATCGTCGCCATCGTCCGCGACCGCGGGACCACCGAGGACCTCATGCAGGAAACCTACATGAGGATGCTCGCCAACCTCGACCAGTATGAACCCGGACGCAACTTCAACGCCTGGCTGGTCCAGATCGCCAAGAACCTGGCGCTCGACCACTATCGCAAGGAACGCCGGACGACCCCGGTCGATCCGCAGGAGCAATCCTACGTCTTCGACCGGGTCGAACCGGCAGGCCCGGCGGAATACGACCTCGAGTCGCTCGTCGCTCCCCTCGATTCGGAGGAGCGCCAGATCGTCCTCCTGCACGTCGTCTCCGACCACAAGTTCAAGGACATCGCGACCATCGTCGGAAAGCCGCTCGGCACCGTGCTCTGGCTCTACAACCGGGCGATCCGGAAAATGCAGCGTCATGTCGGAAAGGAGGAGCCATGAAACGTCAAGAACTGAAGCGGATGATCCGCCGCGCCGCGCTGGCCGAGATGCCGGACGTCCGCGGGAAGATCGATCTGGAACGTGTCCCCGTGGCTCCCGCCCCCGAACCCGCTCCGCGCCGGCTCCCGCGCTTCAACTATGCCTTCGCGCTCAAGGCGGCGATGGTGCTTCTCCTCGCCGCGCTTACCGGCATCTTCATCTACGACCGCCTCAAGACCGACGACCCCGTCGTCCTCGCGCTCGAGACCGAAGCCGAGATCTACGGCTTCCAGATGGTCTCGGCGACCGCGCTGCTCTCGCAGTTCGCGGACGCGGACATCGCCTTCGAACCGATCGATTTCGGCGACGGTCCGATGACCACCCAGCCCCACGGCGGTCAGACGACCGGACCCGGCGGAAACGATCCGACGACCACCATCCCGATCGCATCCGACCCGATCGTGACCCTGAAGATGCAGAAGCTGAACGAGTTTCTGAACACGATGGAGGTCATGCTCGCGGAGAAGGACGTCACGACCTACGAGATCGTCGAGATCGACGTCCTACCTTATCGTTGGCAGCTGACCTTCACGACCGTCGACCTCCTCGGCAACGCCCTCTCCTATGAGATCCTCTACAACCAGTCCGCCGATCCCGGCGACGTGAACCGGTCGCTCATTGACGGCGTCATGACGATGGGCGGCGACGAATACGCCCTGTCCGGCGCGGTCACGGCCGAAGGCGAGACCGTCCGCACGCGCTTCACCGCGGTGCGCGGCGACGATTCGATCACGATCGTCGACCAGACCGACGCCGACGGGCAGAAGTACCTTTACGAAGTCACCCGCGACGGCGCGCTCTACGAAAGCGTCCAGATGCGCCTGTCCCGCGAGGACGACAACCTCGTCGCCGCGATCGCGAGCGAAACCGCGGACGACTCCTACGAGTTCAGCTTCCGCCGCGGCGAGGACGGAGCCGGCTTCATGATCCGCTACCGCGTCGAGATCGACGGTCAGACGGAGATCGGCCGCCTCGGCGTCGCGGTCGCCTACGACGAAGAACAGGGCGTCTACCGTTACCAGTACGAGATCGACGCCGAGACCGGCAACCATGCGGGACATTCCTCGCATTCCGGCGAACGCACCGACAAGACCCGCGGCGGCGCTGCCGGCCACGGGATGGACACGAGCTTCGTCATCTGATCCACGAAAACAGAAGGTCACTCGCCGAATCCGGAGAGTGACCTTCTTTCAATGATGGTGATGATGCCCGCCGTCCGCCTCGGGCGGATTGCACTCGGCGTCCTCGCAGGTCCGCGGATCGGTCTCGACCTCGATCGTGGCGTGCGGGATCCCGATCCCTTCGAGGCGTTCGCGGAGGGCGGCGCGGATCGATTCGAGTTCCGCCGCCGTCGCTTCCGAACGGACGACCGCATGCAGCGTGACGAGCGGATTCGTGCCGTCGACGCTCCAGAGGTGGACGTGATGGACCGACAGAACGTCGGTCCCGTCGACCGCCGCAACGGCGACCTTCGCCGGATCGAAGCCGGCGGGCGAGCGTTCGAGGAACACCGCCATGATCTCGCGCAGGTTCTTGAAGACGTGGAAGAGGATGTAGACGGTGAAGGCGAGGGAGAGGATCGCGTCGACCACGAAAACGTCCCAGATGGCCATCGCAACGGCGCCGATCAGGACCGCGATCCAGCCGGCGACGTCCTCGAAGAGATGCAGGCCGACGGCCTTCTCGTTGAGCGTCTTCCCCTTCGCGGCGGTATATGCGGCCGCACCGTTCACGACCACGCCGAAGACGGCGATGGCGATCATCCCGGTCGCGTCGACGACAGTCGGATTCAGGATCCGCGGCACCGATTCGCCGATCACGGCGGCGGCGCCGCCGACGAGGATCAACGACGAGATCATCCCGCCGAGCAGGGAGTAGCGCCCATAGCCGTAGGTGAAGCGGGCGTCCGGCTTCTGCTTCGCCTTGAGGTCGAGCAGCCACGAGAGGCCGATCGCGATCGAATCCCCGAAGTCGTGGACGGCGTCGGCAAGGATCGCGACGGATCCGGTATAGAAGCCGCCGAGGATCTCGAAGACGGTGAAGAACAGGTTCAGGAAGAAAGGAAGCGCCAGTCGGCTCTTCATCTTCTTTCGCGTCATGTCCATGCCCCCATTCATCAGCGTATCATATCACAAGGCGCGCGCAAACGCACGCGGATCGACTCGCGCGTTTCACCACGGAAGCGGATCGGGACGGATCTCGCGGTCGTACAGTTCCTCGAGTTTCCGCTTCGTCTCGACGGACATCGGATGGTGGAGTGCGGCGAGGTTGTCGTTCATCTGGCGGTGGGACTTGATGCCGGGGATCACGCAGGCGACCGCATCGTAGGAGAGGATGAAGGCGAGCGCGTCGAGCGAGATGTCCTCGCGGCCGACGACATCCTTCACCTTTCGGACCAGTCCGGCGCGACGTTCGACGACCTCCCGCGACCAGCGGGCGCGGATACCGGTGAAGATCGACTGTTCGTCGTATTTGCCGGACAGCCAGCCGGAATCGAGCGGAACCTTCGCGACCAGGAAGATTCTTCTCCTCCTGACCTCCTCGAAGAGATCGCGCGCGCTTTGGAAGAAGACGTTGTAGAGCAGTTCGACGACGTCGACGTCGGTGCGTTCGAGGCTCGTCTTCAGTTCCTCGCGGGTGTCGATCGAGACGCCATAGGCGCGGATCAGCCCGAGCCGCTTCAGACGCGCGAGTTCCTCGAAGTGGTTCGTATGCCCCTCGAGGATCTCCTTCGGTGGATTGTGGAGGAGGAGGGAATCCGCATAGGTGGTCTTCAGACGCGCAAGCGACGCCCTCAGCGACGGCTCGATCGCCGCGACGTGCCAGTCGCTCGAACCGTCGGGATTGTGTCCGAACTTGGTCGAGACGGCGATTTTCCCGCGGTCGGATCCGATCGCGCGGCCGAGGATCTCCTCCGACTTCCCCCCGGCGTATCCCGGGGCGGTGTCAAAGAAGTTCACGCCCTTCTCGATCGCCGAGCGGACGAGCCGGATGGACTCCTCCTCGCCGGCTTCGCCCCACAGGGGATTGGCCAGCTGCCAGGCGCCGAAACCGACGCGGCTGAGTTCGATCAGGGGTTTTCCGAATTTCGTCAATGTCATCATGGTTTCCCTCCTCATGGAATCGCGTCTGGCTCCTCGGGAAAGCGCCGGTCGCGGTCGTTCAGGTGTGCGTCCAGTTCACGTTCGAGCATGTCTCCATCTTCCCTTGATGCGTGTTCCTTCCCGTCTATTTATACCATATCGTCAAGACCAATGCATCTCCTTCGCGCATTTTCGTCCTCCTGATCCGATCGGTACACGAAAAAAGCCATGTCCAGACATCGGACATGGCTTCGCTTGCGATGGTACCAGTGGCCGGACTTGAACCGGCATGCCTTTGGGGGGCAATGGATTTTGAGTCCATCGTGTCTACCGATTTCACCACACTGGCAGATGGCAATGCATATTATACAACATCGATCGCGTTTTCCAGCCTCAAAACGCATGCTTCTTCATGAAAAAAAACGCCCTTCGCGATCGTCGCGAAGGGCGTTCCACCTCAGCGCCGGGACAGTTCCAGCATCTCTTCGGTGTATTGGTTGGTATAGAGCTTGTAGTAGTGGCCCTGGGCCGCGATCAGTTCGCGGTGGGTTCCGTCCTCGATCACCCTGCCCTGTTCGAGCACGAGGATGCGGTCGGCGTGGACGATCGTCGAAAGGCGGTGGGCGACGATGAACGAGGTGCGACCCTTGAGGATCTTCGCGATCGCCGTCTGGACGGCCTGTTCGGTCTCGGTGTCGACCGAGGAGGTCGCCTCGTCGAGCACGAGGATCTTCGGGTCGGCGAGGATCGCGCGGGCGAAGGAGATGAGCTGCTTCTGCCCGACGGACAGGCGGGAGCCGCCTTCGCCGCATTCGGTCTCGTAGCCCTTCTCGAACTTCATGATGAACTCGTGCGCCTCGACCGCCTTGGCGGCGGCGACGGCCTCCTCGTCGGTGGCGCCGATGCGGCCGTACTTGATGTTGTCCATCACGGTGCCGCTGAAGAGGTGGGGCGTCTGGAGCACGTACCCGAGGTTCGAGTGGAGCCAGCCGAGGGAGCGTTCGCGGTAGTCGGCGCCGTCGATCAGGATCCGGCCTTCCGTGGGTTCATAGAACCGGCAGATCAGGTTCACGATCGTCGTCTTGCCGGCGCCGGTGTGTCCGACGAGGGCGATCGACTGCCCGGCCTTCACGGTCAGGCTGAAGTCGGAGAGGATCTTCTCGCCGACGTCGTACTTGAAGGTGACGTCCTTGAACTCGACGTCGCCCCGGAGGGATTCGAAGTTCTCGCGCTTGTAGTCGAAGAGCGTCCCGTACTTCGCGATCACCTCGGGGGTGTCGACGATGTCGGCTTTCGCCTCCATGAGCGAGACGACGCGCTCGACGGACGCCTGCGCCTGCTGGATGCGGGCGTAGACGCCGGCGATGTTGTTGACCGGCTCGAAGAACTGCCAGACGTAGCCAGTGAAGAGCACGAGCGTACCGATCGAGAGGCCGCCGGCGAGGACCATCGAACCGCCGGAGTAATAGACGACGGCGGTGAAGATCGAGATCAGGAAGATGACCGTGGGGAAGTAGAGGCCCTGGATCACCGCGGCGCGCACAGACTGTGTGCGCATGTCGGACGTGAGGGCGTCGAAATCGCCGAAGTTGGCCTTTTCCAAGACAAGCGTCTTGGTGGTGAGGGCACCGGTGATGCCTTCGTTGAAGGCGCCGGTGATCTTCGAATTGACCTTTCGGATCGCGCGATGCGCCTTCAGCATGTATTTCCTGAAGAGCGCCGAGACGACCGCGAGTAGGGGCAGGACGGCGATCGTGATGAGGGCGAGATGCCAGTTGATCAGAAACATCACGACCATCAGGATGACCATCATGAAGAGACCCCAGGTGAGGTCGATGACGCCCCATGACAGGATGTCGGAGAGGTTGCGGGAGTCGGAGGTCATGCGCGCCATGATCCAGCCGGTGCGGGTCTTGTCGTAGTAGGAGAACGGCAGTTCCTGCAGGTGGCGGAAGGCTTTCGTGCGGATCGCATAGGCGAGCTCGGTCTGGACCTTCGCGGCCCAGACGATGAAGAGGTAGACCATCGAGCCCTGGATCGCCATGAAGCCGAGGTAGATGCCGACGAATTTCAGGATCTCGGTCCTGAGGTCGGCTTCGCCCGCGATCAGGGAGGGGATGACGTCGTCGATCGCGTGCGTGGTGAGGAGCGGGAAGAGGACGTCGGTGGAGGCCAGGACGGCCATCGCGGCGATCGAGAGGATCGCCCACTTGCGGAGCGGGACCATGAAGGAGAGGATCTTCTTCCACGCCTTCAGGTCGATCTTCTGCGAGGTGAAACTCTCCTCGTCGAACTGTTCTTCGTTCGTCACGTCACTCGCCTCCTTCCAGCTGGAAGTCGATCCGGGACTGGATGTCCCAGATGTTCCGGTAGGCGCCGCCGCGGGCGATGAGTTCGGCGTGCGTGCCGGACTCGGAGATCCGGCCGCCGTCGATCACGAGGATGCGGTCAGCCTCCTTCGCGGTGGTGATGCGGTGGGTGATGATGAAGACGGTGGATTCCTTCCATTCCTTCTTGAGGGCGCTCCTGATCTCGAGGTCGGTTTCGGTGTCGACCGCCGAGAGCGAGTCGTCGAAGACGATGATCGGCTTCGGCCGAAGGAGCATGCGGGCGATCGCCACGCGCTGCTTCTGGCCGCCCGAAAGGGTCACGCCGCGCTCGCCGACGAGGGTATCGTAGCCTTTTTCGAAGCCGACGATGTCGCTGTGGATGCGGGCGATCTTGGCGACCTCGACGACGCGGTCGGCGTCGCGCGACTTGTCGGCGATCTTGATGTTCTCGGCGACCGTCTTGGAGAAGAGGAACGGTTCCTGGAGGATGACGCCGACGTGCTCGCGGAGATGGTGCTTCTCGATCTCGCGGATCGGCACGCCGTCGATCAGGATCCGGCCCTCCTGGTTCTCGAGGAGGCGGACCAGCAGGTTCATCAGGGTCGACTTGCCCGATCCGGTCTTTCCGACGATCGCGATCGTCTCGCCCGGCTTCACGTGGAAGTCGATGTCCTCGAGCTGGTTGTAGGTGGAGTCGGCGAACTTGAAGCTGACGTGATCGAAGACCACGTCGCCCTGGATCTCCGGCTTCCCGACGGCCGTGTCCATGGCGTATTCGTCGGGTTTGGAGAGGATCTCGTCGAGACGGCCGACGGCGACGGTCGCCTTCGAGAAGTCGCCGACGATGCGGCCGAGCTGACGCATCGGCCAGATGATGTTGCCGGCATAGCCGATGATCGCGGCGTAGACGCCGATGGTGATGGCGCCCTGGGCCGCGAAGACGATCCCGATGACCGAGAGGATGCAGAACTGGGCGAAGCAGATGAAGTCGGTCGACGCCCAGAAGGCGCCGATGATCTTGGCGACCCTGAAGTCGGAGTCGGTGAACCTGCGGTTGAGGCGGTCGAACTTCTCGATCTCGAACTTCTCGTTGGCGAAGGCCTTGACGACGCGTGCGCCGGAGACGTTCTCCTGCACGTGGGTCGTCATCTTGCCTTCGTTCTCCTCGATCTTGGTGAAGACCTTTTCGATGCGGACGAAGTAGACGGCCGCGACGACCAGGAGGATCGGGGCGATCGTGAGCGAGATGAACATCAGATCGCGGTTCAGTTTCGCCATCTGGACGATCGAGAGCGCCACCAGCAGGACGAGGCGGACGATCTCGACGATCTGGTCGGAGATGAAGTACTTGTAGGTTTCGACGTCGGTCGTGCACCGCTGGATCACGTCGCCGGTCTCGGCGTGGGCGTGATAGTCGTAACCGAGGTCCTGGAGCTGACGGTACAGGCGGTTGCGGAGGCGGTAGCTGACGCTCTCCGAGAAATGCGCGGTGATCGTGCGGCGGGCGACGATCGCAAGCGAGCGGAAGAGATCGATGACGACGATCGCGACGGCCGCCAGCAGGAGCTTGGCGTACACGTCGCCCTGGCCGATCAGGTCGAGGATGTAGCCAGGCAGCCGCGAGGCTTCGCCGAGCAGGACGTAGTCGATGATGTGCTGCGTGAAGAGCGGGATCAGCGTGCGGGCATAGGATACGGCATAGAGGAAGACGAAGGAGAGCGGCATCAGCCACCAGGACCTTCCGGTCCAGCGGAACATGAGCGCGATCGATTTGAGGATGCTCTTCTTCGGTTTCTTGTCTTTGGGGTCTTGCGTTTTGTTCTCCAAGGGATTCACCTTCTTTCGCCGATGGAGAGGATTGTGCGGTGCTTACATGCGTTCGATGGGTTGCATCCCGAGCAGGGTCATGCCGTCGTCGAGGACGGCGCGAACCATCGCGACGAGATGCTTCTTGGTCTTCTTCTCGCGGACGTCCTCGACGTTCACGCGTTCCTTCGCGTAATAGCTGTTGAAGAGGGCGGCGAGGTTCAGGAGGTATTTCGCGACGACCGAGGGCGCCGCTTCGGCGGCGGCCTTCTCGACGGTCGCGGCGTATTGGCCGATCGTCTTCACGATCTCGAACGCCGGTTCGGCGGAAAGGATCGCATCGTCGACGTCGCCGTCGAAGGAAAACGGTTCCTGGGTCAGGATCGAATTGATCCGGACCGAGGTGTACTGCAGGTACGGGCCGGTCTGGCCCTCGAACTTGACCATTTCCTCGAGGTTGAACTCGAAGTCGTTGGCGCGGTAGTTCTTGAGGTCGTTGAAGATGATCGCGGAGACGCCGATCCTGGTCGCGACGGCCTCCTTGTCGGGAAGCGTCGGATTCTTTTCCTCGATGTACGACCGGGAGAGCCGGATCGCCTCGTGAAGGACGTCGACGAGCTTCACGACCTTGCCCTTGCGGGTCGACATCTTCTTGCCGTCCTGAAGGACGAGGCCGAAGTTGACGTGTTCGATCCGGTCGGCTTCGGGATATCCCATCAGCCGGACGACGCGCTTGAGCTGGTCGAAGTGGAGCTTCTGCTCGTTGCCGACGACGTAGAGCGCGCGGTCGAAATGGTAGGTATGCATGCGGTAGAAGAGCGCCGCGAGGTCGCGGGTGATGTAGAGCGTCGAGCCGTCCTTCTTCTGGATCAGGGCCGGCGGGATCTCTTCGCCGAGGTCGACGATCATGGCGCCGTCGTCTTCCTTGAGAAGACCCTTGGCGGCGAGTTCGTCGATCACCGGCTGCATCTTGTCGTTGTAGAAGGCCTCGCCGTTGTAGGAGTCGAAGCGGACGCCGAGCAGATCGTAGACCTGCATGTAGTCCTGGAGCGACACCTCCCGGAACCACGACCAGAGGGCCACGTATTCCGGATCGCCCTTCTCGAGCGCGGCGAAGATGGCGCGGGCCGCGTCGTCCATCTCGGGATGCTCCTTGGCGCGCTCGTGGTACTCGACGTAGAGCTTCACGAGTTCGTTGATCGGATCGCGTTCGACCGCGACGCGGTCGCCGAAGTTCTGGAAAGCGTAGATGATCTTGCCGAACTGGGTGCCGAAGTCGCCGAGGTGGTTGATGCGGACGACCTTCGCGCCGGTCTTTTCGAGCAGATTGCCGAGGGCATGGCCGATGATCGTGGAGCGCAGATGTCCGATCGAGAACGGCTTGGCGATGTTCGGCGAGGAGTAGTCGATCACGACGGTTTCGCCGGCATGGGTTTCGGAGCGGCCGTAGTCCTTCCCGCGGGTGCGGAAGTCGGCGACGATCGCGCGGGCGATCCCGGCCGGGTCGAGCCTCAGATTGAGGAACCCGCCGGTCGGCGTGACGGCGGCGAAGAGCGGTGCGATCGGCGATGAGGCGATGACGGCCTCGACCTCCGAAAGGATCGCCGGAACGGGGGTCCTGGCGGTCTTCGCGATCGTGAAGACGGGGACCGAGAGGTCGCCCTGGTCCTTCCGCTTCGGTTCCTCGACGACGACGTTCACGGACGTCCCGTAGCGCGTCGACAACTCCGTCTCAAGCAGCTTCTTGAGTTCGTTCTTGATGGTTTCGATCATGTCGATCCCTGCTTTCTGCCAAAATAAAATCGATTCGGACGGCTCTCACAGTCCAAATCGATCCTTGAAATGCCGGAGTACCGCCGTCTGCGTGTCGTAGAAGCAAAGCTTCTGTCCGACGCGATCCCGAAGGACCGCTTCGTTTCCGGCGATGGCCTCGTCGATGCCGACCCATTCGGGAACGAGACCCATCTCCTCCTCGTGCTCTTCGAGCTTCGAGTCGGTGAAATGGAGCACTTCCACGTGATAGTAGTCGGAGACCACGCGGACCACGGCGCCGTAGAGCGAGCGCGATTCGCGGATCTCTTCGGTCTGGCCCAGGTGTTCGATGATCTTCACCTGATACCCGCCGACCTCTTCGAGAAGTTCACGGTAGAGCGTATCGAGTTTGGACTCGCCGAGCGTGATGGCGCCGCCCGGCGTGCCGTACATGTGGTCTTTTCCGGAGTACATGAGAAGGATCTTTCCGTCACGGATGACGATCGCCCGCACGACGTCGCGCGTGACGATTTTCGGCGGAATGTCGACCAAAGCGTCGGTGACGACCATGAACGGTTTCATCGCATGTTCCTCCCTTCTGGACCACTATGAACATTTTAGCACAAAACGGCGCGGATTTACAATCTATTTCGCGTCAGTCCTGGAGCGCGGCGACCTTTTCGAAGAGACCGTCGGCCTCGGTTTCGGCTTCCGCGATGCGGGCGGCGACTTCCCGGTACTTGGCGGCGTCGCCGTAGACCGCCGGATCGAAGAGCGACTGCTTCATCGTCTCGATCTGCCCGTGGAGCGCGTCGATCCGCGCTTCGAGGCGACGGATCTCGGCCGCCGCATTCGTCGATTTCAGGCGGGTCGGACGCACCGTCTTCTCCTCGGGACGGGCGGCCATTGCCGCCTTGAAGGCATCGTAGTCGCCGTCGAAGACGACCGTTCCGCCGTCCTTGAGCCAGATGATCTTGGTCGCGACCTTGTTGATGAAGTAGCGGTCGTGGGAGATGAACAGGATCGGACCGTCGTAGTCGTCGAAGACGTCCTCGACGATGTTCTTGGTCTCGATGTCGAGATGGTTGGTCGGCTCGTCGAGGATCAGCATTTCCGGCTCCTCGAGCATCAGAAGCAACAGCACGAGCCGGACCTTCTCGCCGCCCGAGAGGACGGAGACCGGCTTGTACACGTCGTCCTCGACGAAGAGGAAGCGCGCAAGCAGGCCGCGCACCTCGCCGACGGTCTTGGTCGGATAGCGGTCGTGGATCGTCGACAGCACGGTCAGGGTCTCGTTCAGACCGGCGAGGTTCTGGTCGAAATAGCCGATCTTCAGAGCCTTGTGTCGGACGACCTCGCCCGCAAACGGCGGGATCGTCCCGATCAGGGTCTTGATCAGCGTCGTCTTCCCGATCCCGTTCGGACCGATCACGCCGATCTTGTCGAAACCGCGCATCGAGAGCGAAAGATGTTCCTGAAGCGGCCGGTCGTATCCGATCGACAGATCCTCGGTCTCGAGGATCACGGCTTCCGTCGGGCGCTTCGTGCGGAAGCCGAAACGGACCTCGGCGTGGCCGGTGGTCGGCTTGTCGATCCGCTCGATCCGGGCGAGTTTCTTGATCCGGTCCTGGGCGCTCTTCGCCTTGGTGGCCTTGTAGCGGAAACGGTCGACGAAACTCTGGAGGTGGGCGATCTCCTTCGCCTGACGGTTGTAGCGGCCGAGGAGCGCCTCGTAGCGGCGCACCTTCTCGACCTCGTAGGCGTCGAAGTTGCCGTGATAGACGGAGGCGGTCCTTTGGTCGATCTCGTAGATCTTGGTGGCGACGCGGTTGATGAAGTACTTGTCGTGGGTGACGACCAGGACCGCGCCGGGATATTTCCGGAGGTAGTCCTCGAGCCATTCGATGATCTCGATGTCCATGTGGTTGGTCGGTTCGTCGAGGATCAGGAGTTCGGGCTTCTGGAGGAGCAGCTTGGCGAACGCGATGCGCGTCTTCTCGCCGCCCGAGAAGGTGCGGATGACGCGATCGTACTCGTCCTTGGCGAACCCGAAGCGCGAGAGCATCGTGTCGATCGTGACGCGGAAGTCATAGCCGCCGAGGCGGACGTACTCCTCCTCGAGCCGGGCGTAGCGGCCGATCGACACCTCGTCGTGGTCGCGCTCGAGCCGTTCGGCGGCGAGAGCGATCTCGGCTTCGAGCCGAAGCAGGGGTGCGTACACCGACAGGAGTTCGGCGTGCATCGTACGGTTCTCGTCCTCGAGGACGTCCTGCGAAAGATAGCCGATGTGCGCCTGACGGCTGATCGCGACCTCGCCGAAATCGGCTTCCGTCTCGCCCAGGATGATCTTCACGATCGTCGACTTCCCGACGCCGTTCTGCCCGATCAGGGCGACCTTCTCGCCCTCGGAGACGTCGATGTCGACGTTTTCGAAGAGGAGATCGCCGGCGAAGCTCTTCTTCAGATTCTGGATTTTGAGCAGACTCATCGTACGACCTCCCTTCCGCGGGCTTTCCGTCCTCCATTGTATCACGAACGGCGTCCGTCGGACAACGTTTTTTCGGCGGTGATCCGCCATGAAAAGGACGGCCTCCGGATCGCGGAGGCCGTCCCATGGGCGCGAAAGCGCGCGCAGTTCGGTTTTTTTCAGCGGTTGTGCCGTGTCTTGCGGGGACGGTTCCGCTTCTTGCCCGTCCCGCCGCCCCAGTGGTAGTTGAGCCGGCTCGAATAACGTGCGAGGAACATGCCGAGGAGGAGCGAGAGCGCGATCGAGAGGATGAAGGCGAACCAGAAGCCGCTGTCGACGTGGATCGGCAGGGTGAAGTTCATCCCGAAGAAGGACGCGATCAGCATCGGCACCGTCAGCACGATCGTGACGACGGTGAGCGTCTTCATAACGGCGTTCACGTTGTTCGAGATGACGGAGGCGTAGGTGTCGAGCGTGCCGTTCAGAATCTCGCGGTGGATCGAGCTCATCTCGATCGCCTGCCGGTTCTCGATCATCGCGTCGTCGATCAGGGCGACGTCGTCGGGAAACTGGCGGAACGCTTCGGAGTTCTTCAGGCGTTCGAGCACGTTCAGGTCGGCGCTGAGGCCGGTGGCGAGGTAGACGAGCGACTTGTTCAGGTTCATCAGGTCGAAGAGCTCGCTGTTCTTGAGCGCTTCCTGGAGCCGTGCCTGGACGCCCTCGGACTCCTTGTCGAGCTGTTTCAGGAGGGTGACGAACATCGAGGCGTTCCGGTAGAGCAGCTGGATCGTCAGCTTGTAGTGCTTGGCGGTCGAGAAGTTCTTCATCGTCTTCGCGAGGAACGCCGGGATCACGAAGTTCTTCTTCGCGCAGGCGACGACGAAATAGTCCTTGTCGAAGAGGATGCTCATCGGGGTGGTGTAGTAGCGGCTGATGTGCGGACGCTCCGGATCGGCGGTGAAGATGGGCGTGTCGGCGACGACGATCGAGACGTCGCCCTCCTCGTCGATGTGGGCCGACTCCTCTTCGTCGAGCGCCTTGCGGAGGATCGACTCGGCGATCTTCGTCGAGCGTGCGACCGCGAGGATCTCGTCCTCGTTCGGTTCGGCGAGATAGATCCAGGAGCGCGGCACGATCCGTTCGACGACATCGGCATCGACGCCGCTTTTCCAGACCTGCAGTTCTCCGGCTTCGGTGGTGAGATAGACGTTGATCATGAGATCCCTCCTTCCGCCCGCGGGCTGTATCCATTATACCACGCTTCAGCCGCAGGAAAAACCCGCGAATCGTCAAAAAAAGAACCCCGCTCCGGAAAGAGCGGGGGTTGGGACGGAATGTCAGTTGGCGCCGACCTTGACGCGGTTCAGCATCGTGATGATGGCTTCGTTCTGATCGTCGGTGTAGGGGGTGAGCGGCGTCGCGGCGACGCTGACGGCCATCGGCGCGTACGGATGGTTCTGGACCATCGCCTGGCGGACGAGATCGCCGTGGGTGGCGTTCAGGATCATGTCGTAGGTCTCCTGAAGGGTCGTCGTGTAGCCGACGATGTCGGAGTTCACGTAGGCGTTCTCGGGATCGAGGAAGAAGTCGATGAACCTGTGGGCGTTGTCGACGTGCTCGGCGTTGACCGGGATGACCATCATGTCGACGAAGGCGATCGTGTTCGAGGGGATGTAGATGCCGATGCCCGAGGCGGCGGCTTCGGCCTCGGCGCCGGTGGTCGCGTCGGCGTCGCCGGCGAGCAGGAGATAGGTGTCGAAGAAGTCGCCGACATACAGGAAGGCGGCGTCGAGCTCGCCCGCGGCGATGTTCTTCTTGAGCATGTCGGTCGCCCATTCGGTGTAGTCGCGCTGGGCGAGGATCGTCTCGACGAGCGAGATGTTGGCGTTCGAGAAGACGTTCATGTCGCTCGGCACGACGTCGTAGAGGCCGCTGTCGGCGGCGTAGAGGAGCGCGGCGGCGTAATCGAAGCGCTCGACGTCGTAGAGGCCGACGCGGATCGAAGAGCCGAGGCCGGCGGGCGCGGGACCGAAGACGGTTCCCCAGCCGTTGGCTTCGACAAAGTCGGCGAGGCCGGCGATGTTGTTGTTGTACATGATGCCGAAGAGACCCCAGAAATACGGGATGCCGACGCTGTAGGGCGTCGTCACTTCGTCGTTGTCGACGAACAGCTGGTTCATGATCGCGGCGACACCCGGCAGGAAGGCGGCCGCGTCGTAGTTCGTGAGCTTCGTCAGGTCGATCTGCTGCAGATAGCCGTTGTCGTAGAGGAGTTCCGCCATGTAGTCGGACGGGACGACGATGTCGTAGTTGCCGGTGCCGCTGTCGAGTTCGGACTTGAAGCCTTCGTTGCTGTCGACGGTCGAGATCTCGACGGTGATGCCGGTTTCATCGGTGAAGGCGGCCACGAGGTCCTCGTTGATGTATTCGCCCCAGTTGAGAAGATAGAGGACGTCCTCGTCGGTTCCAGAACAGGCCAGGAAGTTGAACGGAAGGATGACCATGACCAGAATCAATAACCACTTCTTCATTTCTTTTGACTGCTTCTCCTTTTTGATCCTAGGATTCATATTTTTTGTTGCGAAAGCACTTTGTGGCGTTCGGCGCTCTTCTTCTTGAGGGCGCTGCGGAGGTAGATCGCGAGCAGGAGGACGAACACGCCGGTCGAGAGGATCGAACTGAAGGCGTATACCTCGTGCTCGATGATGCGATTGGCGGCGTTGTAGACGTACATCGAGAGGTTGTCGCCGCCGATGCCGCGCTGCCCGGCGTTGAAGAGGCTGATGAGGTAGTCGTCGATCGACATCGTGAACGCGATCAGCATCCCGGAGAGGATGCCCGAGCCGATCGCCGGGACGATCACCTTGACGATGCCGCTCGCGGGCGTGCAGCCGAGGTCGAGGGCGGCGTCGTAGAGGTTGTCGTCGAGTTCCGCCAGTTTCGGAAGGACGGAGAGGACGACATACGGGATGCAGAAGAAGATATGCGCGATCACGAGCGTGACGAATCCGAACTGGAACGCGTCGGGGATCAGGTTCAACAGGAGCCTGAAGACCATCATCATCGAGATGCCGGTAATGATGTCGGCGTTCAGGATCGGCACCTGGTTCAGGATCACCATGCCCTGGCGCTTCCTGCGCGAGAGCGAATGGATGCCGATCGCGAAGATCGTGCCGGCGACGGTCGCGACGACCGTCGCGATGATTGCGACGAGCATCGTCGTCGTGATCGCGTTCTCGACCGCCTTGGAGGGGATGTCGAAGGTGAGGACGTTGAGCCAGTACTCGAACGTGAAGCCGCTGAAGTTGTAGAGGCTGTTCGACTGGTTCACGGACTGGATCGCGATGAAGACGATCGGCAGGTAGAGGATCAGCATGACGCCGAGGAAGAAACCGACCTTGAGGACGGACCCCAGGATGCGGGTGGTCTTCTTGATCCCCGGTCTGCGGAAGAACAGGACGACGGTGCGGCGGAAGCGCGAAAGGGCGGAAGCGATCACAATAGCGTCTCCCCTTCCTTGTCGACCCGGTTGAAGAGGATCATCGAGCCGAAGATGATGATGAGGATGACGAGCGACAGCACCATCACGAAGTTCAGGTTCGAACGGTAGAGGGTGGCGATCTGCTTGCCGATGACGAAGGCGTTGCCGCGCCCGAGGATGTCCTGGACGACGAAACCCGAGAAGCACGGCAGGAAGACCATGATGACGCCGGTGGCGACGCCCTTCATCGAGAGCGGGAAGGTGACCTTGAGGAAAGTCCTGACCGGATTGGCGCCGAGGTCGGCGGACGCTTCGATGAGCGATTCGTCCATCTTCTCGATCACGGTGTAGATCGGCAGGATCATGAACGGCAGGAAGGTGAGCACGAGGCCGATGATGACCGAGGCGTCGGTGCCGTAGAGGTTGAGCGAGAAGGTGATGCCGATCCTCGAGAGCAGGTTCGAGAGCAGGCTGTTCGAACTGAGCAGGTTCGCGATCGCGCGGGTCCGAAGAAGCGAGTTGGCCCACATCGGGATGATCGACAGGATCATGATGACGAACTTGTTGGCGAACGTCGAGCGGGCGACGATGTACGCCATCGGGTAGCCGATCAGGAAGCAGAGGACGGTCGCGACGATCGCGTACTTGAAGGTGTTGTACAGGATGATCACGTTCTCGCGGGCGAACAGGTCCGCCCAGTTCTCGAGCGTGAACGTGCCGTTGAAGAAGTCGTAGGCGCTCGTGTCCATGAACGACAGAAGCACCATCATCAGGAGCGGGATGCCGACGAGTGCCGACATCCAGATCAGATAGGGCAGCGACAGCCTCCCCAGCTTCTTGACGTTCATCTCGCGGCCTTCATCAGATGGATCTCGAAGGAGTCGACCTTGAGGCCGATCGTCTCGCCCACGGGATGGTTCTCGTAGGTGTGGACGACGAACTCCTTTCCGTCGATCATCACGCAGAGTTCGAAATGGACGCCCTTGAAGATGTTCGAGGAGATCTGCCCGACGAGCGGAGCGTCATCGACGGGAATGATGTCGAGGTCCTCCGGACGGATGACGACGTCGACCTTCTCGCCTTCGGCGAAGCCGACGTCGATGCAGGCGAACTCCTTGTCCATGAAGCGGACCACCTTGTCCTTGACGTAGGTACCATCGAGCAGGTTCGACTCGCCGATGAACTTCGCGACGAAGCGGTTCTTCGGCTCGTTGTAGATCCCGAACGGGGTGCCGATCTGAAGGATCTTTCCCTGGTTCATGACGACGATCGTGTCCGACATCGTCAGGGCTTCCTCCTGGTCGTGGGTGACGTAGATGAAGGTGATGCCGAGCTTTCGCTGCATCTCCTTCAGCTCATACTGCATGTTCTGGCGAAGCTTCAGGTCGAGCGCGGCGAGCGGCTCGTCGAGAAGCAGGATCTTCGGTTTGTTGACGATGGCGCGGGCGATCGCAACGCGCTGCTGCTGTCCGCCGGAGAGGTTCGTGACCTTGCGGGCGGCGAAATTCGGAAGGGAAACCATCTTGAGCGCGTCGAGCACGCGCGTCTCGATTTCCGGCTTGGGCACCTTGCGGTTGCGCAGACCGAACGCGATGTTGTCGAAAACGTTCAAATGCGGAAAGAGCGCGTACCTTTGGAAGACCGTGTTGATCGGTCGTTCGTAGGGCGGAAGATCGTTGACGACGACGCCGTTCACGACGATGTCGCCCTTGTCGGGTTTCTCGAAACCCGCGATCATCCGCAAGGTCGTGGTCTTTCCGCAACCGGATGGGCCAAGCAGGGTGATGAATTCGTTTTCGTTGATATACAGATTGATGTCGTCGACGACCGCGGCGCCGTCGTACATCTTCGTGACGTTCTTCAGCTCGATGAGCTTCTTGGCCATTCTTTACCCCTCTTCCGAATCAAAAAATCAATGATAATTATAGTACCATCAGGGGGGTTTGTAAACTGTTTTTATCGAATATTTTCCGGGGGGTTCCGACAGGGGGGAACCCCCCTCGGAAATCACTGTTTTCGAATGAAAAAACCACCCTTTTATGGATGGTTTTCGACCTTATGCGAAGATCGCGTAGAGACCCGCACCGACGTAGTAGAGACCGACGAGGAACAAGAGGATCCCGATGATCCGGGTCATCAGCCGTTCTTCCTTCCGCGGCTCCGCGATCCGTCCGTACTTGCGCTTCTGGACCCATTGCACGATCCGTTTCCAGCGCAGGAAGAACGATCCTCCCACGAAGCAGAAGAACAGGCCCGAAAACAGCAGTGTCAGTTTCATGAAGAGATCCATCGTATCGCCTCGATCCATGCATCCATTGTATCAAATCGGACGCACGCGCGCAAGTAAAAGACGCCCGCGTCGGCCTGCGCTTTCCAAGGAGAGAGGGAAGCGTCATAGGGGGGGTGGCCGGACGGGCGTCTTTCGGGCATCTCGTGGTGTCCGAACCCATGATAGCACGACGCGGACGCCCTCGGCGCGATTTCACAATCTTGCCACGGCGATTCCGCACCGTTCACGAAGACCGTTTCGGGAATTCGAAGAGGAAGCGCGCGCCGCCCGCGGGCGAACCCTGCGCGACGAGCGTTCCGCCGTGGGCTTCGACGATCGCCCGGGCGATCGTGAGACCCAGGCCGGTATGACCCTTGTAGCCGATGTAGTAGCGTTCGAAGACCCGTTCGCGATCCGCCTCGGGAATTCCGGGGCCGTCGTCGTCGATCGTGACGACGATGCGTTCGGCGGTCTCGGAAACCGCGATCGCGATTTGCGCCTTCGCGTACCGCACGCCGTTGGAAAGGACGTTGGCGAACGCGGTCTCGAGCCGATCGGCGTCGCCGTCGAGGTACGCTTCCGCCTCGGGACCGAACCGGAGTTCGATTCCGGCGTCGCGGGCCGGCATCTGGACCTGGGTCATCGCGTCCGCGATCACGTCGGAGAGGTTGGTCCGCTGCTTCTTGATGTCGTTCTCGACGGCGTCGAGACGGCCGAGGAGGAGGATCTGGTTGATGTTGTCCTTGAGTTTCTCGCTTTCGGTCATGATCACCTTGCAGGCGTTGTGGGCCTCGTCGCCTTGGACGACGCCGCAGTCGATCCCTTCGGCGTATCCGTAGATGTTGGTGAGCGGGGTCTTCATCTCGTGCGAGAAGTTGTGGAGGAACTCGCGTTCGCTCTGACGGTACTCGTCGAGGCGAATCGAAGCCTTTTCGAGGGCGCCGGCGAGTTCGTTGAACTCGGCGATCTCGAATACCGGCCGCGGTTCGGGCTTGCGTTCCGGATCCATCCGGTTGGCGTACCCGGCGAGGACGCGGAGGGGCGAGGCAAAGACGCGCGCGGCATAGACGGAGATGCCGGAGATCGAGATCAGGAGGAAGATGACGCCGACGAAGGCGGCGAAGAACATCCCGTCGCCGCCGTCGACGGCGAGGTCCTCGCTGCGGAAGACGAAGAGCGAGTATCCTTCCGTTCCAAGCGCGGAGATCGTATAGTAGTAGTACTTGTCGCCGGTGCGGATTCCCCAGACGCCGTAGCGCTCGGAGACGATGTGCGCCTGGTCGAGGACCGGGAGCGCGGCAGTGAAGGTCGAAGAGACCATCGCGCCGTCCTTGAACAGGATCGTCTCGACGCCGGTGATCGCCCGGATGTCGCCCATGTCGTCGAGCATCTCGGCCTCCGACGCCGTCGACACCGAAGACGCGATCGTGTCGTTCATCGCGTCGACGTTGGCGAAGAGCAGGCGGTTGGAGGCGCTCCGGAGGAAGATCCCGGTCAGCATGCCGGCGATCGCGAAGCAGACCGAAAGGAGGATTCCGAAGTAGAGGATCAGCTTATTCCTGATCGTCATGGGTCGATCCTCCCGCCTCGTGCACCACCTTGTAGCCGAAGCCGAAGACCGTCTTGATCTCGACCGTCGAATGCGTCTCGGCGAGCTTCTTGCGGATGCGCTTGACGAGGTCGTCGACGCTTCTGGTGCCGTCGATGACCTCCCATTTCCAGATCTTGCGGAGGAGTTCCTCGCGCGAAAAGGCCTTCGGGCTGTCCTTCGAAAGCATCACGAAGAGGTCGTACTCCTTCGAGGTCAGACGGAGCGGCACGCCGTCGCAGACGAGTTCGCGTTCCTTCAGCCGGTACTCAAGGTTGCCGAGGACGAATCCGCCGGTCTCCTCGGTCGGTTCGGTCTGCGTGCTGCGGCGGATCAGCGACTTCACCCGCACGGCCAGTTCGCGTCCCGAGAACGGCTTCGTGATGTAGTCGTCGCCGCCGATCTCGAGGCCGAGGATGCGATCCATCTCCTCGCCCTTCGCCGAGACGAAGAGGATCGGGATGTTGTGTTCCGCACGGATCTTCGTGCAGACCGCAAAGCCGCTCATGTCCGGCAGCATCACGTCGAGCACGAAACAGTCGGGGAGGATCTTCCCGACCGCGTCGAGGAGTCCTTGCCCGGTCTTGAATTTCTCGACCCGGAACCCCTCGTAGACGAGGAACTTCTCGATGATGTTGCGGATGTACTCGTCGTCGTCGAGGACATAGACCAGCTTCGCCAATTTCATCACTTCTTTCGCGGAATGTCACCCATATCTTACCACATTTCGCTTTTTTTCACTCGCTTTCACGACATTGCCACACCCGTTCCGGGCGGATTCCTTGACCTTCTTCCGGGATATGGTATGATGGAGGTGGAAACACCCAGGAGGTATCCCACCATGTCCGTCTACGATTTCACCGTCCAGGACGCGAAAGGCGCTCCCGTCCCGCTCTCGAACTATCGCGGAAAGGTCCTGCTCGTCGTCAACACCGCCACCCACTGCGGCTACACCCCGCAATACGCCGAACTCCAGGAACTCCATGCCCGCCATCACGCCGCCGGGCTCGAGATCCTCGATTTCCCGTGCAACCAGTTCGCCGGTCAGGCGCCGGAGGAGATGGACGACTACATCAACGTCTGCCGCCTGAAGTTCCACACCGAGTTCACGCCGATGATGAAGCTGAACGTCAACGGCAAGGACGAGGATCCACTCTACACCTATCTCAAGAACGGCAAGCGGATCCGCTGGAACTTCACGAAGTTCCTGATCGGCCAAAACGGCGAGGTCGTCAAGCGCTTCGAACCGGGCGACAAACCGCTCTCGTTTGAAAAGGACATCATCGCGCTCCTCTGAGAAAACGATCCATGGAAACATCGAAGGCGCCCCCGTCGGGAGCGCCTTCGTTTCATTTCTGGTCTTCCTCGACCTTCTCGAGGGGAGTCTCGAGCAGGGCCGGATTGGCGAGCATCTTGACGAGTTCGCGGATCGAGAGCGAGTTGTAGAGGCCGTCGGTGATACGTTCGTCGACGACGCCGCCGATCGTGATCAACTTGCGTGAACCGAGCGTGCCCTCGTCGGGGTCGAGGACGACCGGGACGTAGCGCTCCTTGCCCATCGAAAGGAAGATCGAGCAGGTGCCGAAGTTGTAGATGTGGTGGTAGACGTAGCCCATCTTGATCGACTTCATGTTGGTGAGGAACATCGAGGTGTGGAACGGCGAAGCGTCGATCACGCTTCTCGGCAGGATCCCGTGCTTGTCCATCCACATCAGGAAGTTGACCAGGCCCTTGATCATGAAGTGGGGCACGATCGTGAGCAGCTTCGCGAGCTTGTCGGTCTCGTTCTCGCTTGAGAGGTGGGCGTTCTGGTCGATCTCCTTCTGCATCTTCTCGTGCACCTCGTAGATCGTCTCGGTGCCCTTGAAGGTGAGCTTGATCGCGCCTTCCTCGGCGGTATCGGTGAGCTGCTTCTTGATCATGAAGCTGATCTGGATCTGGTTGCGCTTGAAGAAGCGGCCGTTGATGACGAAGCGGTTCAGCTTCGGACGGATCGCGATCGTCCGGACCATCGCCGCGACGATTAGGTCCATATAGGTGAAACGACGCCCGAGATGGCGTTCCTTGAAGATCCATTCGTCCATGCCCGCGCAGTCGATCTCCATCGGGGCGAAGACATGCGCGTCGTTGCGCGTCTTCATGATGTGGGGCATGATCTTGGTGATCGGGTCGATCGTCTTGATGCGCTTTCCGTCGCTTCTGAGTCCGAACATGGGTTGCCTCCTGAAAGCAGTATGCAATGATGATATCACAAAAGCGCCGCCAATTCAAGTGCGGCGGCGTTTGCGGCATTTTGGTAAACGACTTGAAAACCTCACCGGGCTTGTGTATAATCTTTATAGTTTACAAACAGGATGGTGCAGCGATGGATTTCAAGAAGATCACCCGTGCGGTACTGCCGTTCGCCCTCGTGGCGGTCATGCAATTCGCCGCCTACTGGGGGAACCAGTGGTACGCCGAGACGTTCGGAAATCCCGGGTCCGACCTCTCCGTCATCTTCCTCGGCCTCAACGAGGCGGTGCCGTTCCTTCCCTGGACGGTGTGGCCGTACGTGATCGCCTACCCGTTCTGGATCCTCGGATTCTTCTACATCGGTTCCCGCGACAAGACCAACATGTACCGGATCCTGCTTATGATCCTCGTCACCTTCACGATCTGCGGCCTGTGGTACCTCTTCTTCCAGACAGACGTGCAGGCGTGGCGCGAGACCTCCGGTCTCTTCGCCCGCGACCCCTCCACCTTCACCCTCTCGGAAAGCCTCACCTACTGGATCTACGCCGCCGCCGGACCGCGCAACGCCAACCCCTCGATGCACTGCCTGATGAGCTGGCTCGTGATCCTCGGCGCCCGTCTCGACAAGAAGATGCCGAAGCCGGCGAAGATCGCCATCTGGGTCCTCGGGATCGCCATCTGCATCTCCACCCAGACCCTGAAGCAGCACTATGTGATCGACCTCATCACCGGCATCGCCCTGCCGGAGGCCGCCTTCTGGCTCCTCAAGGGATCCAAGGCCGTCGGCTGGCTCGAACGGACCTTCACGAAGCTGAACGTCAAGCTCGGCCTCGAATCCCTCCCGGCCGCCGAATAGGAAAGAAAAGGATCGCGATTCCCGTCCGGGAGCTGCGATCCTTATTTTCACTGGATCTCGATGATCCGCATCGTGTTGGTGGAACCGTGCTTCTGTCCCCAGCCGGAGGTGATGATGATCTGCTGGCCGGGCTTGAAGCCGAAGTCCTTCGCGACCTCGACGGCGAGGGTGTCGGAATGCTCGATCCCGGTCACGTCGTCGCGCAGCGTCGGGAACACGCCCCAGTAGTAGGACAGCTTGCGGGCGGTGTGGATCGAATCGGTGATCGCGATGATCGGCACCGAGGGACGGAACTTGCAGATCCGTTTGGCGGTGCCGCCGGTCTCGGTGAAGGCGGCGATCACCTACGCCTTCGGCAGCGTCAGGGCCGACTGCGTGACGGCGATGCCGATCGCGTCGTTGACCGTCCTCTGCGAGGTCTTGATCGCCTTCGCGAGCCGCTCGTCGTAGGGCATGATCTCCTCGATCGCCTTCGCGATCGTATCCATCGTCAGGACCGCCTCGACCGGGTATTCGCCGGCCGCGGACTCGCCCGAAAGCATGATCGCGTCGGAGCCGTCGAGGATCGCATTGGCGACGTCGGAGGCTTCCGCGCGCGTCGGTCGCGGGTTGGTCATCATCGATTCGAGCATGTGGGTCGCGGTGATCACCGGCTTCCCGACCTCGTTTGCGCGGGCGATGATCTTCTTCTGGTAGATCGGCACGAGCGCGGTCGAGACCTCGACGCCGAGGTCGCCGCGGGCGACCATCACGCCGTCGGAAACGGCGAGGATGCCGTCGAGGTTGTCGACGCCCTCCTGGTTCTCGATCTTGGCGATGATCTCGATGCCTTCGCGGTTCGCTTCCTTCAGGATCGCGCGGATCGCGAGCACGTCTTCGGGACGGCGCACGAACGAGGCGGCGACCATGTCGACGCCGTTCTCGGCGCCGAAGCGGAGGTCGTCGCGGTCCTTCTCGGAGATGAACGGCATCGACAGCTTGACGTTGGGGACGTTGCAGCCCTTCCGGCTCTTGATCGGTCCGGAGTTGTGGATCCGGCCGTCGATCTCGCCGGCATCGGGGCGGACGGCGAGGACGTCGACGCGGACCTTCCCGTCGTCGATGAGGATGTAGTCGTTCTCGCGGATGTCGTCGAACAGCTGCGGGCAGGAGATGTGGAACCGCTCGCGGTCGCCGAGGATCTCCGAACGGGTGATCGTGACGAGGTCGCCCTTCTTGAAGAGGACCTGGTTGTTCTCGAACAGGCCGGTACGGATCTCCGGGCCCTTGGTGTCGAGCATGATGCCGATGTAGCGGTTCTTCGCGACCGCCTGGGCGCGGATCATTCCGATCCGGTTCAGATGATCCTCGTGCGTTCCGTGAGAGAAGTTGAGCCGCGCCACGTTCATGCCGGCATCGATCATCTTGCCGATCATGTCTTCCGAATCGATGGCGGGTCCGATGGTGCAGATGATCTTCGTCTTCCGTTTCATGGGGGTACCTCCGGCGATGACTTCATTCTCATTATACAACATTCGGGAGCGCCGCATCGGCGCTTTTTCTATTCTTCGACGTCGGTTCCGCGCTTGCGGCGCATGTCCCATTTCTTGCGTTCGTCGGTCGTCAGGATCATCTTGCGCATGCGGATCGACTTCGGCGTGACCTCGACGAGTTCATCGTCGTTGATGTAGTCGAGGCACATCTCGAGGGTCATCTTGCGCGGCCGCTTGAGGACGACGGTGAAGTCCTTGACCGAGGAGCGGGTGTTGGTCTGCTTCTTCTCGGTGACGACGTTGACCGCGAGGTCCTTCTCGCGGTTGCACTCGCCGACGATCATGCCTTCGTAAACGCGGGTGCGGGGGTCGATGAACATCGTCCCGCGCTCCTCGAGGCCGCCGAGCGAATAGGCGGTGGCGAGGCCCTCCTCGACGGCGACGAGGACGCCGAGCTTGCGCTGACCGACGTTCAGGGCGACCATCGGACGGTACTCGAGATAGGTGTGGTTCAGGATCCCGTAGCCCTTCGTCGCCGTCAGGAAGTCGGTCATGAAGCCGATCAGGCCGCGCGACGGCATGACGTAGTTGATCCGCGTCTGGTTCTCCTTCGAATCCATCGACTGGACGATCCCGCCGCGCGAACCGAGGAGTTCCATCGCCGCGCCGACGCTTTCCGACGGACAATCGATCTGGACGGTCTCGAACGGCTCGCACTGGATGCCGTCGATCGTGCGGACGATGACCTTCGCCTGCGAGACCTGGAATTCGTAGCCCTCGCGGCGCATGTTCTCGATCAGGATCCCGAGATGGAGCTCGCCGCGGCCGGAGACGACCCACTGTTCCGAGGCGCCGATCCGCTCGAAGCGGAGCGCGAGGTCCTTCTGGGTCTCGCGATAGAGACGGTCGTCGATCTTCGTCGAGGTGACGAACTTGCCTTCCTGGCCGGAGAACGGGCTCGTGTTCGTGCCGAAGGTCATCTGCACCGTCGGCTCGCCGATCCGGATCAGCGGCAGCGGATCCTCGAGGCCGACGTTGCAGACGGTCTCGCCGACATAGATGTCCGGCAGGCCGGAGATCGCGACGATGTCGCCGGCGTAGGCCTCTTCGATCTCCATCCGTTCGAGTCCGAGGAACCCGTAGAGCTTCTGGATCCGGAATTCCTTGATCGAGCCGTCGAGACGGACGCAGCTGACGATCTGGTTGGTCTTCATCGTCCCCTGCATGATCTTGCCGATGCCCATGCGGCCGACGTAGTCGTTGTAGTCGAGCAGCGACGGCTGGAAGCGCAGCGGCGAAGCCGCATCCGTCGCCGGCGCCGGGACGACCCGGAGGATCGTGTCGAGCAGCGGCCGGAGGTCGTCCTCGGGCTTGAGTTCGGGGACGTAGCTCGACTGGCCGTTGATGCCGGAGGCATACACGACCGGAAAATCGAGCTGGTCGTCGTCGGCGCCGAGCTCGATGAAGAGTTCGAGCACCTGGTCGACGGCCTCGTCGGGACGGGCCGCGTAGCGGTCGACCTTGTTGATGACGACGATCGGCTTGACCTTGGCCTCAAGCGCCTTCTTGAGCACGAACCGCGTCTGCGGCATCGTGCCCTCGTAGGCGTCGACGACGAGGAGGACGCCGTCGACCATGTTCATGATGCGCTCGACCTCGCCGCCGAAGTCGGCGTGGCCGGGGGTGTCGAGGATGTTGATGCGATGACCCTCGTAGTCGATCGCGGTATTCTTCGCGAGGATCGTGATCCCGCGCTCGCGCTCGATCGGATTGGAGTCCATCGCGCATTCGTCCATGTGCTGGTTCTCGCGCAGGGAATGGGACTGTTTCAGAAGCCCGTCGACGAGGGTGGTCTTGCCGTGGTCGACGTGGGCGATGATCGCAACGTTTCTGATGTTCATGAAGGGGTCCTTTCAGGCGCCCGGTCGTTCACATCAGCCGGGCGATATCGTATGGCAGGGGGGCGATGACCTCGATCTTCTCGCCGGTCATCGGATGCGGAAACGCGATCGTCTCCGCGTGGAGCGCGGTCCGCGCGATCCCTGCCGTTTCGCCTCCGTAGAGGGAATCGCCGAGGAGCGGATGGCCGAGATGGGCCATGTGCGCGCGGATCTGGTGGGTTTTGCCGGTCAGAAGCGTCAGCGCGACGGCGGCGTAGCCGTCGTATTGACGCAGGACGCGATAACGCGTCACGGCGCGTTCGCCGTCCGGATGGACGCGATGGCGGCCGGCGACGTGGCGGTCGCGGCCGAGCGGCAGGTCGACGGTGCCCGAAGCGTCTCGGAACCTTCCCGAGACGAGGGCGAGGTAGCTGCGCGTCACGGTCTCGTGGTCCCACTGGGAAGCGAGTTTCGCATGCGCGAGGAAGTCCTTCGCGACCAGCAGGCAGCCGGTCGTGTCCCTGTCGAGGCGGTGCAGGTAACCGACCCTGCGGTCGAGTCCCTGACGCTCGAAATGACCGGCGACGAGATTGACGAGGGTGCCCGTCTTCGCCTTGTCGTCGGGATGGACGATGATGCCCGCGGGCTTGTCCACGACGAGGACGCTGTCGTCTTCGTAGAGGACGGCGACGTCGCCGTATTCTGGGACGAAATCGAGGCCCTCGAACGGACGGAGGTCGATCGTCACGACGTCGCCCTTGACGAGGGTCGCCGCGGGGTCGGCGGGACGGCCGTTCACGAGGAAGGCGCCCAGGCGGAAGATGCGGGACGCCTTCGCCTTCGCGAGCGCGAAGTCGGAAAGGAACTCCGCAGGCGTCATGCCGGCGAACCGGCCGTCGATTCGAAACCGCAGGACGTCCATGGGATCCCTCCTCTCCATAAAAACGAATGCCCGACGCGCGGTCGGACACGATCGTCCCCCGAGGGACGCTAGTAGCTTTTTCTGGATGCGATCACGCCGCGGACGCCGCCGCGCGGATGGAGCTCGTCGCCCGCATACCGCGGAATCACGTGGACGTGCAGATGCATGACCGTCTGGCCGGCGGCCGCGCCGCAGTTCACGCCGATGTTGTAGCCGTCGGGACGATGCCTCGCGTCGAGGATCTCCCGGATCTTGACGACGGCGTCGCCGAGCGCCTTGCGTTCGGCTTCGGTGGCGTCGAAATAGGTCTCGGCGTGCCGCTTAGGAATGATCAGCGTATGGCCCAAGGACACCGGAAAGGCGTCCTCGATCGCGAACACCAGGTCGTCCTCGTAGATGACGGGACGTTTGCCCTGGACGTCGCAGAAGACGCACATGTCAGTTCTTCTTGACGATCGTGACCACGCCGAGGACGACGAGCACGATCGCGAGCATGTATCCGGTCAGGTTGACGCCCTGTTCCTGCAGGAAGAGGATCGCGCCGACCGCCACGAGCAGGGTGTTGCCGACGCGGACGCCCTGTTTCGTCATCGAGACGATGCCCGGGATGATCAGAAACAGCGTCCACCAGCCGTTGAAGAACGGATCGAAGACGAGCCAGCCCATGCGATCCGCCAGCACCATCGCGCCGATCGCGATCAGGGCGATCCCCGCCAGAAGTCGCTTGTTGTCCTTGTTCATGTCCATCACTCCCCGATTCATTGTACCCTACGACGCGCTCGATGTCAACGCAACGCGCATGCGCAGGGAACGCCTAGAATATCATAGACCCAACCCAGGCGAAAGTCAACCGCGGAACGCGTGAAAACGCCGCCAGAAGCGCCCGCGATGAAAAAGGACTCCGGCACGCCGGAGCCCCGTTTCACGCATTCCGTTCCCAGGTGATCCTGCCGCCGGTGTTCTTGACGACGACGTTCGCGACGTTGGCGAACTGCGACACCCGGAAGGAAATTTCCTTAATGGAATCCGGCAGCCGCGCGTCGCACATCAGGTACCCGTCCTTCGCGCGCAATCCGCAGAATCCGGCGGTGAGGGAAAGATAGGCGGCGCCGGCGGCCAGCGGGTAGGTGCCGCCGACGAAGAGGTTGTCGACGAACTGCCGACCCTCGAAGGTCGTGTTCGCCGAGACCGACTTCTGCAGGTAGTGGACCGCCGACTCGGCTTTCCCGAGCGCCGCCGCGAGGATCGCGTGAAAGGCGCCGGAGAGCGGCGTGCCGCGTTCGGTGCGCGGTTCGTAGTACTGCAGGTTGACGTTCTTGACCATCCGCGAAAACTCGGATTCGAAGAGCGAAAGGAGCATCACGACGTCCGCCTGGCGGATGATCTTGGTCGACGTCGCGACGCCCTTCGGGCCGCCGAGGTATTCGCTCGGATGCGACATCCGCTTCTTGACGTCCTTGATCGACGCGTCTTCGAGCGCATGGTAGCCGGGATACTGCTCGATCAGGAAGTCGGAACCGACCTTGACCGAAGGCATCGCCGGAAGCGCCGCCTTGATCGCGTCGACCGCCTCGGCATAGCCGTTGGCTTCGAAGAGTTTCTTCACGAACGGCGCATTCTCGAGCTTGATCGCCTTCAGAACCTCGATCGCCGACTCCATCGTGAAGACGGCGAGGCGGATCGTGAGGGCGTCGTCGTCGACTTCCGCATGGTATTCGTCGGGTCCTGTGACGCCCTTGGCGGAAAGCCGGCGCCGTTCCGGTTCGGCGGTGAAGCGGGTGGCGTAGAAGTGGGCGCACTCGAGCAGAAGCGAAAGTCCCCCGTTGACCATGATCTCGTCGTCGCGGACGCGGGCGTAGTAGGCCATCAGCGCATAGGCGACGACGCCGGAGGTGTAGATCGAGGTTCGGGCGATCCGTTCGCGGTCGGCGGCGGAAAGCGATTCGGATTCGGAGACGACGGCCTCGGAGCCGTCGGAAAGGCTCTGCATGGCGAAGAAGGCTCCCTTGCAGCCGATCGACGCGGCCTTCGCACGGGCACCCGGCAGCGTTCGGAAGCGATAGAGCAGAAGGTTGCGCGCCGCCTCGGGATCGGTGTTCAGGTAGAAGGACAGAAGGCAGAGTTCGGTGTCCCAGGAGACGGCGCCCTGCATGCCCTGGCAGCCGAGTCCGCGCATCGGCACCGACGACAGCGGCGTCGACGGACGGTTCGCGAGCAGCGTCCAGATCGAACTCCGGATCGCCGCCTGCTGCTTGGGATTGTCGGGGGTGAGCACGTCGGCGCGGTCCCAGCGCCGACGCCAGAGTTCCGCACTCTTCAAAAGGGCTTCGTCGAACGACGCCGACCGGAAGGCGGTGACGGCGGCGACGGTCGTCGTCGAGGGATCCTGAACGCCGTAGGCGACGGCGGCGACCTTCAGGAGCGTGTAGGTCCGGTTGGCCTCGGCGCGGAAGCGGTAGCGTCGGAGCGGCATGGCCTCGATCATGACGGTGTCGTACTCGTACTCGGCGGAGAGGGTCGCCGTCTCGCTCACGGAAACGAAGCCGCGGCCGTCGAGCAGCGGCGCCATCGCCGTATGGATGTCGTCCTCGGAGAGGAAGCGCGGATAGTCGAGATGCGGTCCGCGCCCGTCGGCGACCTTGGTGTCGGTGCCGGTGAAGAGTTCGAGGTCGACGTCGCGGTTGACGGAGAAGCGGTACCGAAGCAGGATCGCGGACGGCGCCTGCGCCGGGAGGAAGCGCTCGGCGGTGACGCTTACGTCGGCGCCTTCCACCTGGAAGACGGTGCGGCGAACATGCAGACCGTTCTCCATGTCGAGCGTCTGGACGTGCTTCTCGGGCGGGAAACGGCGCGGATGGAGCGTCTCTCCGTTGATCCGGAGGTAGGTGTAGAGCGGATTGAAGAAGGCCACCGCTTCCTCGAAGCCGTCACGGCGGCGGTCGTAGACGCCGCCCATGGTCAGCTGGACGAGATCCTCGGCGCGATATTCCTCGAGCGTCCCGCGATAGCCGAACACCCCGTTCGCGACCGTGAACTGGTTGCCGTTCTTGACGATGTCGTCGGGTTGGAAGCCCGCCGTTTCGATCACGTACATGCGGATCAGATCCTTTCGCGGAAGATGGGGGAACCGGTCATTCGTGGGTCAGACGCTTCCAGAATTCCTCGGCAGGTGCGGGCTTGCCGAAGAGGTAGCCCTGGAGATGGTCGACCATCACGCCCTTGAGGAGCGCCTTCTGGGTCTCGTTCTCGATGCCTTCGCAACAGATCCGGGTCCCCTTCATGTGGCAGAACTTGGCGATCGTGTCGACGAACGAGACGGTGTAGGGGTCGAACTCGATGTTGAAGATGAAGCTGCGGTCGATCTTGACGATGTCGAGCGGCATCCGCCGCAGATGGTTGAGCGAGGAGTAGCCGGTGCCGAAGTCGTCCATCGCGATCCGGACGCCGATCTGGCGGACCGCCGTGAGGATCTCGATGATCTTCTGGATGTCGTCCACGGCGAGGCTCTCGGTGACCTCGAAGATCAGGTTCTTGGCCGGCAGACGATATGTCTGGAGCGCCTTCAGAAGCGTCTGGACGAGATCCGTCTGGAGGATCTGGATGACCGAGAAGTTGACCGACACGGCGATGTCGAGGCCGTAGTCGAGCCACTTCTTCGCCTCCTTGACGGCGGTGTTGAGGATGTGCTTGCCGAGCGGGATGATGAGGCCGGTCTGTTCCGCGACGGGGATGAACTTGACGGGGCTCACGAACCCGTATTCGTCCGAGAACCAGCGCACGAGCGCTTCGGCCGCGGTGATCTTGCCCGTCTTCGCGTCGACGATCGGCTGGTAGAAGACCTTGAATTCGCCGCAGCCCTCGTCGACGGCGCCCTTGAGCGCGCGTTCGAGGCTGACGGTATCCTCCTGATACTTCTGGAGGCTGACGTCGAAGAGGACGAACTTGTTCTTGCCGTTGGTCTTCGCATCGGAAAGGGCGAGGTTGGCCTTGCGGATCAGATCGTCGGGATCCTTGTTCGTGTCGGTGAGAAAGGCGATGCCGAGCGAGACCGTGCAGGCGGTCTCGTACCCGTCGATGTAGAACGGCGCCTCGAACAGCCGCATCACCTTGTGGGCGACCTCGTAGACCTGTTCCCCGTAGAGGTTCTTCACGAGGAACGAGAACTCGTCGCCGCCGAAGCGGTAGATCTTGCCCTGGATCTCCGGGATCTTGTTCAGGTGGATCGTGATCGTCTTCAGGAGCGCGTCGCCGAACGAATAGCTGTACATGTTGTTGATCAGCTTGAAGTTGTCGATGTTGAGGATGCCGACGAACGAGTTGGCATACATCGCCGGGCTCAGTTCGAAGGTCTTCTTCAGGTCGGCCTCGAAGCGCGACCGGTTCGGCAGACCGGTGAGGACGTCGGTGTACGCGAGCGACGAGATCGTCTCCTGCGTCTTCTTGTTGGCGGTGATTTCGGTCAGAATCACCAGTTCCGCGTTCTGCGCGCCTTCGTAGTCGATCGGCGAGCGGTTCACGATGAACCAGCGGTCGACTTCCTTCAGATACAGTTCCTTGATCGCCTTCGCGGTCGGTTCGGCCGCGAGGAAGGAGCGTACGTACGCTTCGCCGCGCAGTCCGCCCGCGGTCATCTCGCGGCGCAGGAAGAGGTCGGAGAAGAAGGCGTTGGCGTAGAGGATCGCGGCATTGTCTTCGTTCACGATCGCGACTGCGCTGGGAAGCGAGTCGAGCACCTTGACGAAGTCGGTGCGGTGTCCGCCCTTCCGTCCCGACGCAAGTTCGCGTTCGAGTGCGCCGTGCAGGAGGATCCCGACGCTTTCGAAGAAGATCTTCTCGTCCTCGGTCCAGGTCCGTCGTGACTGGTTGTCGACGAAGACCGCCAGCCCCCACGGCACGGAGCCCTTCATGATGCGGACGCCGACGGCGGCGCGGGCGTTCTCGCGGGTCCCCGTCGGATCCGTCACGAGATCGGAATCGTTGACGACGAAGATCGGAGCCTCGCCGATGTTCCAATCGGCGAGGAAGGTCGCGGAAAGGAGGTTTCCGCGCGACTCGCGTCCGATCCGCGGCATCGACTCGTCATACCATTCCTCGACGAGATCGAACCGACCCTCGGCCTCGAGCGAAAAGAGCGAGATGCGCGAGAGCTGGACCGCGCCGCCGATCGTCGGGGCGATGCGCCGGAAGGCCTCGCGAAGCCCGGAGGCCGCGACGGCGGGTTCGCTGATTTCGAGATAGACGTCGGTCATGCGGCGCTGCCGGTCGGCGTCACCGCGAAGCGAGGAATCGGCGTGGATCTCGAGCGTCGTGACGGCGGCGACCTCGATCATCGCGGCGACGTTGTCGGCGACGATGCCGGCGTAGCGGTAGACGCCTTCGAGCTGGCCGGGGGACAACGGCGGGAAAAGACCGAGGTCGTTCACCAGACGGACGCCTTCGCGGACGCCGTTCAGGCGCCCGAAGAGGAGGAGCGAGCCGAGACGCGCGCCGTGGCGCTCGACCGGATGAACCGCGAGCGCGAGGTCGGCGTAACGCGATTTCAGGACCGGGGTGAGCGCGAGCGATTCGTAGTCGTCGAGACTCTCGCGGATGATCTCCCACGTCTTGACGTTCTCGCGGGTTTCCCAGAGCAGGCCGCCGGAATTGTTGAAGAGGAGGGCGCCGACGCCGCTTTTTTCCGAGAACGAGCGAAGCAGCGAGGCGAGGTCGACGTGCCGGATCGCCGTCATCAGGTTGAAATCGGGGACGGGTCCTTCGGGAAGCGTCGGCTCGAGCGTGCGCAACTGGTCGACCGCGTTCTTCGTCGTGGTGACGTTGGTGATCGCCGATTCGAGGTATTCGATGCCGCCGACGTTCAGGACGAAGAGGCTTTCCTTGACCCAGAAATGCTGCTTCTTCCGGTTGACGACGCGATACTCGAGGACCGTCTGGCGGATCCGCCGGTTGACGAGGTCGCCGATCTCGCGCTGGTAGGTCTCGAGGTCGGACGGGTGGAGGAGTTCGCGGTACTGCATCTTCCCGATCGTGAATTCCTGGGCGGAATAGCCGAACTGGCTCACGTTGTCGGTGACCACGACGAAATGGTACGGGTCGCCGAGATTGCGGACGGTGTAGACCGTATGCGTGCGATTGGCGATGGCGATGAACCGCTGGTAGTTCAAACCCTCGTCCTGATAGCTTTCGGGGAACTGCAGGATCATCGCGACCTTGCGGATCCGGTTGTTGTCGCCGAGCAGGGGCGAGAGCGAGATCTTCGCCCAGACGACGTCCTTCGCCGCGTTGAAGAGCCGGATCGTCGTCGAATACGATTCACGCCGCGAATAGAGGATCTCCTTCACCTCGACGAGATAGCGGTCGAGATCCGGCGGATAGATGATGTCCTTGAGCGTCATCCGGCCGTCGATGAACATCTCGAAATCGTAGCCGAGATGGTTCAGGTTGTCGCTGTAGTACTCGATCCGGGTCGATTCGCCGACGCTGTTGACGATCAGGTAGACGTGCGCGTCCGAAAGCGCGCGGTTGATGAGGGCCTGCATCTGCTTCATGTCGTCATCGTCCGCGGTTGCGCCGATCGACTCGTTGACCGGCCAGTAGACGATGAGGATGCCGAGAAGGCAGTTGTCGAGCGAATAGTAGGGGAACTTCTCGATCTTGACGAGGGTGGTGAAGACGTTCGCCTTGATCTTCCCCATCATATCCCAGAAGCAGACTTCCTTCTCGAGGATGGCCCTGTCGCTGTGGTCATACTCGGCGGTATGCCGCTTCGGGAACAGTTCGGCGTCGGTCTTCCCGACCATTGTCTCTTTCAGGTCGTTCTCGTAGGGGACGTAGTCGCTGTGGCCGCGATAGACCCCCTGGGCATCCTTCCAGAAGATGCGCGGAAGCTGGTTGTCGCGGAAGGTGGAGATGCGCGCGTCGAAGAACACGACCACGAGCGTGCCGCCGTCGACGTCGATCAGGCTGACCGAACCGCTGACGATTTGGACGCGCTTGTCGAAGGCGAGGGTCAGACCGTAGAAGACGCGCGAATTCTCCGCGGGGATCGATTCGTAGTCGATGTTGACGGAACACGTGACGGGACGCAGGTCGTCCTCGGCGTGTTGTCCGCGGTACGCCAAAACCTCACCGGTTTCCTTCCGGAATACGACGCAGTTGTAGTTCAGGCGATCGCACATCCCTTGAAAATGATGCCTGTAGGTTTCCGTCATGTCAACACTCCCGAGCGCGCAGCATTTGCCATCTATTAAATCATTATATCACAGTTCGCGATGGGAAATACCGCATATTGGGGAAAATGGCGCCGCCGCGGAATGAAAAAAAGTGGAAACTCTTTCTTGCATTTTAGGGATGGATTTGATACAATAAGAACGCTGATATCGATGGAGGTGACATCCATGGCAAACATCAAATCTTCGAAGAAAAGCATTCTGACCAGCGAGAAGAAGCGTCAGGCGAACTCCGCGTTCAAGACCTCCCTCAAGACCGCGATGAAGAACGTCGAACTCGCCGTCGCGAAGGGCGACAAGGAAGCCGCCGCCAGCGCGCTCGCCCTCGCATACAAGAAACTCGACAAGTCGGTCGCGAAGAACATCCACAAGGCGAACTTCGCCTCCCGCGAGAAATCCCGCCTGTCGGTCAAGGTCAACACGCTGAACTGAAATCCGCATCCGAACGAAATGCCGCCCAAGGGCGGCTTTTTTTCGTGATGGAAAAGGAGCCTTCCGGCTCCTCATTCGTATTGGTAGAGAAACGTCTCGAGACCGACGCGCTTGTCGATCGTGCCGCTCTTCATCCCGAAGTCGAGTTCCTCGAGCCGCGCCAGCCGGTCGAGGACGAAGTCGTCCTTCTGCTCGTTGGCGTTCTTCATGATGTAGTAGGTCCGTCCCTTCGACGCGCCGAAGTACTTCATGACGTCGTCGAACCGCGCCCCCGTCCGGAGCAGTTCCTTCGCGTACAGGATCTCCTGGAACTTGCTCGCCATCAGGGTCGCGACGCTCGCGGGGTCGATGCCCGTCTTGAAGAGGTCCTGAAGCGTCGACGTGACGCTCCAGGCGTCCTTCGCTAGATAGGCGTTGACCAGGTCGAAGACGTTGTCCTCGACGTTCTTGGTGACCACGCTCCGTACCATCTTCACGTCGATCGCGACTTTCTTGCCGGCGAACAGGATCAGCTTGTCGAGCTCGTTTCTGGCGATCCCCTCGGACTCCTTGGTGCGGATCGCGAACTCCTCGAGCGCATCGGCGTCGATCGTGTGCCCGGCCTCCTCGACGCGCCTGCGGGCGACCGCATAGGCGTCTTCCTTGCGGACCGGCAGGCATTCGACGACCGTGGCCTTCTCGGTGAACAAGCGCGCGAGCGCCTTGCGGGAATCGAGCTTCTCGGTGACGACCTGGACGACCAGGACCGTCGTCGGATTCGGATGGGCGAGATACTCCTGGAGCCGTTCGAGGTGGTGTTCCGGTTCCTTCTGCGGCTTCGGCGCCGCCGCCAGGAAGTAGGCGTTGCGCAGGACGACGCCCTTCTTCTCCGACAGAAACGGGATCGTCATCGCCGCCGCGACGGCCTCGTCGACCGTCGTCTCCTCCATGTCGAAAGATTCGACGTCGGCGGGATCGACTCCCGCGGCGGCGAACAGGTCTTCGGTCTTCGACTGGAGCGGCATGCGGTCCGGTCCGTAAAGCAGGGTCACGACTCCGTTCATCCTATCACCGGACCTATTATACCACGCCGGCGGTCCGAAAGGAACACCGAGGCGACGCGGACGAGCTTCCCCGCGGCCTGCGCGAAGCGGTCGTCCTCGGATCGGCTTCCGAGGATGCGGATCCCCCCGGGGAGATAGGTGAAGGTGATCGTTCCGAGCCGGTCGGTGCGGAGGATCGCGGCGCCGGCGGCCGTCAGACGCGAGAGCACTTCCGCGTGCGGATGCCCGTAGCCGTTCGTGCGCCCGACGGAGATCACCGCGACCGACGGCGTCGTCGAGTCGAGGAACTCCTGCGTGGTCGAGGTGTCGCTCCCGTGGTGGCCGACCTTGAGGACGTCGACGTCCGGCCACACGATCCGGCGTTCGACATTCGTGCCGGCGTCGCCCATGAAGAGCCAGCGGTCCGACCCGATCATTCCGTCCAGCACGACCGACCCGTCGTTGTCGTCCGATCCCGCGTTCAGCACCTCGAAGCGAAGCGTTCCGCAGGCGAGGATCTCGCCGGCGGCGACGATCCGCTCATCCGCCCGGCAGTCCGGACAGAGCTCCGTGCCGGAGACGATCGCGCCGATCTCGAGGACGGCGTCGAGATCGCGCGTCTCGCCGTCGTGGTCGCTGTCGCCGTGGGTGAGGACAAGGACGTCGAGGCGTCGGACGTTTTCCTTCAGGAGGTACTCCAGGACGGTGTCGTAGGCGTCGGGCGCACCCGTGTCGACGAGCATCCGGCAGCCGCTTGCGGCGATGTACGTGGCATCCCCCTGTCCGACGTCGAGGACCTTCACGACCGTCGTTCCCGGCAACCGCGGCGAAAGCGACAGAAGCGCGGCTCCCAGAAGCGCGACCAAGGGCGACAAACCGATCCGGCGCTTGCGGGACAGGCGGACCAGGATCAGGCCGACCCCGATCCAGTAGAATGCCTTGGCGAGGTCGGAGGACAGGTTGAACGGGATCGCGAGATCGACGCGTCCGACCGCCTCGAGCGCGAGGAAGAAGCCCCTGCCGGCGAGGTCGAGCACCCCCTCGGCGGCGGGGACGAACCAGCAGAAAAAGGACAGCGGGACCGCCAAACGGTCGACGAACAGGACGAAGACCAGGTTCGCCGGGATCGAGACGGGCGACAGCGCGCCGTTCAGTTCGAGCAGGATCGGCATCGCGACGGCCTGTGCCAGGATCGTCACCGACAGCGTCCGGCGGACCGGATCGGACGCGACGACGAGGCCGCCGCCGAGGATGATCGCGAAGGCCACGAGGTAGGAGAGCTGGAAACCGACGTCGTAGAGCGCGAACGGATGCACCGAAAGCGCGCCGACCGCCGTGAGAGCGATCGCGTCCGCGGGCGGCAGCGGGAAGCGGGTCAGCTTCGCGACCGCAAGCGCGAGATAGGTGGCGGCGGCGCGCACGACCGAAACGGAGAAGCCGGTGACGGCCGCGAAGAAAAAGAGCGAAACGCCGATCGCGACGGCCGTCGCCGTCCTGGAAGCGTGCAGGCGCGCGAGCAGTCTTTCGAGGAACAGCGCGATCGCGCCGACGTGCATCCCCGAGACGGCGAAGAGGTGCGAGACGCCGAGGTCGCGACCCGTTTCCTGCAGTTCCGGGGAGAGGGCGTCGGCGTCGCCGAGGACGAAGAGACCGACCATGACGCGCGCGTCGCCGTCGAAGCGCCGGTCGGCGTCGGCCGAAAGGAAATACGGGATCGCCCCGAGCACGAACCGATGCCCCGTGACCGTCGTCGAACGGGCGCGGCACGTTCCCGCGATCCCGCGTCCGAGCAGGTAGGTGCCGTAGTCGAAGCCGTGCTCGACGGAGCGCGGTTCGAACCCGGACGACCGCGTCGCGACGACGACCTCGTCCCCGGGGCGGACGACGACGCTTCCGTCGTGGAAGACGAGCAGCCTGCCGGCATCCGTCCGGACCACGTACCGATCCTCCTCGACGGAAAGGACGACGCCCGAGAACGATGTCGGAATCGCCTCCGGCAACTGCGCGTCCATCGCCGCGCGGACGACGAGGAAGGCGGAAACGAAGAGCGCGCCGACAAACATCCGGCGCGCTCTTTTCCAGAGATGGAGGAACTCGGCGAAAAGGAACGGCAGCGAGACCGCATGCCGGATGGAAAGCAGCGCCAGGACGGCGGCGATGCCGAGATGGACGTAGTTCCCGCTCTCAGACGCGAATGTCGTCCTTGATCTTCTCATAGACGCTGTCCTTGATGCCGGCGACGTTCATGATCTCCTCGATCGACGCGAACGGCCCGTTCTCGGCGCGGTAGTCGATGATCCGCTGGGCGAGGATGTAGCCGATGCCGTAGAGCGTGTCGAGTTCTTCGACCGTCGCCGTGTTGATGTCGATCTTTCCATCCTCCGCATTGTCCGTCGAGGTGGTCGCGGTTCCGCCCGCGGACGCGGTCGGAACGACGATCATCATTCCGTCGGCGACGCCGGAAGCGAGGTTGATCGAGGCGGTGTCGGCCGATTCCGTCAATCCCCCCGCCAGCATCACCGCGTCGACGACACGGAGGTCGGCGGCGATGCGGTACACCCCGGGGTAGCGGACCGCCCCCTTGACGTCGACGTAGACGTAGGCGGCCGGGGTCGGCGCCAAGACGCCCGGGACGTCCAGGACCATCCCGTCGTAGACGGCCTTGGCGAGATTGACGCGGTCGAGGTCGGCGGTCGCGGTGGCGCCGCCGGCAAGCGCGATCGCGTCGGCGACGGTGGCGTCGCCGGCGAGGACGTAACGTCCGGGGATGTCGACCTCGCCCCGGACCTCGACGACGTAGACGGCCCGCGATGTCGTGGCGGCGGACGTCGCGGCGGGTGCGGCCGAGGTGGTCGTCACGGCCGCGGCGACGGGCGACGCGTCGACCACATCGAGGCTCAGCACGATCAGGCCGCCGACCGACAATAGAAGAAACAGAAAACCCGCATAGCGTTTGACGAATGCGATCAATGGGATCACCTCGTCGAACATATTACGCCGTGCGGGTCTGTTTTGCTATTTGGATTTCTGCAGGACGACGATCGATCGTTCCGGCATGTCGACGCGTTCGAGGACGGTGAAGCCGACCCGGGACGCGATCGCGAGGTATTCCTCGAGCGGATGGGTCTCCTCGTAGATGCGGACCTCCCGCTCGCCGTCGGGAAGATGCAGGGTGACGGTGTGGACGATGCTGTGGAGGGTCTTGCCCCGGTCGCAGCGCCAGTGGAAGTGGAAGTCCTCGTCCTCCTCCGAATAGCCGTCGAGGGCGTCTATGTATTCGGCGGAGAGGATGTCGAAGATGAAGACGCCGTTCTCGTTCAGGGCGTCGTAGATGTTCATGAAGCCGAAGTTCACGTCCTCGAGGTCGGAGAGGTGGTTGATCACGTCCATCGAGGCGATCACCGCGTCGAAGCGTTCCGCGATCGGGTCGAGCATGTCGTAGAGGTAGATCCGGAGCGGCACGCCCCGTTCGTTCGCGCGGTAGCGCACGATCGAAAGCATCTCCTCGGCGAGGTCGGTGGCGGTCACCTCGTAGCCGCGCGCGGCAAGTTCGACCGACAGGTTTCCGGTGCCGCAGCCGATGTCGAGCAGGGTGCCGCGGACGGTGTACTTGTCGAGCAGGTCGAGGTAGCTGTCGTAGACCTTCTGGTCGATGAAGGCGTCGTAGAACGTCGCCAGATTGTCATAGCCGATCGTCGATTCCATCGATCCTGACTTCCTCCCGCTGGATGAAGAGCTTCTCCAGCTGGTAATAGGCGCGTTCGTCCTTCTGCATCACGTTGACGATGATGTCGCCGAGGTCGATGAGGATCCAGCGCGCGTCTTCCGCGCCCTCGACCTTCTTGACCTCGATCTCCGGGACCGCGTCGAACAGGTGGCGGACGGACGCGGCGACCTGGCGCTCGGTGTTTCCGGTGGCGAGCACGACGTAATCGTAGAGAGGCGAGAAGCCGCGGAAATCCCAGATGCGGATGTCCTGCAGTTTCAACCCCGACAAGGCCGTGGCGACGCGTTCCAGCATTGAACTCATTCGTTCCCCTCCAATAGGTGGCGGTATTCCGCCCAGGCGGCGTCGCCGCGTTCGGCGCGTTTCCAGCCGGTGCGGGACAGGATCCGGTTCGTCTCCCGAAGCACGAGCGCGACGCCGCGGTCGAGGTCCTCGAAACAGACGGCGCGGATCGCGGCGTTGTCGAAATCGCGATGCGGTTCGACATAGTCGGCGACGAAGACGATCTTCTCGAGAGTCGACATGCCGGGACGGCCGGCGCTGTGGTTCTCGATCGCCGCGAGGACGTCGGGATCGTCGATCCCGAGTTCGCTCTCGGCGTACTGGACGGCCGCGAGGCCGTGCCAGAGCTGCTCGGGCCAGCGGTCCGCCTCGGCGGGGCCGTAGCGGATGTCGATCCGGCGGCGGAGCGTCGCGGCGTCCTCGTACTTCACGACGTCGTGCAGGAGCGCGGCCAGCCGCGCCTTGACGACGTCGGCGCCGAAGCGTTCGGCGAGCGCCGCGGCGGTGTCGACGACGCCTTCGACGTGGCGGAAGCGGCGGGTCTTGCCGGCGGCCTCGAAACGCATCCGCACGAGCGGAAGCAGTTCCTCGTAGCGATCCATCAGATGATCGCCGGGCGGACGTAGACGCCGACCACGAACGGGGCGTGGACGCGGACGTTGAAGGGACCCCGCAGAGTGACGAAGCCGAGTCCGGAGAAGACGATGTCGTACTTCAGGTTGTCGCGGATCTTGAAATCGTGATAGACCCACTTCGGCAGCTTCTCCTCTTCCGAGAAGGGCGGCGTCAGAAGCGTGTACATCTTGGTCGCGAAGATCTCGTCGGCGCGCTCCGTCTTCGTACGGTGGACGTTCAGGGTGTTGGCGAAATAGGTGACGACGTTGATCCGGTCGCCGGTCTCGCCGGAGACGACGTCGATCCGGGCGAGGCCGCCGAAGAAGAGCGTCTGGCCTTCCGAAAGCTGGAAGACGAGCGGCTTGATCTCCTTCTTGGGGACCGTCATCTTGTAGGAGGGACGCGTCAGGTAGTGGGTGTACTGGTGCTTGTTGATGACGCCGGGGGTGTCGAAGATCATCGTTCCGTCGGACAGCGGGAAGCCGATCAGGCCGATCGTCGTCCCCGGGTTGGACGAGACGGTCACGATGTCCGCGTCGGCGCCCATGTACCGGCGCAGGATCTGGTTGATGATGCGCGACTTGCCGACGTTGGTGGAGCCGACGAGATAGACGTTGCGGTGCCCCTTGTACTTGAAGATCATCTCCATCAGATCGTCGAAGTTGTTGCCGTACTTCGCCGAGATGAGGATGCTGTCGAGGACGGTGAAGCCTTCGATCGAAAGCATCTGCTTGAGCCAGCCGAGGATCTTGTCCTGCTTCACGTTCTTCGGCAGAAGGTCCATCTTGTTGCCCACGAGGATCACGTCGTGGTTGCCGGTGAGACGCTTGATCGCCGGAACGAAGGATCCGGAGAAGTCGAAGATGTCGACGATCTTGACGATCAGCGCGTTCTCGCGGCTGATCTTGTCGATCACGGTCAGATAGTCGTCGTTGGAAAGCGAGAGCGTGATCGCGTCGGAATAGTTGCGGATGCGGAAGCAGCGCTGGCAGAGCAGCCGCTTCGGATCGGTTTCCGCCAGGACCTTTTCGGAGGCGAAGCCCGGCAGGTTCTTGTCGACGCTCTGGATTCTCGCGCCGCAGCCCAAACAGAACAGTTCTTCCATCGAGTCTACCTCTTCTCCCCAAGATGCAATCCGTCGTGGAAGGCGGAATCCGCTCGCTTCAGGTCGGCGAGCGCCCGCCGTTCGAGTGTCCGGTTGATGCGGGTGAACCAGCGTTCGGTCTTGCGTTTGATCGCGTCGACCACGACGACGCGGTACCCCATCCGTTTCCCGCCGTAGACGTCGGTCATGAACTGGTCGCCGACCACCAGGACCGCATTGCGGTCCGGCCGGCCCGCCAGCGCTTCGGCGCGGCGGAAGCCGCTCCGGAAGGGTTTCTTCGCGCCGTGGACGTAAGGCAGTCCGACGGCTTGGGCGAAGGTCCGGACGCGCGGTTCGTGGTTGTTGGAGATCAGCACGATCCGAAACGACGCCGAAAGCCGCTTCAGGAGCGCGGCGGTCGCAGGACCGGGAACCGTCTCGTCGTAGGGGACGAGCGTGTTGTCGACGTCGATGAACAGAACGCGCACGCCGGTTTCCTGCCAATGGTCGTAATCGATGTCGAAGACGGTTCTGCGGTAATCGTCCGGCCGGAAATACGCCCGTTTGAAGAAAATGAGTGCCATTCTGAACCTCCGGATGCTATTTCATATTATACCCAAAAAATCGTCTTCTGTCCAATTTTTTCGACCCGCGGGTCCGTCTCGGGTCTTTTGGCGCACGGCTCTTGCGGGGGTCGGAAAGCGTGATATAATGGATGGGGAAGCGGGGTGGGGACATGTCCGGAAAGCTGTTGACGTCGGAACGAAACGAACTGTTGAGACTGTCGTGGCCGCTGCTTGCTGAGACCCTGCTGGTGATGCTCATCGGGAACGTCTCGACGATCCTGCTCGCCGCCTTCTCCGACGATGCGGCCGGCTCGATTTCGGTGGCCAACCAGGTCGTCGCGATGTTCCATCTCGTCTTCATGATCGTCTCGACGGGAGCCGGCATCCTGATGGCGCAGTACGTCGGCGCGAAGCTGTACGAGAAGACCGCGCGGCTCGGCGGGATGGCGATCTTCGTCGCCTTCCTCCTCGGCGTCCTCGGCACGATCGTGCTGTCCGTCTTCGCCGAGACCTTCCTCTCATGGCTCAACCTCGAAGGAACCTTCCTCGCCTACGGGAAGACCTACGCGCTCATCACCGCGGCCGGCTTCGCGGTCCAGGCGGTCTCGTTCTCGATGTCGCAGATCATCTTCAGCCACGGCTACACCAAGGTCGGGCTGGTCGCGTCGATCTTCGCCAACGTCGTCAACCTCGGCGTCAACTACCTGCTCATCTTCGGCGTTCCGGGACTCCGGATCCCCGCCCTCGGCGTCGCCGGCGCGGCGATCGGCGGCCTCGTCGCCCGACTCGTCTACTTCTCCCTTCTGGCCATCTTCCTCTTGCGCTCGATCGACGTGAAGGTGTCCTTCCGGATCTTCCGTCCGTTTCCAAAGGAAATCCTCGGCGACATCCTCAAGGTCGGCGCCCCGTCGGTCGCCGAAAACCTCTCCTACACCGGATCGCAGCTCGTCATCACCGGCTTCGTCGCCGTCGTCGGCACCGTCGCCGTGACGACCAAGTCGTACTACGAGACGATCGCGATGTTCACGTGGGCGACCGCCGCCTCGATCGCCGGCGGCACGACCATCATGGTCGGCCACCACATGGGGGCCGGCGAACCCGACCGCGCGGTCAGGGTCGTCCGTTTCAGCCGGACCGTCGGACTGATCTCCACCCTTTTCGTCTCGTCCCTTCTGATCTTCACGATCGGCCCGCTCGGCGGCCTCTTCACCGACAATCCCGAGATCATCCGCCTGATGAAGACGATCGTCTTCGTCGACATCTTCCTCCAGCTCGCCCGTTCCCAGAACATGGTGGTCGGCACGAGTCTCAAGGCCACCGGCGACACGCGGTTCCCGCTCTACCTCGCGCTCGTCGTGCAGTGGACGACGATGATCCCGGTCGCCTACCTGCTCTGCTTCACGGCCGGACTCGGTCTTGCCGGCATCTGGATCGCGATCGCCCTCGACGAGCTGCTTCGCGCGATCTTCCTCACGCTCCGCTGGCGCAGGGGGAAGTGGAAGACGCTCTCGCTCGTCCGCCGCAACGCCTGAAGGAAAAACCGCATCCGCGGATCGTGTCTGGATCCGGAGATGCGGTTTTTTTCATGGACGTGGCGCATAGCGCCCGGCGAAGGCGCGGACCGCGATGCCGGAGCGTACGACGTGCGCGCAGAATGCGATCCCGTCTCCTTCGCGGCGCAGGCGGACGAGCGCGGTCTCGCCGGCGAAGAGCGCGTTCCGGTAGGCGATCTCAAGACGGGCGACGGGTTCCGTCGGAAGTCCCGCGGCGGCTGCGGCGGAAAAGACGAGGTCCCAGTAGCGGGCATTGTTGAGATGGCCGTTGCGATCGATGCCAGACGCGGGCACCATGATCGGGCGATCGGGTTCCTCGAGGTCGAAGTCGAGCGTCCCGAACCCGGCCGGATAGGCGTCTTCGGTTTCGAAACGCCGCGGTTCGAGGAGTCCGGGCGTTTCCGCGAGGCGGACCGGCCGGCCGTCGGCGAGGCGGACGAGCGCCCAGCGCGCGACGCCTTCGGCGAACGTGCCCGAACCGTCCGATAGACGGTACATGCGGTCGATCGACGCCGCGGCCGGCGGCGTCGCCCAGGTCTCGATCTGAAGCGGTCTCCCGTCCGGAAGCCTTCGGAATCCGGCGGCGACGCGGACCGCGACCCAGAAGTAGCCGCGCTCCTTCAATGCGTCGTAACCCTGACCGACGCGTTCGTCGTCGTGGACCGACGCGTCGGTGAGAAGCCTCTGGAAGTCGGCGAGGTCGCGGTAGGGCGACACGGTCTCGCGATGGCGGTCAGGCACGGTCGCGTCCCTTCCCGCGCCCGGCTTCCCGCGGCTTCGCGAGACACTTCGGTCCGAATCCGATCAGGTCGGTCCGACCCGCCTTCTCGAGCGCCTCGAGGACGAGTTCGCGGTTCTTGGGCGCGCGGTACTGGATCAGCGCCCGCTGCATCGCCTTGTCGTGCGGCGAACGCGGGACGTAGATGCGCTTCATCGTCCGCGGGTCGAGTTCGGTATGGAACATCGTGGTCGAAAGCGTCCCCGGGGTCGGATAGAAGTCCTGGACCTGTTCGGGATCGTGGCCGAGGTCGCGGACGTACTCGGCGAGGACGACGGCGTCCTGGATCGTGCATCCCGGGTGCGAACTCATGAGGTAGGGGACGAGATACTGCTCCTTGCCGGCTTCGCGCGACAACCGCTCGAAGGTGGACACGAAACGGTCGAAGAGGACCTTCTTCGGCTTGCCCATCGCGTCGAGTACCGGGTCGCTCACATGCTCCGGCGCGACCTTGAGCTGACCCGAGACGTGATGCGTCACGAGTTCGCGGAAGAACGTTTCGTCCTTGTCGTAGAGGAGGTAGTCGTAGCGGATTCCGCTCCGGATGAAGACCTTCTTCACGCCCTTCATCGCGCGCAGCGTCCGAAGGACGTCGAGATACTCGCCGTGATCGACCTTCAGGTTCGGACACGGCGTCGGATGCAGGCACTGCCGCTTCGGGCAGACGCCGTGCTCCGCCTGCCGGTCGCAGGAGGGTCGGTTGAAATTGGCGGTCGGACCGCCGACGTCGTGGATGTACCCCTTGAAGTCGGGCGCGGCGACGATCCGTTCGGCCTCGGCGACGACGGACGCCTTCGACCGTGACTGGACGACGCGTCCCTGATGCATCGTCAAGGCGCAGAACGAGCAGCCGCCGAAACAGCCGCGGTTGATCGCGATCGACATCTTGATCTCGTCCATCGCGGCGACGTGGCCCTTCGCCTCGAGCGCGGGGTGGACGTCGCGCATGAACGGCAGTTCGTAGACGGCGTCGAGTTCGTCGCGGGAAAGCGGCGGCGCCGGCGGATTCTGGACGACATGGACGTCCCGGCACTTCTCGACGAGCGGTCTGGCAACCACCGCATCGGTGTTCTCGTACTGGACCATGAACGATTCGGCGTAGGTCTTCTTCGAGGCGACGATCGCCTCGTAGTCGGGCAGGCGGAGCGCGTCGGGGGGGAGGATCGCGGCGTCGGCCGTCTTCCAGACGGTGCCGCGGAGCCACGTCAGGTCCCGGGCGCGCAGGCCGGAGGCGAGCGAATCGGCGATCTCGACGATCGCCTTCTCGCCCATCCCATAGACGAGGAGATCGGCGTCGGAATCGAGCAGGATGCTTCTTCGGACCTTGTCGTCCCAATAGTCGTAATGACCCAGTCGCCGGAGCGACGCCTCGATCCCGCCGATCACGACAGACCCTTCCGGATCGATCCGCCGGATCGCCTCGCCGTACTTGATGACGGCCCGGTCGGGCCGTTTTCCCATGGCCCCGCCGGGGGTGTATGCATCGGTCGCGCGGCGTTTCTTGGAGACCGTGTAGTGGTTCACCATCGAATCGATGACGCCGGCGTTGACAAGCCATCCGAGCCGCGGGCGGCCGAATTCGAGGAACGCCTCGGGATCGTCCACGGACGGCTGGGAAAGGATGCAGACGGAGTAACCGTGCCGTTCGAGGATGCGGGCGACGATCGCCGTGCCGAAAGAGGGGTGGTCGCAGTAGGCATCGCCCGTGACGAACACGAAATCGGGGACCGAGATCCCCGCTTCGATCATTTCCTTCCTCGAGATCGGCAGAAACGGCATGTCAGACCTCCATGCGGCGGAACAGCGTTCCGAGTTCGCGGCGCAGGCGCCGGTACTCCGGAACCTGCGAAAGCAGCGTGCGGTAGAAGCCCGCCCCGTGGTCGGGATGGGCGAAATGGCAGAGTTCGTGGATCAGGATCGCGTCGAAGTAGCGGCGGTCGAAACGGGCGAGCGCGGTGTTCATCGTGATCGTCCGCGTCTGGAGCGCGTTCGACCCGAAGCGGGTCTTCATCAGCCGGGCGCGGAAGCGGACGCCGGCGGGCACGAGCGTCGACAGCGCCGTCGGCAGGTCAGCCGTCGCATCGGCCGCAGCCTTCAGGATCTCGGCCTTGTAGGACGCCTCCGACCAGTCGGCCGGACGCGGGACGACGGCTCCCCAGAGCCGGATCGTGCCGTCGGGAAGCCGGTCCTTCGCAAGCATCTCGCGTCGGGCGCGCAGGATCCGTTGCGCGTGTCTCCCGACGAACGCCTCGACCTGGGCCGGGCCGAAGGCGGCGTTCGCGGTGATGCGGATCGATCCGTCCGGACGGAGCCGCAGATAGGCGTTCCGGTTGGGTTTGACGACGAGTTCGCAGAAAACGAGTTCTCCGCCGACCGAAAGCAGCGTTTTCATCCGCGCAGGAAGGCGCGCACGAAGGCGGCCGTGTTCGCGCAGATCGCGGCGGCGACGTCGCGGTAGCCGTCGACCTGGCCGGGGGCGTCGATCACGTCGGAGATCCCGCGGATCACGACGAAGGGGACGCCGAAGACCTCGGCGGCGTGCGCGACCGCCATCGACTCCATGTCGACGGCGACAACGTCGGCGGTATGGGCGCGGATCGGCGAAAGCACGGCCGGGTCGGTGACGAAGCGGTCGGCCGAGGCGATCGTGCCGAAGCGATGCGGCATTCCGAGGCGTCCGAGGATCCGCGCGGCCCGCTCGAGGAGCGCCGGATCGGCGAGGGCGTAGAGTTTCTCTCCGGCCATCTGCCCGTAGGGAACGGGATCGATCGCGGTGACGTCGACGTCCGCGTAGAGGACGCGGGTCGCGACCGCGAGGTCGCCCGTGCGCGACGGAAAGACGCCGCCGGCGACGCCGGTGTTGACGACATAGTCGACCTGATAGCGCGAACACATGAGCGCGGCGGTGATCGCCGCGTTCACCTTCCCGACGCCCGACTGGGCGATGACGAGTTCGGTGCCCTCGCAGGTGCCGAGATAGAAGGCCTTGTCGGCGACGCGGACGATCTCGCGAACCGCGACGGCGTCGAGCCACCCGGCGAGTTCCTTGTCCATCGCGACGATGATTCCGACCATGGGATCCCCTCCTTTGAGAAAAAAAGCGGAAACGGGTGCGTTCCGCTACTTGATATCGACGATTTCGACGCTGACTTCCTTGCCGGTTTCGGCCTTGAAGGTGACCTTGGCGCCGCGCTTCAGACCCATGATCGCCTTCCCGATCGGGGACTCGTTGGAGATCTTGCGCTGCATCGGGTTGGCCTCGAGATGGCCGACGATCGTGTAGGAGGCGTCCTCGGGACGACCCTTGAACCGGATCGTGACCGTCTTCCCGATGGCGACGACCTTCGCGTTCGATTCGCGGATGATCTCGACGTTCTTGATGATGTTGTCGAGTTCCTTGATGCGGGCTTCGATGCGGGCCTGCTCGTCGCGGGCGGCGTCGTAGTCGGCGTTTTCCGAGAGGTCGCCCTGGGCGCGGGCTTCCTTGAGCGCCTCGAGGTTGTTCTTGCGGTCGACGTCCGTCAGCTTCTTGCGTTCGGCGATCAGTTCCTCGAGTCCCTTTTCGGTGATCTTGAATGTATTGTCCATGGTTGTTCTCCTTTGGGGTTCGTGACTAGATTATATCACAATTGCCTATTTCAGTATAGACAGCAGTTTCGCGTTGATGAGGTCGACGGCCACGTCGTGGCTATAGTCGTTGGGGATGATGATGTCGGCGTACCGCTTCGTCGGCTTGACGAACTCGTGGAACATCGGCTTGACGGTCTTCAGGTACTGGTCGATGACCGACTCCATCGAGCGGCCGCGCTCGTTGATGTCGCGGCGGAGACGGCGGATGAAGCGCAGGTCGTCGTCGGCCTCGACGAAGATCTTGACGTCGACGAGCGCGCGGATCCGCGGATCCTCGAGCACGAGGATGCCTTCGAGGACGATGATCTTCGCGGGCCGTACGGTCTCGGTCTCCGGCGAGCGCGTGAAGCGGACGAAGTCGTAGATCGGCTTCTGGATCGGGTTGCCGGCGATGAGGGTCTTCAGCTGGCGGATGAAGAGGTCGTTGTCGAGCGCAAACGGGTGGTCGTAGTTGACCGCGCGGCGTTCCTCCATCGTCATCTCGGACTGGTCCTTGTAATAGTCGTCGTGCTTGATCACGACGACGGGGTACTCCGTCAGGTTCGCCATGATCTTGTTCACGACGGTGGTCTTGCCGGAGGAGGATCCGCCGGCGACGGCGATCACGAGGGGTTTCGAGGACATGCGCGTTCACGCTCCTTCTTCAATCGATCGATGCGATCGGGTGGGGGTTAATCCCCCAAAAAAAGGGAAAAGAGTAAGTAACTTACTCTTTGTCCTCTTCGTCTTCTTCGTGCGCGTGGCCGCATTCGCAATCGTCGCCGCAGTCGCAGTCGTCGCCGTGCTCGTGGTCGTGTTCGTGCTCCGCGGTTTCGGCTTCCTCTTCGTCCTCGAGATAGTTTTCGAGGACCTCCTCGACGAATTCCCATTCCGCGTCGGTCTCGATCTGCATCAGTTTGCCTTCTTCGCCCGATTCGGGATCATATGCGGCGGCGAAAACCTCGCCGGATTCGTCGCCGGCGACCTGGTAGACGACGTACGACCGGTTGAACTCGTCCGAATCGAACGTCATGATGATCTCGCACTTGATGTCCTTGCCGTTTTCATCAGTCACGATGAAATATTCCTTTTCGTCCTTTTCCATGGGTTCTCCTACCTTCTGGCGTCGAGATAGCTCTGGAGGATGATCGTGGCCGCCAATTTGTCGACGATCTCCTTGCGGTGCTTGCGCGAGAGGTCCCCCGCAAGCATGGCCTGGTTGGCCATCCGGGTCGAGAGCCGTTCGTCCCAGAGGACGATCGGCACCGCGATCCGCTCCTTCAGGGCGTCCCGGAACGCCTCCGACTTCTTTCCCTGGGATCCGATCGACCCGTCCATGTTCTTCGGATAGCCGAGGACGACGAGACCCACTTTATTATTATCGACAAATCGCTTGACATAGTCAAGGGGCAAATCGAGATTCTCCTCGGGAAAGGTGAACGTCTCGATGCCGGAAGCGAGGATCGCGGAGGGATCGGAACAGGCGACGCCGAGCGTCTTCGACCCGAGGTCGAGTCCGAGGACCTTCATCGGATCGCCCGCCTGACCGCGGCCACGGCCTCGTCCGTCTTCGCGACGTCCTTCCCGCCCGCCTGGGCGAAGTCGGGTCGGCCGCCGCCGTTTCCGTCGCAGATCGCGGCGGCCGTCTTGACGAGCTGGCCGGCATGGAACCGGAGGCTCTTCGACTTGGCGACGAAGGCGACCTTCCCGTCCCGGACCGAAGCGACGAAGACGAGTCCCGTCGCCTGCGCGGCGAGGTTGTCGACGAACTGCTTCAGGGTATTCATGTCGAGCCCGTCGACGCGGCCGACGAAGCTGCCGTCGCGGATCTGGGCGAAGTAGCCGTCGAGCGACTTCAGGGTCGCCGTCTCGCGGCGCGAGGTGTATTCGCGTTCGAGTTCCTTGACGGCCTTCTGGAGGTCGGCGAACTCCTGGCGCTTGGCGATCACGTCGGCGTAGGAGCCGACCGGAACGGCCGCCTGCGGCGCGGCGAAGACGAGGTCGATCCGGTCGACGATCGCCGCCTGGAGGATGCCGTAGGCCTTGCGGTTGAGGTTGTCGATCTCGGCGACGATGCCGTAGAGCGTGTCGGCGATCCCCTGGACGCCGTCGTTGGTCACGGCTTCGATCCGGTAGATGCCGGAGCCGATCGACTGGATCCCGCGGATCGCGAAGCGGCGGATGTCGGAAAGGTTCTTCACGTGCGTGCCGCCGCACAGGTCGAGCGTGTACTTGAGGTCGACGACGCGGACGAGGTCGCCGTACTTCTCGCCGAACTCGGCGATCGCCCCGCGGGCGACGGCGGCGTCGACGGTCATCTGCTTCGTCTCGACCGGGTAGTCCCGGCCGATCATCGCGACGACGCGACGCTCCAGCTCGAGGATCGTCTCGTCGACGATCGGTTCGAAATGGTTGAAGTCGAAGCGGAGCGCTTCCGCGGAGACCTGGCTGCCCTGCTGGGAGACGTGGGTTCCGAGCAGGTCGCGGAGCGCCTTGAAGAGGAGATGGGTGGCCGAATGGTTCGCGGCGGTGGCGCCGCGCTTCTCGATGTCGACCGAGGCGAGCACGACGTCGCCTTCGCGGACGCGCCCCGAAAGGATCGTGACGGCGTGCAGGAACTGCCCGTTCGGCAGTTTCGTGACGTCGTCGACCTGGGCGAAGAACTTGTCGTTCGTGATCACGCCGGTATCGGCGACCTGACCGCCCGAGGTGGCGTAGAACGGCGTCGCCTCGAGGACGATGCCCTCCGGAAAGACCTTGAGGACGCGGGTCTCGGCGGCGGTTCGGTCATAGCCAACGAACTTCGACTTGGCGGTGAAGGCGAGGTGCGCCTCGTTCTGCGATTTCATCGACTGGACGTCCTTGCGGGCGTTTCGGGCGCGTTCCTTCTGCTTCTCCATCTCGGCCTGGAAGCCGGCGAGATCGACGGAAAGCCCGCGCTCCTCGGCGTATTCGGCGGTCAGTTCGATCGGGAATCCGTAGGTGTCGTAGAGGACGAAGGCGTCGGCGCCGGGAATCGTCTTGCCCGGAAGCGAGGCGGCGATCGCCTCGAAGCGCTTCTCGCCGGCGGCGAGGGTCTCGAGGAACTTCGTCTCCTCGGCGCCGATGACCTTCTTCACGATCGCGGTCTGGTCGAGGAGGGAGGGATAGTAGTCCTTCATGATGTCGGCGACGACGTCGACGAGCTCGTCCATGAACGGGCGCTGGATGCCGATCTTCTTGCCGTACTTGACGGCGCGGCGGAGCAGTCGGCGCAGGACGTAGCCGCGGCCCTCGTTGGCGAGGACGGCGCCGTCGGCGACCGCAAAGGTGACGGTGCGGATGTGGTCAGCGATCACCTTGAAGGCCATCTGGCCCTCGTAGGGGACGCCGGCGATCTCCTCGATCTTCTTCATGATCGGCATGAACAGGTCGGTCTCGAAGTTGGTCGGGACGCCCTGGATGACGCAGGTGATGCGCTCGAGGCCGCAGCCGGTGTCGATGTTCTTGTTGGGGAGCTCGGGGTATTCGCTGCGCTTCAGGCCGGCTTTCGCGTTGTACTGCGAGAAGACGATGTTCCAGATCTCGATGTAGCGGTCGTTTTGGATCCCGTCCCTGATCGCGTTCGGGCCGACCGACCCGAACTTCGGGCCGCGGTCGAAGTAGATCTCGGTGCAGGGGCCGCACGGACCCTCACCGATCTCCCAGAAGTTGTCGTCGTCCGTCGGGATGATGTGCGACGGGTCGACGCCGAGTGAAATCCAGAGATCCTTCGTCTCCACGTCGTCCGGATAGATGGTCATGTAGAGGCGGTCCTTGTCGAAGGCAAACCACTTCGGATCGGTCAGGATCTCGAAACCCCACGTCACGGCCTCCTTGCGGAAATAGTCGCCGATCGAGAAGTTCCCGAGCATCTCGAAGAACGTGTGGTGACGAGCGGTCTTCCCGACGTTCTCGATGTCGTTCGTGCGGATGCACTTCTGCGCGTTCACGATCCGCGGGTTCTTCGGCACGATCGAGCCGTCGAAGTACTTCTTAAGGGCGGCGACGCCCGCGTTCATCCAGAGCAGGGTCGGGTCGTCGTTGGGAACGAGCGATGCGCCCTTCTCCACGGAATGGCCTTTCGACTGGAAGAAATCCAGCCACATCTTCCTCACTTGGCTTCCGGTCAGTTGTTTCATGGGTAAACCTCCTCGGCAAAAATAAAGTCGTCCTCTGATCAAGGACGACGAATCGCGGTACCACCTTTGTTCCGGCACGGAGGCCGGCGCTCGAAGTCCTTAACGCGGACGACACGGACGGGATTGGCGTCTCTTGAAAGTGGCGTCGGAATCCGCATCGTTCTGGTCGCACCGTCCCCAGACTCTCTGGTCGTCGCGCATTCCGTAGGCTTTCGCATCGATTTGAGGACATTATACACCATGGAGGCGGGAAAAGCAACGGCGAAGCCGCGAATCACATGAAATCCTCGATCCGGAGGTTGTCCCCGGGCTCGGGTTCCGGCGTTTCGGAAAGGAAGCGCGACAGCATCGTCCGGCGCGGCGGTTCGAGACCGAGGACGCCGCGGCGGAGCGCCGGGACCTCGCCGATCATCACGAGCTTCTCCTTCGCCCGCGTGACGGCGGTGTAGAGCAGTTTCCGCTTCAGCATGATCGCGTGGCTGCGGACGACCGGCATCACCACGAGCCTGAACTCGCTTCCCTGCGACTTGTGGATCGAGACGGCGTAGGCAAGCGTGAGCGCGTCGAGGTCCTTGACGTCGTATTTGACCGAATGACCGCCGAAATCGACGAGCATCTCGCGCTCGTCGAGGATCGCCGTGACAACGCCGATGTCGCCGTTCATGATCCCGTCCTCGGGCTGGTTGACGAGCTGGAGGACCTTGTCGCGGAGCCGGAACGACTTCTCCCCGCGCGTCAGGGCGGGGATCTCGTGGTTCTTGTTGAAGGCATCCTGGATCAGACGGTTCAGGTTGTCGATGCCGCACTCGCCGCGGTACATCGGCGCGAGCACCTGGACGTCTTCGTTCAGGTCGTAGCCGGCGTTCTGGGCCTCGCGGAGGGTCCTCAGGACGAGTTCGGGAACCCGGTCTTCGGGCGCCCTGAACCAGGTGCGGTCGGGCTGGTTCGCGAGCACGTCGTCGGTCAGCCGCTGGTTCAGGATGTCGTAGGCGAGGGCGACGATCGAGGAGCCCTCCGCCTGGCGGTGGATCTTCTCGAGCCGGACGACGGGGAACCGTCCCGAGGCCATCAGGTCGGAGAGGACCTGGCCGGGGCCGACCGAGGGCAGCTGGTTGTCGTCGCCGACGATCACGATCTTGGCGTTGTCGCGGACTGCGCCGAAAAAGCGGAACGCGAGTTCCGCATCCATCATCGAAGCCTCGTCGACGACGACGAGCCTGGCGTCGAGGCGGGCGCGCTCGTCGTAGGCGAAATGACCCTCGAAGTCGTATCCGAGAAGACGGTGGATCGTGGTCGCTTCGCGGCCGGTGGCGTCCGAAAGCCGCTTTGCGGCCTTTCCGGTCGGGGCGCAGAGACGGATCTTCGAAGCGATTCGCGGATCGCCCGAATGCATCGCCTCGTAGGTCGCGACGATGCCCTTGATGACCGTCGTCTTGCCGGTCCCGGGACCGCCGGTGACGATCGTGAAGCGCTGCGAGAGCGCCGTCTCGATCGCGGTCTTCTGGTTGTCGGTGTACTGGATGTCGTTCTGCGCCTCGAAATCGGCGACGTAGGCGCCGACGAGGTCGGGACGGAAGGCCGGATCTGGGCCGGCGGCGTCGAGCAGGCGGCGAGCGATGCCTTTCTCGGCCCTGTAATACGCCGCAAGGCTGTACGCCTCGGCGGTGACGACGATCTTCTCTTCGAGCGCGAGCGTCTCGAGGGCCTCCTCGATCGGTGCCGATTCGATGAAGGTCTCGTCGGCCGCGGTCAGGTACTTTGCGGCGTATTCCATGAGTCTCGCCTTGTCGAGGTAGGTGTCGCCGTACTTGCCGGCGTATTCCTGGAGGAGGAAGAGGATGACCGCCTGGATCCTTTTCGGGTTGTCGAAGCCGAAGCCGATCTTGAGGCCGATCTCGTCGGCGCGCCGGAAGCCGATGCCCTCGACGTCATCGATCAGGACGTAGGGATCGGCCTTGACGACGTCGATCGCCTTGTGGCCGTAGCGGCTGAAGATGCGCATCGCCATCCGGGGGGAGATGTCGAAGCCGTACAGCCAGATGAGCGCCGCCTCCTTCTGGCGGTTCTCGAGGACGGCCTCACGGATCGCCTGCTTCAGTTCCTTGTTCAGCTTGGGGACCTTGTCGAGGGCGGAGACGTCCTGGGCGATCGCGGCGAGCGTGTCCGTCCCGAGGGCGTCGACGATCCGTTCGGCGGTCTTCGGACCGACGCCCTTGACGAGTCCGCTCGAGAGGTAGTCGACGAGACCCGCGCGGGTGTTGTCGACGATGCGCTCGAAGCGCTCCGCGGCGTACTGCTTGCCATAGCGCGGATGGTCGGTGACGGCCCCGTAGAAGCGATATTTGACCGCCGTCTCCAGTTTAGGAAAAAACCCACAGACGACGATCGTGGGTTCGTAGTACGCGAGGCTCTTTTCCGAGGTGTCGGTCAGTTCGACCTTCAGGACGGAATAGGAATTCTCCTCGTTGAAAAACAGGTACTGCCTGATGACGCCCTCGACGTGTTCCATGGGTTCATGATTCCTTTCGATGCGGCGAAACTATTTCGCCATGAACGATTCGATGTCAGCGATCTCCTTCAGGATGCCCGCCGAGAGGTTCTTCCCGCCGGTCTCGGTGACGGCGACGTTGTCCTCGATGCGGATGCCGATGCCTTCCTCCTCGACGTAGATGCCGGGTTCGACCGTCAGGACAACGCCGGGCTTCAGGGGTTCGAGGTAGGTTCCGACGTCATGGACGTCGAGGCCGAGGAAGTGGCTGACGTTGTGGTAATAGTACTTCCCGACCTCCTCGGGGGTCTGGATCAGGCCGAGCCGGACCATCCCGGCGGCGAGCAGGTCGCGGGCGAACTTGTTCAAATCGGCCATCATCAGGCCGGGCCTGACGTAGGCGATCGTCTGCTTGTTCACGTCGAGGACGAGCTGGTAAAGTTCCTTCTGGCGGGGGCCGAACCTTCCCGAGATCGGGAACGTGCGGCTGATGTCGGAGGCATAGGGACCGGACAGCGCGCCGAGGTCGAGGAGCACGAGCGCCCCGTCGGGGACGTCCTTGTCGTTGTCCTCGTAATGGAGCACGGCGGCGTTCTTGCCGGAGGCGACGATCGGGTTGAAAGACATGCCCTCGGACCCGTGCTGCCTGAGCAGGTACTCGTAGTAGCCGGCGATCTCGCGTTCGTTCGTACCGCGGCGGGCGTGCTTCAGGACGCCCTCGATGGCGTAGCGCGAGTGGTCGACGGCATCCTCGATCGATGCGATCTCCTCGGGATCCTTCTCGCGGCGCATCGCGTCGAGGATCTCGCACGCGTCGTGCAGGGCGAGTTCGGGGTAGAGGTCGACGACGAAGCGCGACTTCACGAGCGCGGCGGCTTCGAAGTCAGCTTTCGGGCGGAACAGGTCGAGATAGAGGTGCGCGGGCTTCTGAACGACCGCGCGGCGGTTGTTGGAGAGACAGGTCGCGACGAACTCGCGGAACTCCGTCAGGTAGCGGACGTTTCTCTCGTCGATGCCGGCGATCTCCGCCGCCTCCTCCTTCGTCATCCTCCGACCGAGCCACTTGTTGATGTAGTCGTTCGTCTCCTCGACGAAAAGGAACTCGAACACGCGTCCCTGGTCCTTCAGGATCACCAGGTTCATGTTGGGTTTGGAGAGGCCGGTCAGATAGTAGAAGTTGCGGTTGACTTCATAGGGATAAAACTGGTCGGCGGTCTTGTGGGGCGCCTCGCCGGCGTAGAAGACGGCGATGGCACGGTCGGCCATTCTGGCGAGAAATCGCGCGCGATGGCGCTGGAATACGGCTTTGTCCATGGTTCGCACCTCTGTTTCTATAGAACCATTATATCACGCGCATCCGGTTCAAGGCAGAAAAAAAGCGCGTCGCCGCGCTTTTAGTCGATGAAGTTCAGACGAACGTCGCCGTTCGAGGTGTCGAGGTCGATCGTCGGCTCCAGGGACGTGTTGTAGCGGCCGTCGTTCTTCTCCTCGCCGTCGATGTACATGTCCCCGTTCGACGTCTCCATCAGGATCCGGTAGTGGGCGTAATCGCCCACGATCGCGACGTCGATGCGGCCGTTCGAGGTGTCGACCTCGAGGTCGTCGGCGACGAGGCCGTCGACATCGACGGGACCGTTCGAGGTCTTCAGAACGACCTCGCCCAGGGCGACGAGACCGTCGATGCTGATCTTTCCGTTGGAGGTGCGGAAGGTGACCTTCCCGAAGGCCGTGACGTTTTCGACGTCGAACGCGCCGTTGCTGGAGACCATCTCGAGATCCCCGGCGACGTCGACGTCCAGAAGGTTGATCTCGCCATTGGAGGTGTACGCGTCGATCCCGGTGAGGGCGGTCATGCCGGCGATGTCGATGCCGCCGTTGGACGTCGTCAAGTCGAGGGAGAGGACGGCGTCGGCTGGCAGGTACAGGGTGCAGCCGTAGTATTCCGGCGAGATCGGCCAGAGCCACTGGAAGTCGAACCATTCGAAGCCGAAGTCGAGTTCCTCCTCGAACGCAAGCGAGGTCGCGTCTTCGGTGACGACGACGGGATCCTCGGCGGTCTCGTAGTAGACGATCCGGATCTGGTCCGTCTCCGACGGGACCACGTCGATGCGCTTGTTGGCGAAGACGAGCTTGACGAGTTCGAGGGTGCCGACGTCGTAGGTTTCGTCGACGAGGATGAAGTCGTCGTCGGTGAGACGGTGGAAGGCGCCGGTGCCGCCGGCGATGAGACCGGCGATCACGAGACCGAGACCGACGAGGAAGATGCCGAGTGAGATTCTACCAAGGATTTTCATTTCAGTTCTCCGATCTTCTTTCTGATTTTTTCAACGAATTCGAGACTTTTCTCGATCAGGCCCTTCGAGGCCCGGATCAGCGTTTTGAACCCCCAGATTCCGGCGAGGAACAGACCGGCGCCGATCAGGGCGCCCCCGGCGTACATCATCAGGGTGGCGGTCGTGGGGTCGGCGACGGAGTCGCGGAAATAGGCGACGATCGCGGTGAAGACGAGCGAGACGCCGCTTACGAGGAACGAGAAGGCGAGCGATCCGGCGACGATCACGAACAGGCCGAAGAGCGCGTACGCGGCGATTCTGACGGTGATGTCGAAGACCTTCCGGAGCTGGAAATCCTTCTTCTCCCTGACGTTGGTGACGAACCCTTCGTCCTTTCGGATCGTGCGGACGATCGTCTCGACCGAACCGAGTCGATCGATGAAGTCGGTTTCGTCGTCGCCCGAGTCGCGAGCGTCCTGGATCAGCTCTTCGTAGTAGCGCACGATCTCCGCCTTCTCCGTCGGGGAGATCCCGGTCAGCGCCTTGTCGAGCCTGTAGAGAAATTCGTACCTGTTCATGAACGTCCCCCCTCGGACAGAATGTAATCATAGATGCGCTTGGTCTCTTCGAAGTCCGCGCGCGATTCGCGGAGTTTCGCGACGCCGGCCGCCGTGATGCGGTAGTAGCGGCGAAGCCGCGAGTTGTACTCCTCGGTGAAGGTATCGACGAATCCCTGGCTTTCGAGCCGCTTCAGGATGGGATAGAGCGTCGATTCGGAGATTTCGATGATTCCCGACACGTCCTGGATGATCTTGTATCCGTACGACGCGGCGCTCTTGAGCGAGGCGAGCACGAGCAGTTCGAGAAAGCCTTTTTTCAATTGGGCATCCAACGTAATACCCCCTTACGCATAATACTATACAATGCGTGGTATTGTTTGTCAACCCCTTTTCGCACGATTCGAAAAAAAAAGAAAACCCTCACCGCGAAGGCGAGGGACGATCATGCGGTACGACGCTCGCGCACCCGTTTGACGATCCACCCGAGAAAGAAGAGGAGCGCGTACGCGAGCATCAGCCAGAGGACGTTCAGGGGATGCTCCTGGATGTTGAAGAGCGAGCCGAGGAAGACGATGAAGACGATGATCACGATCCGCGAGACGCCGGTCAGAAACAAGTAGCGTCCCACCTTCACCTTCGTGAACGCGAGCACGTAGTTCATGATCGAACTCGGAAGGAACGGATTGGACATGAGCGCGAGGATCATGGCGGTGTTCCCGCCGGCGGCGATGTTCACGAACCGGCGGCCGAACGGACTCGCCTCCACCTTGACGGCGAACCGTTCGCCCCAGACGCTGCGGATCACCAGGAAGATCCCGAACATCGCCGCAAACGAGCCGACGGCAGACAGGACGATCGTCAGGACCGTACCGCCGGCGGGACCGTAGGCGGCCGAGAGGACGCCGAGGTTGGCGGCGACGATCGCCGTGAGCGGGAGCGACGGGATCAGGGCTTCGACGACGGGGAAAAGCAATGTCGCGAGCGGAGCGATCCAGGCGTGGTCCGCCAGGAAGGCGAGATAGGCGTCGATCAGGTTTTGGATGAACTGCATGGAATCGCCGCCTTTCCTTCGGAGATGAAAAGGAGCATCCTTCCGGATGCCCCTGGTCGGGTTTCGCTTAGATCAGATGGGCGAAGTGCTTGAGGGTCCGGATCATCTGCGAGGTATAGGACATCTCGTTGTCATACCAGGACATGACCTTGACCAGCTGCTTGCCTTCGACTTCCATCACGGCGGTGCAGGAGGCGTCGAACATCGTCCCCTGCGTGATGCCGATGACGTCGGAGGAGACGATCGGATCCTCCGTGTAGCCGACCGTGTCGGACTGCGCGGCCTTGACGGCGGCGTTGATCTCGTCACGCGTGACGTTCTTCTTCAGTTCGACGACGAGGTCGACGATCGAGCCGGTGATGACCGGGACGCGGAGGGCGATGCCGTCCATCTTGCCCTTGAGCTGCGGCAGGACGAGCGCGACGGCTTTGGCGGCGCCGGTCGTCGACGGGACGATGTTGGCGGCGGCGGAACGTCCGCGACGGCTGGCGATGCCGGCCTTGTGCGGGCCGTCGAGGGTGATCTGGTCGTTGGTGTAGGCGTGGACGGTGGTCATGTATCCCTTCACGATTCCGAAGTTCTCATCGAGGATCTTGGCGATCGGGGCGAGGCAGTTGGTCGTGCAGGAGGCGGCGGAGAGGATCGTCTCGGTGCCGGTCAGGGTGTTCTCATTGACGCCGTAGACGATCGTCGGGATGTCCTTCTCCTTGGCGGGAGCGGACAGGACGACGCGCTTCGCGCCGGCCTGGAGGTGAAGGGCGGCCTTGTCACGGGACGTGAAGAGGCCGGTGCACTCGAGGACGACGTCGACGTTGTACTGGGCCCACGGGAGGAGCTGCGGTTCCTTGATCGCGAAGACGGGGATCTTGACGCCGTCGACGACGAGGTCGGTGCCGGCGAAGGAGACGGGCTTGCCGTAGCGGCCTTGGGCGGTGTCGTACTTGAGAAGGTAGGCGAGCTGCTCGGCGTCGGTGAGGTCGTTGATGGCGACGATTTCGAAATCCGGGTTTCCGAACATGACGCGGAAGGCCAGGCGGCCGATCCTGCCGAATCCGTTGATTGCGACTTTGACTGACATTCTGTGATCCTCCTATGGATGGAATCTATCGTGTGACTTCGTTTCTATTCTACAATGTTTCATGCCTTTTTACAACACAATGAACCGGATAAAACGCTTTCAGCACGGGCCCGGAAACGCAAAGGAAAGGGACGGTTTCCCGTCCCCTCGTCCTATTTCGCTTCCGCCTTCCTGGTCGCGCTCATGCACTCCCGAAGGCTGTTCTTGTACTCGCAGTTCTCCGAGCAGTTCTCGCAGAACACCGTCTGGCGTAGCCGCGCCGGGATGAACGCGCGGATCTCGTCCTCGTTGTAGCCCGTCTGCATGATCTTGTCGTTCACGATGATCGGGCGCTTCAGGATCGTCGGGTTGTCGATGATGAAGTCGGCGAGTTCGCCGAACCGCATCTCCTCGGTGTCCATGTTCGAATCCTTGAAGATCTTCGAACGAGTCGAGATGATGTCCTCGAAGCCGTTTTCGGAGAACTTGAGCATGTTGATGATGTCGTCCCTCGTCAGGCGGATGCCGACGATGTTCTTTTCCTTGTAGGCTATCTTGTTCTCGTCCAGCCAGCGCTTCGCCTTGCGGCAGGACGAGCAGCTTGAACTCGTGTACAGCGTGATCATGTTGCCACCTCATCTGCTTTTTAAGATATTATAACACGGAGACCGCGTTTGATAAACCTCTTTTCGGAAGAATGATGGTATAATATACACACCCGCACCACCCAAATTCACCAGACAGGAGCATATCCCATGAAGTGGAACCTCACCTATCTCTTCGCCGACCAGGCCGCGTTCGACAAGGGCTACAACCAGTCGCTCGGCATCATCAAGAAACTCGGAACCTATAAGGGCAAGCTCGCCGATCCCGAGATGTTCCGCGCCTATTTCACGCTGCAGATCAAGCTGAACAAAGTCGGTCTCCGCGTCTATCAGTATGCCTCCCTCAAGAGCGACCTGAACAAGAAGGACCTCGAGAACGCGAAACAGCTCCAGATGGTCCAGATCGCCTTCGCCCAGCTCGCGGAGAACTGCTCGTTTGAAGAACCCGAACTGCTCTCCCTCGGCAAGGATGTCGTCCTCGGCATGGTCGACAAGTATCCCGAGATCGCCGAGTTCAAGTTCAACTTCGAGAAGCTGTTCCGCCGCCAGGAGCACGTCCTCGACGACGCCTCCGAAGCGCTCCTCGCCAACTTCAACCGCCTCGCCCAGGCCGGCCGCGAGCTCTACAGTTCGCTCTCCGTCGCCGACATCCAGAACGGCGACGTCATGCTCGATTCGGGCGAGATCGTCACGATCACCAACTCCAACTACCGCTCCTTCATCGCCAAGAGCCAGAGCCCCAAGGAGCGCGAGGAGATCTTCGAATCGGTCTATTCCTACTACGACGTCCACAAGAACACCTACGCCAGCATCTACAAGGCCGTCCTCGAAGCCGACAACGCCTTCCGCAAGGCCCGCAGGTACGCGACCTCGCTCGAAAGCCGGCTCTTCAACGACGCGATCCCGGTCGCCGTGTACCACAACCTCGCCGCGGTCGCCCGCGAGACGGTCGAACCGATCAAGAAATACATCGAACTCCGCAAGAAGGCCCTCGGGCTCGAGGTCTACCACACCTACGACCGCTTCCTCGACCTCGTCAAGACCGACAAGGAGTACGAATACGAGGAAGCCCGCGAACTCTTCTTCAAGTCGATCGAGAAGTTCCCCGCCGATTTCCGGAAGAAGGCGAAGGAAGTCCTCGCCGACGGCTTCGTCGATGTCTACGAGGCGGAAGGAAAACGCACCGGCGCCTACTCCTCCTCGATGCCGGACCTCCATCCGTTCATCCTCCTGAACTACTCGAAGACGCTCGCCGACGTCTTCACCGTCGCCCACGAGGCCGGCCACTCGATCCATTCGATGTACGCCGCCGAAGGCCAGCCGGCCACCCTCCAGGACTACACGATCTTCGTCGCCGAGGTCGCCTCGACCTTCAACGAGCACAACCTCCTCGACTACTTCATCAAGGAGTCGAAGGCCTCGCGCAACGAGAAGATCGCCCTCCTGCAGCGCGCAATCGACGACATCCTCTCGACCTTCTACCGCCAGACGCTCTTCGCCTGCTACGAACTCGAGAGCCATCGTCTCGTCGAAGCCGGCGAGCCGATCACCTCCGACACCCTGTCGAAGATCATGATCGACCTCTACCAGGAGTTCTACGGCATCGACATCTCAAAGGAGAACCTGAAGCCGTTCGTCTGGGCGTACATCCCGCACCTCTTCTACACGCCGTTCTACGTCTACCAGTACGCGACCTCCTTCGCCGCCTCGCTCAAGCTCTACGAGAACGTCAAGGAAGGCAAGAAGGGCGCATTCGAGAAATACGTCGGCCTGCTCAAGTCCGGCGGCAGCGCCTTCCCCGTCGACCAGCTCAAGAAGGCCGGCATCGATTTGACGAAGAAGGACGCGTTCCGCGCCGTTTCGAACCGACTTTCGGAACTCGTCGACCAGCTGGCTATTGAACTCGAAGCCAAGTGATGGTATAATGCATCCATAAAAACAAAGCCTTGAACCGGAAGAGTACCATGGAACGTCCGTCCCAAGCGAGCCCAGGATCGGTGGAACCGGGCGGCGGGCCCCATGCGAATGGACCGGCGAGCGACGCCAATCCCGTCCGCTGACCCCGTTATCGGTCTCAAGCGCCGGTTCTTCGGAACCGGAATCAAGGTGGTACCGCGTCTCTGACGTCCTTCCGTACGGAGGGACGTTTTCATTTTCCAGGAGGTTTCCCATGAAGAAGATCCTATCGGGCATCAAGCCGAGCGGCACGCTCACCCTCGGCAACTACATCGGCGCGATCTCGAAGTTCGTCGAACTCCAGCGGAAGCGCCCCGACGATCTGTTCTATCTGTTCGTCGCCGACCTGCACGCGATCACCGTCCCCCAGGAGACGGCGCTCTTGCGCAAGCGCACCCGTGACGTCGCGGCGATGTACCTCGCCGCCGGCATCGATCCCGCACGCACGGTCCTGTTCGTGCAGTCGGAGATCAAGGAGCACGCCGAGCTCGGCTACCTCCTGCAATGCTTCACCTATATCGGCGAACTCGAGCGTATGACCCAGTTCAAGGACAAGTCGAAGAAAGGCGAGACCGGCCTCACCTCGGCGCTCTTCACCTACCCGGCCCTGATGGCCGCCGACATCCTCCTCTACGACGCCGACTTCGTTCCCGTCGGCGACGACCAGAAGCAGCACCTCGAGCTCACGCGCGACATCGCCGCCCGCTTCAACAACCGTTTCGGCGCCTTCTTCACCGTCCCCGAACCGCTGATCCCCGAAGTCGGGGCGCGGATCATGGACCTCCAGGACCCCGCGAAGAAGATGTCGAAGTCGGAGGATTCCGACAAGGGCTGCATCACCCTCTACGACGACCGTCCGACGATCCTCCGCAAGATCAGGTCCGCCGTCACCGACTCGGTCGGGACGATGCGTTTCGATCCGGAGGACCAGCCCGGCCTCGCCAACCTGATCACGATCTACGCCGCGCTTTCCGGCCTCTCCCCCGCCGAGGTCGTCTTCCGCTTCCCCGGGCCGGGCTACGCCCCCTTCAAGGACGCCTGCGCCGAACTCGTCGCCGATGAGATCGGAAAGCTCCAGAAACGATACGACGAGGTGATCGCCTCGGGAACGCTCGACGCGATCCTCGACCGGGGCCGCGAGACCGCCGGCCGCGAAGCCTTCCGCAAGCTCGAGAAATGCAAGCAGAAGATCGGCCTCGGCCGCAAGCGCAACTGAAGAAAACAGAGACCGGGGAATCACTCCCGGTCTCTGTTTTCATAACGACGCGTTGATGTCCTCGACGGCGAGTGCGATCGCGGTGATCGCGGCCTCCTCGTCGGATCCGTCGGCGACCACCCTGAAGGGGGTCTTGGCGGGGATTCCGAGCGACATCACGCCCATGATCGACTTCATGTTCACGGTCTCCTTCCGATAGGAGATCGTGACCTTGCACTTGAATGCGTTCGCCCTGGCGACGAGGATCGTCGCCGGCCGCGCATGCATGCCGTAGGGATAGCGGATTGCGAATTCGGCTTCCTTCATGGTCTCAGTCCTTTCGCGGAAAACGTTCCACGAGACGCCCGACGTAAAACGGGAAGAGCGCCTTCACGGTCTTTCCGGCGACAGTGACGCCGGTCGCGCCGAGCGCTTGGATGGCGGCGAGGTCGGCTTTCTTCAGGTCGGCGAGCGCGAAGGTCGCGCGGCCGCCTTCGGCGGCTGCGGAGAGGACGTTCTCGGTCCCGCCAAGCAGGGCGAGGATCTTCTCGATGCGTTCGTCCGGAATCGGTTCGGGACGCCGTTTCCGGCGCGCGAACAGCGTGCCGGCGAGAAGCCCCGCGAGCGCGACGGCAATGACGCACGCGACGACGATCAGGACGACGACGCCCGTGGTCAGGACCAGCGCATACGGTACGTTCATAGGATCACCCTTCTCTATTCTACCATACCCGGCGCGAAAGAAAAAGATGAATAAAAATTCACCTCTCCTTCGCGCCCCCTTGCCAAACGGAACCGCATGGAATATAATGAATCATATCCTGAACAGGGGGAAACCGTCATGAAGACAGTGATCGAAGCCATCATCGAGATCCCGATGGGGACGCAGAACAAGTACGAGGTCGACAAGAAGCGCAACCGCATCAAGCTCAACCGCGTGATGTATTCGAAGATGACCTATCCGGCCGAATACGGCTTCATCGAGGAGACCCTCGCCGACGACGGCGACCCGCTCGACATCCTCGTGCTTGCGACGACGCACACCTTCCCGGGTTGCATCGTCGACGCCCGCGTCGTCGGCTACCTCGACATGTGGGACGGCGGCCAGCACGACGAGAAGATCATCGCCGTGGTCGACGCCGACCCGCGGTTCGACCACATCCAGAACATCTTCGACATCCAGGAACTCCAACTCCGCGAGATCAAGCTCTTCTTCCGCACCTACAAGGAGCTGCTTCCGGGTCACGACGTGATCGTCAAGGACTACTACGACCAGGAGAAGGCCGTCGCCCTCCTCGAGAAGTACGAGATCGCCTACCGCGAAGCCAAGAAACGCCACTGAATGCGAAAGCGCGCCGAACGGCGCGCTTTTTTCATGCCTTGTGGACGACGGACCCGTTCACCGCGACGAGCGCGGGCTTGGTCAGATAATGGAGCGGATGCCCGTCCCAGACGACGAGGTCGGCGTCCTTGCCCGGTTCGATCGAGCCGACGCGACCGGCGACGCCGACGATCTTCGCGGCGTCGATCGTCACCGCCCGGAAGGCGGAGAGCTCGTCGAGTCCCTCGCGGACGAAGATCCCGACCTGGGTGAGCGCGTTGGAAAGCGAGATCACCGGGTGGTCGGTCATGATCGCGAACTCGATCCCGCCGTCATGGAGGATCCTCGCGGCCCGGAAGGTCTTGTTCCGAAGTTCGTACTTCGACTTCGTCCCGAGCGTCGGACCGATGATCACCCGCGTGCCGTGCTTCTTCAGGTAGTCGACGATCAGATGGCCTTCGGTGGCGTGCTCGATCGTCGCGGAAAGGCCGAACTCCTCGATGATCCGGATCGCGGTGACGATGTCGTCCTGCTGGTGGGCATGGATCTTCACCGGCAAACCTTCGAAGACGCGTGCAAGCGACTCCCACTTGATGTTGAACTCGGGCTTGACGGCGTCCGGATTGGTCTGGACGTCCTTCTGGTACTTGTCCTTCTTCGCCTTGTATTCGCGCGCCTTCACGAGCGCATCGCGGATCAGCGCCGCCGATCCCATCCGGGTCGTCGGCGTCTGGCTCTTCCCGCTGTAGACGCGCTTCGGATTTTCGCCGAGCGCCATCTTCATCGCCGATTCGGGAACGATCACCATGTCGTCGACGGTCGTCCCGCAGGTCTTCATGACGGTGAAGGTGCCGCCGATCACGTTGCCCGATCCGGGTCCGGTCGAGACCGTCGTGACGCCCGCCTCGAGCGCTTCGCGGAAGGCGACGTCCTGCGGCTTGACCGCATCGATCGCCCGGAGTTCGGGGAACACCGGGTTGGTCATCTCGTTGCCATCGGACCCCTCGAAGCCGATCGACTCCTCGAACATGCCGATGTGGCAATGGGCGTCGACGATGCCGGGAGTGACGTAGCGCCCGGCGGCGTCATAGACCTCCGCAGCCTCCGTGGGAAGGGTGCCGGGATCCCCGACGGCGGCGATTTTCGTCCCTTCGACGAGGATGTCGGAGAGGACGTAGTTGCGGTCGGCCATGCCGACGAGGTACGCGTTCCTGATCAGGATCATGTCATTCTTCCTCCTTCGGATGATGGGAACCGTGGATCACGACGCCGGCGAGGACCGCGGCTCCGGAGAGGAGCGCGCCTTCGTCGACGTTGAAGCGGGGATGGTGCAGGCCGTAGCCGGTGTCTTCGCCGGCGCGGGTGCCGAGCCAGGCGATGCAGCCGGTCCGATGGGCGATGTACTTCGAAAAGTCCTCGGCGCCCATCGACGCCTTCGGAATGTCGACGAAACGGTCTTCGCCGAGCAGGCAGCCGGTGACCGCGCGCATCCGCGCGGCCGGTTCGGCGGCGTTGACCGTCGGATCGTAACCGTATTCGTAATGGTAGTCGTAGCTGCCGCCGCGCATCGCCGTCACGCCTCGCAGGACGTCCTCGATCCCTTGCTTCATCCTCTCGCGGACGGTCTCGTTGAAGGTCCGGACGGTGCCTTCGAGGAAGGCTGAGGCGGGGATGATGTTGTGGGTCGTGCCGGCATGCACCTGCGCGATCGTGACGACGGCGCTCTCGGTCGGGTCGAGCGTACGCGAGACGAGCGCCTGGAGCGCCGTCACGACCTCGGCCTGCATCAGGATCGGATCGACCGAGAGATGCGGGTAGGCGGCGTGCGCGCCGCGACCGTGGAGGGTGATCCGGATCGTGTCGGCGGCGGCCATCGCCTCGCCGGTCTTGATCGCGATCGTCCCCGACGGGTAGGCGGGGCTGACGTGGAGGGCGTAGAAACACTCGACGTCGTCCAGAAGACCCGAGGCGACGATGCCGTCGGCACCGCCGGGGGAGGGTCCCTCCTCCGCCTCCTGGAAGATCAGCCTGACGGTGCCCTTCCAGAGTCCGCGATGGTCGTTCAGAAACTTCGCGGCCGTCAAAAGCATCGCCGTGTGCGCGTCGTGACCGCACGCGTGCATCCGGCCGTCGACGGTCGAACGGTACTCGAGTCCGGCGTTCTCCTCGAGCATCGGCAGCGCGTCCATGTCGGCGCGCAGACCGACGACGGGACCGGACCCGTTCTCGAGAATGCCGAGAAGCGAGTTCTTCCCGACGTGTGGGGCGACGGCGATGCCCGCCGCCCGCAGCTCGGCGGCGACGAAATCGTGCGTCGCGCGGACGCCGAAGCCGCACTCCGGATGCGCGTGGATGTGCCTTCGGATGCGGATCAGGTCCTGTTCATAGGGCAGAAAGTCGTTGTAGGACGGCATTTCGTCATCTCCTGTCGTACAGATATCGGATCGTCACGCCGCGCTCCCTCGCGCGGTCGACGATCTTCTGTCGCATGTCGTTGTACCAGCCCGGTTCCCCGGCTTCGAAGATCGACCGATAGAGCGGGATCAAGTCGGGGCGGACGCGAAGCACGTGGCGGAACACCGCCAGCCTGTTTTCGGGATTCTTCAGGTTCAGGGTGTCGAACATCATCGAGTCGACGAAGGGCCCCGCGGCGTCGATCGCCCAAAGCGGATCGGACAATTCCGGCAGGATCGGCGCGACGGCGACATAGGTCGGGATTCCCGCCTCGTGGAGCGCGCGCAGCGCACGGATCCGTTCGGACGGCCGGCTCGCGCCGGGTTCGATGCCCGCGGCGACGTCGTCCGGCATCGACAGCGAGAACCCGACGTCGACCGAACGCATCCGTGCGAGGACGTCGAGGTCGCGTTCGACGAGCGCCGACTTCGTCAGGATCGTGACGCGGAGGGCGCTCTCCTCGATCGCTTCGAGGATCGACCGCGTCAGCCGCTCCTCGCGTTCGACCGGCTGGTAACAGTCGGTCGCGGAAGAGAGGAAGAGCGACTTGGATCCCGTGTTCTTCGGGATGTCGAAGTTCGCGTAGCGCTTGACCTCGACGAGGCTGCCCCACGGTTCGGGGCGCGCCGGCTGGTCGCCGAGCGTGCGTGCGTAACAGTAGATGCACGCGTGTCCGCATCCCACGTAGGGATTGCACGTGAGGTCGTAGCCGCCGATCCGCGTCGGCGTCAGGAAGCGCTTCGCCTCAATCCGCCGGATGTCGGGCATCGGCCGATTTCGCTCCGAGACGGACGATCTGGAGCGACGCGAAGAGGCCGCCCGCGAGCGTCAGGGCGCCGAAGGCGGCGTCCCAGGGACGGGCGGCGAGATAGGCGAACGGATGCGTGTAGACGGGGGTCTGGTCGAGGAACGCCTCCCCGGTGCCCGGGTCGCGGATCCAGAGCAGCAGGAAGGCCGCCGAAGCGATCACGAAACCGACGATCGCAAGGTAACTCTGGACCGGGAACCGTTTCAGGAGCGATTCGAGCAGCCGCGACATCAGGACCACGCCGACGAGCGCGCCGACGGCGAACGGAACCATCACCGAGACGTTGTACCCGAGTGCGGCCGGGTCCGTGAGGTTGCCGGCGACATTCGAGACGATCGCCGTGTAGTATCCGAGGATGAGGAGAAGCGCCGAGCCGGAGATGCCGGGCGTGATCATCGTCATCGCCGAGATGAACCCGAGGCCGAAGAGCAGCGGATAGGTCGGGAAGGACGACAGGTCAAAGTAATCCACGGACGACTGCCCGGAGGCGACCTGGAAGGCCGCCATCGCGACGATGAAGAGGATCGACGCGACGAAGGAGACCCTGCCGGACGTCGTCACGGTCTTCCCGGAAACGTTGTTTCGGAACAGGCTCGGCACGCCCCCGAGGGTCATCCCGATGAAGAACATGATCGTCACGAAGGAATCGAACCGCAGCGCGAGCGCCATCAGCTTCGCGAAGAGGACGATCCCGAGGACGAGCCCGATGCCGAGCGGAAGCAGGTAGGCGAAGTTCCTGCGGAAATCCCTGAACAGGTTGCCGAGGGCGTGGACCATCTTGTCGAAGACGCCGAGATAGACGGCGAAGGTGCCGCCGCTGCATCCGGGGATGGTGAACGAGAAGCCGATGATGAAGCCTTTGACGAGCAGGGTGAGAAACATGGGATCCTCCTAGGAAGCGGACTCGGCGTCGCCGATGAGGTCGTAGCCGATGCTGGTCTTGATCCGGACCGTGGCGACATCGCCGAGCGCGAGCGGCCGCGGCGACTGGAACACGATCGAACCGTCGACGTCGTCGGGCGCGAACGCGCGACTCCGCCCGTAATAGAAGCGCGAATGGGGGTCATACGCCTCCACGATCGTCTCGTGGAGGGTTCCCGCCTGTGCTTTGTTCTTCTGGCGAACAATCTTCTTCTGCGCCTTCATGACGGCGTCGAGACGCGCCTGCTTGACGTCCTCCGGAACCTGAAAGGGCATGTCGAAGGCGGGCGTATCCTCTTCGCGCGAATAGGCGAAGACGCCGAGACGGTCGAATCCGACGGTCTCGACGAAGCGGAGCAGTTCGGCGAAATCGGCATCGGTCTCGCCGGGAAAGCCGACGATCAGCGTCGTCCGCAGGGTCGCGTCCGGCATCATCCGCCGGATCTTCTCGAACAGCCCGTAGAGCATCTCCCCGCCGCCGCGGCGGTTCATCCGCTTCAGGACGGCGTCGCTCGCGTGCTGCACGGGGACGTCGAAGTAACGCGCGACCTTCGGTTCGGACGCCATCGTCCGAAGCAGGTCGTCGTCGATCTCGTCGGGATAGAGGTAGAGGACGCGGACGATCCGGACGCCGTCGAGACGAGAGAGCCGGACGAGCAGGTCGGACAGGAGCGGCCGGCGGTCGGGCGTGAGGTCGGTTCCGTAGCGGGTCGTGTCCTGGCTGATCAGGTTGAGTTCCTTCGCCCCGTCGGCGGCGAGCTTCTCCGCCTCGCGGACGACGTCTTCGAACGGACGGCTCCGGAACCCGCCGCGGATCAGCGGGATCGCGCAGTACGTGCAGCGGTTGTCGCAGCCGTCGGAGAGTTTCAGGTACGGCGTGGCGGGGGAGGTGGCGAGGATCCGGCGCATGTAGTCGGGAGCGCCGAAGTTGAGCCTGTCGCGCACGAACACGTCGGACAGGATCTTCCCGAACTGCGGATAGTCCTTCACCGTGACGATCCGGTCGACGTAGGGCATGTCCCTGCGGATGCGGTCCGCGTAGCGTTCCGCATAACAGCCGCACACGATCAGCTTCTTTCCATAGGAACGCATCTCCTCGATCGTCTCGACCGCTTCCTGCTTCGCCGATTCGATGAAGCCGCAGGTGTTGACGATGATCGCGTCGCTTTCCGCCGGGTCGGGGACGATCGCGACGCCGGCGTCCGCGAGGATTCCCATGATCATCTCGGAGTCGACGAGGTTCTTGGCGCATCCGAGCGAGACGACGCCGACCTTCATACGTCGTCCTCCGCGGGGAGAAACGCGACCACGATCTCGCATTCGCCGACGACGTCGATGAGACCGACCGAAGACGGGATCACGAAGGCGTCGCCGAACCGGATCGGCCGTCCGTTGAAGGACGCCGTTCCGGCGACGACGGTCGCCGCGTACCAGCGGCGACGGCGGTTGACGAAGTGGAAGCTGCCGCGGACGGCGAGCTTGCGGACGGTGAAGGCGTCGGCTTCGACCATCGTGACGATGTCGAACGTATCCGCGAAGTTCACGACGGGGACGGGTTCCGCCGGGACAGCGACGACCGCCAGCGAGGATTCGACGTGGAGCGCCCGCGGCCTGCCGGAGGCGTCCAGCCGGCCGTAGTCGTAGACGCGATAGGTCACGTCGCTGCTCTGCTGGTTCTCGAGCAGCACGATCCCGCCGCCGATCGCATGCAGCGTTCCGGCGGGAATGTGGACAAAGTCGCCGCGACGGACGGGGACGGTCCGAAGCAGGCTTTCGAGCGTGCCGGACAGAACCGCGTCGCGGAGTTCCTCCCGGGTCGTCGCATCATGCCCGAGGACGAGCGTCGCCCCCGGGTCAGCCTCGAGCACGTACCAGCATTCGGTCTTTCCGGACTGGTTCTCGTGGCGTCGGGCATATTCGTCGTCGGGATGGACCTGGACGCTCAGACGGTCGCGTGCGTCGAGGATCTTGGTGAGCAGCGGAAAGGCCGCGCCGGCGCGCGGAAACAGCGTCCGGTCGGTCCGATAGAGTTCGGCGAGAGTGCGGCCGGCATGGGGTCCCTCGGCGACCACGGATTCCGATCCGGGAACGGCGGAGATGATCCAGGCTTCGCCGATCGGACCGTCCGGTACCGTATCGGGATAGATCGCGGACAGTTTCCGCCCGCCCCAGATGCGTTCCTTGAATATCGGTTGAAAATACAGCGTATCGTCTTTCGCCACGGCGTCCACCTCGTTCGACATCATGAAGATGTCGTATCGTTTCTATTATACTATCGATCAGGTCCGAACCAAAGCAAAAAGAGGATTTGCATCCTCTTCTCACGCCATCGGATTGACGAACTGGCTGTTGTACAGGTCGAAATAGAATCCGCGCTTCTCGAGCAGTTCGCGGTGGGTCCCCTGCTCGACGATTCGGCCGTTCTCCATCACGAGGATGGTGGAGGCGTTCTTGATCGTCGACAGGCGGTGGGCGATGACGAAGCTCGTGCGGTTTTGCATCATGAACTTCATCGCGTTCTGAATGTACGCTTCGGTGCGGGTGTCGACCGAGGAAGTCGCCTCGTCGAGGATCAGGATCTTCGGATCGGCGAGGATCGCACGGGCGATCGTAAGCAACTGCTTCTGGCCCTGGGAGATGTTCGAGGCGTCTTCGGACAGGACGGTGTCGTAGCCGTGGGGGAGCGTCTCGATGAAGTGGTCGACGTGCGCCTGGCGGGCGGCATCCTCGATCTCCTCATCGGTGGCGCCGTCCTTCGCGTAGGCGATGTTCTCGCGGATCGTGCCGGAGAACAGCCACGTATCCTGGAGCACCATGCCGAACAGGCGGCGCAGCTTCGCCCGCGGCACGTCGCGGTAATCCGTGCCGTCGATCGTGATGCGGCCGGCGCCGATGTCGTAGAAGCGCATCATCAGGTTGACGATCGTCGTCTTGCCGGCGCCGGTCGGTCCGACGATGGCGATCTGCTTTCCGGGTTCGACGTGGAGGTTCAGATCGCGGATCAATTCCTTGTCGGCGGCATAGGAGAAGTCGACGTGTTCGAACACGACCTCGCCCGCAAGCTTGTCGGCGTCGAGCGCCGCTTCGTCGAGGTCGGGATCCTCCTCGGGGGCGTCGAGGAAGCCGAAGACGCGTTCGGCGCCGGCGATCGTCGACTGGAGCGTGTTCATCAGGCTGGCGATGTTCAGGATCGGATTCACGAAGTTCTTCTGATAGTTGATGAAGATCGTCAGGTCGCCGATCAGAAGCGTGTTCGTGACGCCGGCGATCAGACCGCCGGCGACGATGATCGCGACATAGGCGAGGTTCGAGATGAAGTCCATCACCGGACGGATCAACCCGGAGACGAACTGCGCCCCCTGGGCGTCGTTCGCCAGCTGGTCGTTGATCTCCTCGAACTCCCGGAAGGAATCCTGTTCCTTTCCATAGAGTTTCACGACCTTCTGCGAGGCGAACATCTCTTCGATGTAGCCGTTCAGATTGCCGAGGTCCTTCGCCTGCGCGATGAAGCGTTTCTGCGACTTCTTCGCGATCGACGAGGTGGCGATGATGTAAAGCGGCAGCGCGACGAGCGAGACGATCGTGAGCTGCCAGGAGATCACGAACATCATCACGAGCACGCCGACGATCGTGAACATGCTGGTGATGATGAAGATCAGGCTCTGCTGCAGCGACGAGGAGACGGTGTCGACGTCGTTCGAGAAAATCGAGAGGATGTTGCCGGTCTGCTGGCCGTCGAAATAGCGGATCGGAAGCCGTTCCATCTTGTCGCGCATCCGTTCGCGCATCGTCTTCCCGACGATGTTGGAGACGTAGTTGCCGAGTTGGGCGGCGATCAGGTCGAGCAGGAAGCGGATTCCGTAAAGCACGAGCAGCATGACCATCCATCCGCGTACGGTGACGTCGGTGATCGAGGTGGCATCCCCCGAGATCACCGACTGGATGTAGTTGATCACGTTCTTCATGTAGAGCGGGGCGATGACGCCGATGATCGTGACGGTGATCGAGAGGAGCACCATCGCGACGATCTTCGCGAGATGCGGATGGAGGAAGCGAAGCAGGCGGACCGTGGTCTTCTTGAAATCGCGGGGTTTCTCTCCGGGTCTGCCGATCATGCCGGGTCCCATCCGGGCGCCGCCTTCATCGCCATGACCGTGTCGCGACCGGGCGTAGCTCTTGCCTCCGGATACGTCGGGGGTCGGACCGGACGAGGAGGTGATGTTCCGTTCTTGATCCTTCAAGGGTGGCTTCTTCACTTGAGTTCCTCCTCGGATAGCTGCGACAGCGCGATCTCGCGATAGACGGTGCAGTCGCGCATCAGGTCGCGGTGGCTTCCCGATCCGACGATGCGTCCGTCCTGAAGGACGATGATGCGGGTGGCATCCATGATCGTGCCGATCCGTTGTGCGACGATCAGGACGGCGGCATCGCGGGTGATCGGCTTCAGCTCGGCGCGAAGCTTCGCGTCGGTCTTGAAGTCGAGCGCCGAAAAACTGTCGTCGAAGATGAAGACGGGCGGTCTGCGAACGATGGCGCGGGCAATCGAGATGCGCTGTTTCTGGCCGCCGGAATAGTTGACGCCGCCCTGATCGACGATGTGCTCGTACTTGTTTTCGTAGGTTTCGATGAACTCCGACGCCTGTGCGATCTCCGCGGCGCGACGGATTTCCTCCTCCGTGGCGTCCGGCTTTCCGTAGGCGATGTTCTCGGCGATCGTACCGGTGAAGAGCGTCGCGGTCTGGGGAACGAATCCGATCAAGCTGCGCAGTTTCGCGAAGCGGATTTCGCGGACGTCGACGCCGTCGATCGTCACTTTTCCCGTCGTCGCGTCGAACAGGCGCGGGATCAGGTTGATCACCGTCGACTTGCCCGATCCGGTGGAGCCGATGATCGCGACCGTCTCGCCCGGCCGGACCGTGAAGGAGATATCGTCGAGCACGTTCTTCTCGGCATCGGCGTACTTGAAGGAGACATGATCGAAGGCGATTTCACCTTTGAACGCATGGTCGTCGTACGCACGGCTGTCGGTGTCGACGACGGTGACGACGGTGTCGAGAATCTCGGAGATTCGCTTTCCCGAAACCTCGGCGCGCGGGTAGTTGATGAAGGTGATCGTCAGCATGATGATGCTGAACATGATCATCGTGACGTAGTTGATCACGGCGAACAGGCTTCCGAGCGCCGTGAAGTCGGTGGTCGGAGTCACGCCGGCGGCGGTCACCATGCCATACGCGAGCAGCACGACGCCGAACATGACGAGGCTGAACAGGAGGTTGATCGACGGGTTCAGGAAGGACATGATCCGCCCCGCCTTCATCGACGTGTCGTTCAGGTCGTCGTTCGCATCGCGGAAGCGCGCAACTTCCTTAGTCCCGCGTCCGAAAGCGCGGATGACGCGGATGCCGCTCATCGATTCGCGGCCGACGAGCGTCAGCTTGTCGATCTTCTTCTGCATGCTCTTGAAATACGGGAACACCAGAAGAAACGTCACGGTGACGAGGATGACGAGTGCGGGGATGCCGGCGATGAGAACCTGCGACAGGGTCGGGCTGCTTTGAATCGTGAGAATGATGCCGCCGATCATCATGACCGGAATCGTGAGGATCATCCGGAAACTCATGATCGTATGCGTCTGGACCTGCTGGACATCGTTGGTCGAGCGGGTGATGAGCGTCGAGGTGCCGAACTTGTCGGACTCGGCAAGCGAGAATCCGTTCACCTTCTTGTAGATCGCGCGGCGGATGTCGCGGCCGAACCGGGTGGAGACGGTGCTCGAGAAATACGAGGTGCCGATCGTCGCGGCGGCCGAGACCAGGGTGATACCGAGCATCCAGGCGCCGTATTCGAGGATGATGGCGTAGTTCACGACGACGCCGGGTCCGTCGGGATTCGCCGTCACGCCCTCGCCGATGAGTCGGCTCGTATAGTTTGGCAGCATCAGCGAACCGACCGACTGCGCGGTCACGAGCACGACCATCATGAGGATGGCGAACCAATAAGGTTTCAGAAAGCGGAACAGTTTTCTCATCGGGGTTTCTCCTCTTCGAAATAGTGCTTGACGCGCAGATACATCTTGCGGGTGATGTCCGAGAGACTCGCCCTTTCCTTCTCGTCGAGCGCCGAGGAGACGAGCCCGTCCCAATCGGCCAGTACGCTCGCCACATAGGCCGCCGCTTCGACGCCGGCCGACGTCGCTTCGAGGATGTATCCCCGCTGGTCTTCGGGATCGACCGTCTTCAGGATCATGCCCGCCTCGACGAGTCGAACTACGTTTCGCGTCGCGTGCGATTTATGGAACGGCGTCTCATCGACGACGGTGTTCATCCGCACCGGCGACAGCGATGCGATCTTCATCAGATAGAATCCGGTCGGCCCCGCCAGGCAGCGTTCGGCGAGCCGCTCGTCGAAGAAGCGGTTGCGGTACTTGTTGAGGAGGTGTTCGTATTCGTTCAACATGGTCTTCGCCACCTTTCGCATTCCAGTATAATCGTTGTTGGTTGCGTTGTCAACAATCATCCGGACGATTTCACGGAAACGACCCATGCGGACCCCGGTCAAGAAAAAACCCGCCTGTCGGCGGGCGTTCATTCATTTCAGGATGTAGAGGATGCCGATGCATCCTTCGCCGCAATGCGAGGAAATGACGCAGCCGGCATCGGTCTCGTGCATGTTCTCGACGGGCAGGAGATCCTTGAGGCGCAACTTGATGTATTCGGCGGAGTCGTGCGCCAAGGAATGGGTGATCATCAGAAATTCGGGATCGAGGCGATCCTTCAGTTCGAGCACCTCGTCGATCAGCACGTCGATTCCCGCCTGGATGCGTCCGTGCGGTTTCTTCCCGACATGCATTGCACCGTCCTTGACCTTGATGATCGGCTTGATCTTGAGGATCGTGCCCATCAGTGCGGCCAGGGCGCTGCATCGTCCGCCCTTGTAGAGGTATTCCATCGTGTTGATGACGAACTGCGTCCGTACGTTCGGGATGATCGCGTTGATCTTCTCGACGACGACGTCGACGGGATCTCCCTGTTCGCGGAACGAGGCCGCCTTGAGTACGAGCAGGCCTGTGCCGCTCGACAGGTTGGCGCCGTCGATCAGCCGGATCCGATCGGAACCGAGCTCGGCCTTAGCGAGCGTCGCGCTCTGGAAGGTCGCTGAAAACTTGGAGCCGATGCCGATGAAAAGGATGTCGAGGTCGAGCTTGAGGTATTTCTCGAAGACCGCGATGAAATCGGCTGGCGACGCCGCGGCGGTCTTCGGCAGGGCGCCGCGTTCCTTGACCTGGGCGTACATTCGCGGGACGGTGAGGTCGACGCCGTCGCGGTAGGAATCCTCGCCGAAGTTGACGTAGAGCGGGACCACGTCGATGTCATGCTTTCGGATCAAGCCATCGGTGAGGTCGCAGGTGCTGTCGGTGATCAGTTTGAATTTGGCCATGTCTATCCGTTCCCCCATGTGCACTATTATATAGAAAACGACGCCCAAAGTAAAGAAACGCAAGTCATTTTACGAAAATGCACCATGCATCCGGGTCGCGGGTATCCTTTCCATTCCGCCGCCGAGATGATATAATAGGCACGAGGTGATTTCCATGAACGTGATCTCCCGCGACCGTCTGGTCGCCGAAGTCGTCCGCATCGTCACGGAAGCGAACATCGATCTCGACGGAAAGGCCGTCGCCTGTCTTCGCGACGCATTCCGGCGCGAGTCGAACGAACGCGCCCGAGGGATCCTAGAAGAGATCCTGGAGAATCAGGAAATCGCCAGAAACGAGCGCATTCCCATCTGTCAGGATACCGGTGTCGCGGTCTTCTTCGTCGATCTCGGAAACGAAGTGCGGCTCGATTTCGATCTGCAGGCGGCACTCGATGAAGCCGTCGCGAAGGCCTATCGAGACGCGTACCTGCGCAAGTCGATCGTCCGTCATCCGCTCGACCGCGTGAACACCAGGGACAACACCCCCGCCGTCGTCCACATCCGGCCGACGATGGGGTCTTCGCTTAGAATCCGTTTCGCCCCGAAGGGCGCCGGCAGCGAGAACATGAGCCGGATCGCGATGCTGACGCCGGCGGACGGCTTCGACGGAATCGTCCGGTTCGCCGTCGACACCGTCGTCGCCGCCGGCGGTCGTCCCTGCCCCCCGATCATCCTCGGCGTGGGCATCGGCGGAACCTTCGAGAAGGCGGCTCTGATCGCCAAGGAATCGCTCCTTCGCGAACTGGATGACGAGGCGGCGGATTCCCGCGACCGCGAACTCGAATGCGCGATCCTGAACGCCGTGAACGCCACAAACGTCGGTCCGATGGGACTGTCGGGCGACACGACGTGCCTTGCCGTCAAGGTCAATTCCTACCCCTGTCACATCGCCTCGCTGCCGGTGGCCGTGAATATCCAGTGCCACGCCGCCCGCCACAAGGAAATCGTTCTCTAGGAGGAGACGCCATGCGTACGATCCAGCTTCCGGTCAACGAATCGATTCTGACGACGCTGCACGCGGGGGAACGCGTCCTCCTCTCCGGGGTTCTCTATACCGGACGGGACGCCGCCCACAAGCGCATGGTGGAAGCCGTCCTGAAGGACGAGCAGCCGCCGTTTCCGTTCGACGGCGCGATGATCTACTATACCGGCCCCACGCCCGCCAAACCGGGAGCGCCGATCGGGGCCTGCGGGCCGACTTCAAGCTATCGGATGGACCCCTACTCGATCGAGCTGATGCCCTGCGGACTGCGCGCCATGCTCGGAAAGGGACCGCGTGGAAAGGCCTTCCGCGACGCCCTCGTGAAGAACGCTTCCGTCTACCTCGTCATCACCGGCGGCATCGGGGCGCTTTTGTCCAAGCGCGTCAAATCCGCCGAGGTCGTCGGCTATCCCGACCTCGGCGCCGAAGCGGTCTACCGTCTCGAGGTCGATGACTTCCCCGCCATCGTGGCCTACGACGTTCATGGCGGGAACGTCTTCGGGGACGCCGACGAATAAGAAAATCTCCGTTCGGGCGCGACACGCCTGAACGGAGATTTCTTTTTATGATCAGTAGGCCTTGGCGAAGAGGACGACCTTGTCCGCCTTCTTCCCGCAGACGGGACAGACGTCGCCGACCGGCGTCTGGTCGAAGGGAAGGCAGCGGGACGTGGCGGACGTGTCTTCCTTGATCTTGTTCTCGCAGGCGACATCGCCGCACCACATCGTCTTGACGTAACCCGGCTCGTTCTGGATCAGCCGCTTGAACTCTTCATAGGTGACGGCCACGCGCGTGTTGGCGGCGACGTTCTCCGCCGCCCGGGCGAGCATTTCGTCGTGGATCGTCCGCATGAGCGAAAGCACGGTCTCGGCGACCTGGTCGAGCTGCACGCGGATCTTCACGCCGTCGATGCGCTTTGCGATCACGCATTCGCCGGCGGCGACATCGCGCGGTCCGACTTCGATGCGCAGGGGAACGCCCTTCATCTCGTACTCGCTGAACTTCCATCCCGGCGACTTGTCGGAATCGTCGACCTTGACGCGGACGCCCGCCGCTTCGAGCGCGGAGCGGATCCCGACCGCGGCATCGGCGACTTCCGGCTTCTGTCCCATGATCGGGATCACGACCGCCTGAACGGGAGCGACATAGGGAGGCAGAACGAGTCCCGAATCGTCGCCGTGCACCATGATGACAGCGCCGATAAGACGCGTGGAGACGCCCCAGGAAGTCTGGAAGACGTTCTTGACGATGCCGTCCCTGTCCTGGAACTTGATATCGAAGTGCTTCGCGAAACCGGTGCCGAAATAATGCGTCGTACCGCTCTGCAGGGCTTTCCCGTCATGCATCAGCGCTTCGATCGAATAGGTCTCTTCGGCGCCCGCGAACTTCTCCTTGTCCGTCTTCCGTCCGGTCACGAACGGAATCGCGAGCAGGTCGCGGCCGAGGTCGCGATAAATGTCGAGCATGCCGAGGACTTCGGCGCGGGCTTCGGTCTCCGTAGCATGGATCGTATGACCTTCCTGCCAGAGGAATTCGGATCCGCGCAGGAAGGGACGGGTCGTCTTCTCCCAACGCACGACGGAGCACCACTGGTTGTACTTCTTCGGCAAATCGCGGTAGGAGGAGACGACCTTCGCGTAATGGTCGCAGAACAGGACTTCCGACGTCGGGCGGATGATCAGGCGCTCGGCGAGCTGTTCCTTTCCGCCGATCGTGACGATCGCGGTTTCGGGAGCGAAACCGGCGACATGGTCGGCTTCCTTCATGAAAAGCGACTCCGGAATCAAAAGCGGCATGTACACGTTCTCGTGGCCGGTGGCCTTGAACTGCGCGTCCAGATGCTTCTGGATGTTCTCCCAGATGGCATAGCCGTAGGGACGATAGATGATGAAACCCTTGGCGTCGGTGTAGTCCATCAGTTCCGCCTTGCGGCAGACGTCCGTATACCACTGGGCGAAATCGACGTCGCGGCTGGTGATCGATTTGACGAGTTTTTCCTTGTTCTGTTCCATGTTCAGCACCTCGGTTTTTCAAGTACCCATTATATCATGGATGCCCCGCCGTTTCCACCGGAAACGGCGGGGATTTTCGTTTCGATCAGCGGGGAAAGACGCGTTCGACGAAGTCGAGGAAGGAGTCCCGGCTTTCCGTCTTGAAGACGCCGCAATCCTCGAGGACGCGTTCGAAGACGCGTCCGACCTCGGCTTTCAGGTAGCCGTCCGCGGCTTCGGGCTCCCGTTTCGGCAGCGCGAGCGTACCGATCCACGGCAGATGCTTCTCGAGATCGGGGATCGTCGACGGATCGATTCCCTCCAGCAGACACTTGCGGATCTGGTCGAGTTCGGCCTTGAGCCGACCGGGCAGGACGGCGAGACCCATCACTTCGATCAGGCCGATGTTCTCCTTCTTGATGTGGAAATACTCCTCGCGCGGATGGAACAACCCGTAGGGACGGTCCGCGGTGGCCCGGTTGTTGCGGAGAACGACATAGAACACGTAGACCTCTCGATTCGGTCCGGTCCGGCGGAGGATCGGCGTCACCGTATTATGGGGAACGCCTTCGGTTTCGCGCAGGATCCCGAGCGCGGGATGTTCGTAATGTTTCCAGGCTTCGTAGAGACGGTCGACGGCGTCGACCACCTTTTCCGGATTCGTCCCTTCAATCCGGACGACCGACATCGGCCAGTCGAGCACCTCGGCCTTGACGCCCTCGCCGGCAAAGGTCGCGATCGTGCGCGCGCTTTCGATCGGAAAGACGTAGTTTCCGCCTTGAAAATGATAATGCGTGAGGATCGACCCGCCGACGATCGGCAGGCCGGCGTTGGAGCCGATCAGGTAGTGGGGGAAGCGGTCGACGAAGTCGACGAGTTCGAAAAACGTCGTGCGGTCGACCTTCATCGGCACGTGCTCCTTCTTCAGGACGATGCAGTGCTCGTTGAAGTAGGCGTAGGGGGAGTACTGCAATCCCCAACCGTCGGTCTCGCCGTTCAGCGTGAGCGAGATCACGCGATGGTTCGCGCGCGGTGCCTTCTCGAGCGTGCCGTAGAAGCCGACGTTTTCCATGCAGAGGGCGCACTTCGGATATCCTTCCGTCGACTTCAGTTTCGCGAGGGCGATCAGTTTCGGATCCTTCTCCGGTTTCGAGAGGTTGATCGTGATGTCGAGTGGTCCGTATTGTCCTTCGTAGACGTAGTTGATGTTCTTCGCGATGCGGGCGGTCTTGATGTAGTTGGTCGCCTTCGAGAGACGATAGAACCATGCGGTCGCGGACGTCGCATCCCCATCTTCCTGAAGCAGCTGCTTGAACCGGCGGTCGAGTTCGGCCGGACGAGGCAAAAAACAGTCCATCAGCTTGGCTTCGAAGTTGTCACGGAGGGGTTCGACGTCCGCCTCGATCAGCCCGCGCTCGAGCGCGTGGGCGATCAGACCGTCCATCGTCGCAAAGAAATCGACCGTTCCGGCGATCTTCTCCGCCGCGAAGGAATCGAGCCGGTACAGGAACAGGAGCGCGTTGATCGCGTATTCGCGGTCGGCGGGATCGAGGATGCGTTCGTCCGCCGCATAGCGGACCAGTTCGTTCAGAAGGGTTCCGAGCGGCTTCATTCCCGATACCCCTCGGGATGTCTCCGGTGAAATTCCCAGGCCGAACCGATCATGTCATCGAGTCCGCGGGTCGGTTTCCACCCGAGCACGCGGAACGCTTTTGCGTTGGACGCGACGAGGATGTCCGGGTCTCCGGGACGGCGTGGTCCGAACGTCGTCGGAATCGCATGTCCCGTCACCTTGCGGGCCGCCTGGACGATCTCGAGATTGGAGAACCCGGCGCTTGAACCGAGATTGAAGATGTCGGAAGAACCGTTCGAAGCGAGGTGTTCGAGCGCCCGGAGATGGGCGTCGACGAGATCTTCGACGTGGATGTAGTCGCGCACGCAGGTTCCGTCCATCGTGGCGTAGTCGTTCCCAAAGATCGTCACGCCGGGCCGTTTCCCGAGTGGAACCAGAAGCACGTTCGGGATCAGGTGGGTTTCGGGGCGATGGTCTTCGCCGATCGCGTGGCCGGCGTCCGCGCCGGCGACGTTGAAGTACCGGAGCGATGCGTACCGGATCCCGTAGGCGGCATCCGACCACTTCATCATCTTCTCCATCATCAGCTTCGTCTCGCCGTAGGGATTGGTGGGGACGGTCGCGTATTCCTCCGTGATCGGCATGACCCGGTGCGCGCCGTAGACCGCCGCGGACGAGGAGAAGACGATCATCTTCACGCCGTAGGTCTTCATCGCCTCGAGGACGGCGATCGTGCCGTGGACGTTGTTGTCGAAATAGGCGACGGGTTCCTGCATCGAGACGCCGACGAGCGAGTTCGCCGCGAAATGGACGACCGCGTCGAACGCGCCGGCGGAGAAGACTTCGGCTAAAAAGGCGCGGTTGCGGATGTCGCCGCGGCGGAACGTCGCGAGCGGATCGATCGCATCCGCGTGGCCGGTCTGGAGATTGTCGACGACGACGACGGAATGGCCGCGTCGGATCGACTCCTTGACGAAGTGGCTGCCGATATAGCCGGCGCCGCCGAGCACGAGGAGCCGCATGTCACATGCCTCCGAGCGAGAACGTCGTCTCCTGATGCCAGGGACGTTCGGGAGAGACCAGCGCCGGCACGAACCGCGGATCGTTCATCGCGTTGGACTGGAACTGGGTCTCGAAGCAGATCGATCCGTGCTGGGCGAGCGTTCCGCCGGAACGGAGCGGATTTTCCTTCGGGTAGTTGCCGGTGTACACGGTCACGCCCGGCGTCGTCGTCGAGACGGAAAGCGTGAGTCCCGTCTTTAGCGACGTGAGCTCGACCTGCGGCGCCTTTGCGCCCGGTTCGAAGAGGTAATAGTGGTCGATCCCGCGGGAGGCGTGTCCGGTTCCCTTGATCTCCAGGACCGACGGCATGATCGCCTTTTTGGTCGTGAAGTCGAACGGGGTGCCCTTGACCGGCGCGATCGTCCTGCCGAGGATGTCATCATCCACGAGCACGACGCGGTCGGCCTTGATCAAGAGTTCGTGGTTCGAGAGGTCGCGGGCGAAGTCGCCGTCCAGGTTGAAGTAGGAATGGTTCGTGAAGTTGGAGACCGTCGGTTCGTCGGAAGTCGCGTCGTAGACGATCCGGATCATGCCGTGACGGATGACGTAGCGGATCGAGACATCGATCGTGCCCGGAATCAGGTGATGCCGGAAGCGATGCGTGAAACGGACGACGGCTTCTTCCGGTCCGTTTTTCTCGATTTCATCTGCGAAGTTCCGGAAGGCGATCGAATCGATCCCGCCGTGCAGGAAGTGGGGCGGATTCTCCGGCGAACGGTAGGTCTTCCCGCCGATGGCGAAGACGCCGTTCTCGACGCGTCCGGCGATCGGTCCGACGGTCGTACCCAGATACATTCCGCCCTTCCGATAATCGGTGACGTTCTGATAGGCCGCGACGATGTCGATTCCGGAATCGGTCCTCCACGACGTCAGTGCGGCACCCACCGAAAGCAGGCTGACGCGCTGGCCTTGCGCGGATACGACGTCGATCTCGCGGATGTCGTCGTCCATGGTGCGGATCGATATGTTCATGCTATCCCTCCTGATCATCATTTCTATGATATCATAAAACGCCGGTTTCGGCGAATCGCTTCGGCGTCGTTTCGCGCCCGATCGAAAAAAAGCCATGTCCTCCGCATGGAATCCGGATCTCCGGTTGCGGAAACATGACTTTCATCGTGAAAGGCAGGCGGTGGAACGGATCTCACTTTCCGTCGGCTTTGGACGCCTTGTCGTCCGCAGGGAGACGGAACGTCTCGTACGTCGCCTTGAACATGTCGATGGCGTAGCCGTACAACGCCGTCGGCGCGTAATCGGACGCATGGAGATAATGGATGCGGTGCGAATTCCGGTCGTAATAGGAAGGCATCACCACGATGCCGTGTTCCGATTGCTTTTCGAAGACGACCTGGCCGAGTGCGGCATCGATCGCGCCGTCGATCCCCGCACCGCTCTTCACGACGACGATCGCCGAATCGCGGACGCGGATCTTGCGGGCGGCCATGGACGACTCGAGGCGGTTCACTTCGGCTTGGATCGCCGGGTCGTGATACGATGTTTCGAGCCGCCGGACATAGACGATGACGTCGTGGACCTTGCTGGGAACGATGGTGCGATTCGGATTCTTCGAGACCCGATGCAGGATCGCGAACGCGCCGACGTCGACGGCGACTGCGAACCCGAGCGACTTCAGATGGGCGACCCAAAGGGGGGAGGAAAGATCATCGGCCGACGGCGGTTCCACCGTCGACCCCCGGCGCAGACGTCCCACGCTGTTTTGGTACGCATAGCTCTGGAGTCTGGGTTGGAACCACAGGTCGATGGCTGCTAGGACGAAGAGCGCAAGGAAGAACGCGGTCATCTGCGTCATCATCTCCCAATCGAAGAAGAAGACCGCGACCGCTGATCCGAGCAACAGGAGATTGATCGCGATGAACACGGTGAAGAGGACTTTGTGTCGGTGTCTGAGCGGATCCATGGAGGTCGCCCCTTTCTTTCGATTCAAGGATGAATTCGGGGCGACGTCGCCGTCGCCCCGATGTATTTCGATTCGATTATGCGGCGAGCTCGGCCTTGAACTGCTCGACTTCCGCCGCGGATGCCAGAACGAAATGTCCGGGTTCGACTTCGACGAACGAGGGCATGTTGTCCGGCCCGTAGCCATGCGACGTCGGATTGTAGGTGAAACGCTGACGTTGCTTCTCGTAATGGGGGTCGGGGAGCGGGATCGCCGAAAGCAGGGACTTCGTGTACTGGTGGAACGGATGTGCGAACAGCTGGTCCGAGGAAGCGAGCTCGACCATCTTGCCGTAATACATGACCGCGATGCGGTCGCTGAAATACTTCACGACGGAAAGGTCGTGGGCGATGAACATGATCGTCAGGTTATACTGCTTCTGAAGACGCTTGAGCAGGTTCAGGACCTGGGCGCGGATCGAGACGTCGAGCGCGCTGATCGGCTCATCGGCGATCAGGAGTTCAGGCTGTACGATGAGGGCGCGGGCGATGCCGATGCGCTGCCGCTGCCCGCCCGAGAATTCGTGGGGATAGCGGAAGGCGTGTTCGGGAAGAAGCCCGACGACCTTCAGGATTTCGAAGACCTTTTCATCGATCTGCGCCCTGTCGTGCTCGCCGCCGATGATGAGGCCTTCGGCGATGATTTCACGGACGGTCATGCGCGGATTGAGTGACGAGATCGGATCCTGGAAGATCATCTGAATCTTCTTCATCGTCTGCAGGGTCTGACCACGGAAGGCGTTGTCCTTGCGGAGCGAAGCCGCCCGCGCCTTGACATCGACCGTTTTCGCGGCGAGGTCGGCCTTGATCTCGGCGATCTTGGCGGAATCCACGGGATCCTTGGCCTTTTCCGCCTTGATCGCTTCGACGGCCTGTCGCTTCGCGACCTTGAGCTCCTCGTTCAGCGACTGGAATCCGCCGCCGATGCGCTGACCGTTGAAATAAACCTCACCGTCGGTCGCGTCGTAGAGCTTGATGATGGTGCGTCCGGTGGTCGTCTTGCCGCATCCGGATTCACCGACGAGTCCGAAGACCTCGCCCTTGAAGATGGTGAAGCTGACGTCGTCGACGGCCTTGACGAGGATCCTGCGGTTTCCCCGACCAGCCTTGAAGTGTTGCTTCAGGTGCTTGACTTCGAGTAGTTTGTCCATGTCGTGTCACTCCCCCTTCCGCACGGGAACCCGATTGCGGGCGATCCGTCGGCGAAGACTTTCCGGCATCTCGACCTTGGGGGCGTTCTCATGGAGGAGCCATGTGGCCGCAAAATGGGTATCGGTGACCTGGAACATCGGCGGCTGCTGTTCGAAGTCGATCTGCATGGCATAGTGGTTGCGCGGCGCGAACGCGTCGCCAACCGGCGGAAAATGCAGATCCGGCGGCGTTCCGGGAATGGCGAAGAGCGTGTCCTTCGAGTCGAGGTCGGGAATCGCCGACAGAAGCGCCCACGTATAGGGGTGCTTCGGGTCGTAGAAGATCTCGTCGGCGGTGCCGATCTCGACGATCTTGCCCGCATACATGACGGCGACGCGGTCGGCCATGTTGGCGACGACGCCGAGGTCGTGGGTGATGAAGATGACGGACAGGTTCCTTTCCTTCTTCTTGCGATTGATGAGTTCGAGGATCTGCGCCTGGATCGTCACGTCGAGAGCCGTCGTCGGTTCGTCGCAGATCAGGATCTCGGCGTTGTTCGCGAGCGCGATCGCGATCACGATGCGCTGGATCATGCCTCCGGAATACTGGAAGGGGAACTGATAGAAACGTTTTTCGGGTTCGGGGATGCCGACCTCGCGCATCAGGTCGAGCGCGCGCTTCTTGGCTTCCTCCTTCGAGACGCCCATCTTGAGATAGAGCGCTTCGGAGACCTGCTTGCCGACCTTCATGATCGGGTTCAGGGAGGACATCGGATCCTGGAAGATCATCGAGATCTTCGAACCGCGGAGTTTATGGAAATGCTCCTCGTCGATCTTCATCAGGTCGATGATGTCTTCCTTGTCGGGATTCTCCTGGCCGGTGACCTGGTCGAACTTGCCCAGACCACTGTTATGGTAGTAGATGGATCCGCCGTCGTGGATCGAGTTGCCGGCGGAAATGCCGATGATCGCTCGCGAAGTGACGCTCTTTCCGGAGCCGGACTCACCGACGATCGCGAGGGTTTCGCCTTTGAATAACTGGAAGTTGATGCCTCTGACTGCGTGCAGGATGCCCTGCTGGGTGCGGAATGAGATCGCCAGGTCCTTGACGTCGAGGATGACGGGTCTTTCGGACGACATGTTATTCCACCCCTCTCAACGACGGGTTGAACGCGTCGCGCAGACCATTGCCGAACAGGTTGAAGGACAGCATCAACAGCGAAATGAACAGCGCCGGGAACAGGACCTGGTAGAAGCTTTCCTTCATCACGGACTGTCCCGTCGAAAGCAGACGCCCGATGCTGATCTGGTCCTGATAGTTGATGATGCCGAGGAACGAGAATGTCGATTCCGAGAAGATGACGCTCGGAATGTAGAGCACGAGGCTGGTGATCATCGTGCCGACGGCGTTCGGGAAGATGTGACGGATGATGATGCGCGAGTCCGAGGCGCCGAGCGTGCGCGCGGCAAGCACGTACTCGCGGTTCTTGTAGCGATAGAACTGCGAGCGTGCGAGCCCCGCGATGCCGATCCAGCCCGTCATCGTGAATGCAAGCACCATGATCCACGGCTCGTTGCCGTACCTGAGGACGAGCAACGTGAGGATTGCCAGGAACGGCAACCCCGCCAGAACCTCGTTGACGCGTTCGATGATCATGTCGACAAGCCCGCCGTAATAGCCGGAGATCGAGCCGACGATGATGCCGATGATGATGTTGATGAAGGAGACGCTGAAGGCGATCAGAAGCGACAGTCTGGCGCCGTCCCAGAGCAATGTGAACAGGTCGCGGCCCTGCGGGTCGGAACCGAACCAGAAACGGACGTCTTCGACGCCATAGACATGTTTGAGGAACTTGTAGAAGTCGACGCGGACTTTGTAGGAACCGTTCACCAACGGCGCGTCTTCAAGGATGATCGTTTCGCCGGTCGCCAGTTCGGCGGCACGGCAGGCGTTGTATTCGGACTCCAGCATATTGGTATAAGCGAACGAGGTGTAGGTCTGGGTATCAGTGTCGATCTCGCGGCTGTACTTGTAGTTGATGTACGCATAGTAATCGACCACGATGGTGATCTGACCGACATCGTTCATGCTCTTGATTTCCAAAATGATTTCACGCGGAATGTTCGAGAAGTTCTGCGGATACCCGGTCAGTTCCTTCGTGCCCGAGAAGAGAGGCATCCAATCGAGCCCTTCGACTTTCGGCGGCATGTCCTTGAGGCGGTATGCCCACTTGGCGTTGTCCTGATCCAGCGTGTATCCCGTATTGAGCCAGGGACCGATGATCGCCATGATGAGGAGAATGACGAGGATCACGAAAGCGGCGACGGAAGCCTTGTTGCGCTTGAAGCGCAGCCATGCATCCTTGTAGTAGCCGATCGATTTCGTCTTGATGCTCTCGTCGTACAGGATCTCGTCTTTCTGAACGAGGACGAATTTTTCCTTCTGCAGATTGTCCATCATCGTTTTCCTGCCCCCATTCGGATTCGCGGATCGATCAAACCGTACGAAAGGTCGATGATGAGCGTTGCCGCCAGACCGATGACGGTGTAGAACATCAACAGTCCCATGACGAGCGGATAGTCGAAGTTCTGGAAAGCCTGGAGATAGACGCCGCCGATGCCGGCGACGCGGAAGATCTGTTCGATGATCAGCGATCCGCTGAGGATGCCGATGAATCCGCCGATGATCGACGGCGCGATCGGAACCATCGCGTTGCGGAGCGCATGACGCAAGGTCGCCTGGCGTTTCGTCAAGCCCTTGGTCCGGCACAGCAGCATGAAGTCGGAAGTCAGAACTTCCGTCAGTTCGGCGCGCGTGACGCGGGTCAACCCCGCGACTTCACCGAGGAGAATGACGAACATCGGCATGAAATACGACAGCATGCCATTGATCGGATCGGCGGCGAAGTCCATTTCGGAAAAGACATAGGGGTTGGTGAACCAATTCCATTTGTACACGGCATAGTACTGCAGCAGCGTGCCGGTGACGAACCGCGGAACGGAGATGAAGAAGATGACGAGCGTCGAGATCAGATGGTCGGTCAACTTGTTCTTCTTGAGCGCGGCCCAGATGCCCAGCAGGATTCCGATCGGCAGGGCGAGGAGATACGGAACGATGTTGAGCCGCATCGATACCGGGATTCGCTCGGCCATGATCGCGACGATATCGCGTTTCTCCTTGAGCGAACGCCCGAGGGAACCAGACTGGATGATGTTGCGGACCCACATGAAAAACTGCTCGATGATCGGCTTGCCGTAACCTTCGCGGAGCTCGAGGAGAAGGCGTGTTTCAGGGTCGACGCCGAGAACCGCTCGATGATACTGCGGAAGCATCTTCATGAAGACGAATTCAAGGAAGATGATGATCGCCGCCGTGATGAAAATCAGAATGATACGCTTCAGGATGTAGTTTCGCACGGAGTGCTCCATTCTATCGACATTAACAACCCTAATGGTTTGAGGCCATTAGGGTTGTTAGTCGAACTAAGTAATTGTGTGATGCGGATGCTTTTTATTCGGCTTCGGTGGCGATGTACATGTACTTGAGTCCGCCCCAACCCATCCAAGCATGGTACTCGTTGGCTTCAAAGACCATTCTGTCGCTGTAGACGGTCGCGCCGACGCTCGTGAAGAGCGGGATCGCGATCATCTGATCGAGGAGCACGGTTTCCAACGCGGCGGTGATGTTGTCGAAGTCGTCGGTCTTGCCCGCATAGTTGACATCCTTGACGTTGTACAGTTCGCCATAGGCGTAGACGTACAGTTCGTTGAAGGTGCAGGTCAGCGTGTCGCCGACGAACAGGGCGAGGAGGTCGACCCAGGAGTCGTACTGAGCGGTCTGGGTTTCCGTCGGGGTTTCGAGAGCTTCGTAGTCAGCGATCCACTGCTCCAAGGCGGCCTTGGAGTTCGGCAGGCTGACGGTCACTTCGGCGCCGGCGGTGTTGAAGCCCTTTTCGAGCATCAGGGAGACGTTGAGGCTGTTGTAGACCTGGCCGAGCATCGACGGAGCGTCGAAGTTGAGGCCCTGCCAACCGCCGAACGTCATCTCGAAGTCGCCGTTGTCCCAAGCCTGGTCGAGCGCGCTGCTGCTGACGGCAGCCAGCGTGAGCTCGAAGATCGGCGTGGATTCGCCCTGGTTGAAGATCGCTTCGACGGTCGACTTGACCCAGTTGGCAACCTGCCAGTTGGTCTCAACGTCGTAGAACTTGTACTCGACGCTGACCATCTCGCCATCGGTGATGTCACCCGCAGCGATGGCTGCGGCGTAGGCCTGATCGAACAGCGATTTCGCCAAGACCGGGTTGTAGCCGGCGGTGTCGGGAGCGTAGTCTTCGAGAACGCTCTGGCCTGCCTGCGATCCGCGGTAGGAGACGAAGTTGTATTCGGTGGAGAGGTAGACCGGGCCGAGGAAGCCGTGCGTCGGAAGCGAAGGCGCTCTGACTTCCAGCGAGAAGGTCTCGCGGTCGATCGCGAAGTAGAAGGCTTCTCTGAATTCCGGATAGACCAGAATCGGATTGAGTTCGTACTGCGCGCTGCCCTGGATGTTGAAGGCGAAGCGGAAGAACGTGGTCAGAGGCGAGAGCTTCATGTTCAGGTTGTACTTGAACTCGTTGTAGTACTGTCCGCCGGCGCCGACGATGTCAAGACGTCCGGCTCTGAATTCTTCAATCGCGATGCTCTGGTCGGCGATGACGTCGTAACGGACGGTCGTGATGCGATAATCATCCTTGGCGTAATACGACGGGTTGAGCGTGTAGTAGTAGAGGACGTCGGTTTCCCAAACGGCGAGGACGTACGGTCCGTAGGAGGACAGCGGGTTCTCGATCGTGCCGTAGGTGGTTTGCGTTCTCGCTTCGTTCATGCCCGCTTCGAACTTGGCGGGATGGACGACGCCGACGATGCCGGAGGTCAGGTTGCCCATGACGTCCCAGGCGGTCTTGCCGGCGGTCAGGGTCAGTTCGATGGTGTACTGGTCGATGACCTTGAAGCCGACTTCGCTCCACAGAACGGCAGCCTGCGGAAGGGTGGCTCCGCCGACCGGAATGCCGCTTTCATCGACGGCGGCTCTGTTCTGAGCCTCATCCATGTAGGCGGGACGGGCGCCGGCATAGCCTTTGCCCTTGGTGGTATCGGGGGTTCCGGTGGTCGGGACCGGGACGCCGTCGAGGGTCCAGCCCGCTTCGGGGGCGATCAGGTTTCCGCTGGCATCCCAGAGGAAGGCATCGCCGTATTCGTTTTCGATGACGAATCCGTTCACGCCGTAGGCGCTAGCGCTTCTGCCCCAGTCTTCGAGGTAGGCGAGGGCGCCGCCGGGTCCGACGAGTCCGTCGTAACGTCCGGTCTCGATGTAGTAGAGCGGCCAAGTGGGCTGACCGATGACGGTTCCGTAATAGGAGTTCTCACGCGAGTAGACGATTTCGCCGACCTTGTAGAGGTTGTAACCCCAAACGTCGGTCTGCGGGCTGTTCTGCTTCGCATATCCTTCGGCGCCGACGAGCGGCAGGTACGCGTTGTCATAGAGGTTGGAGGCACGGTCGTTCAGAAGGAGCGGGTCGAGGAGCATTCTCCAGGAGTAGTCGAACGTGTAGGCGTCGATCGGGGTGCCATCCTGGAACTGCAGGTCCTGACGGAGAGCGATTCTCCAGACGAGCCCTTCCTCATCCATCGGCTGCGGCACGGAAGCGGCCATGGCCGGGAAGCGGTTGTAGGGCAGCTCGCCAGCGGTATGGCCGGCGCGATACCAGTCTTCGAAGTCGAAGTCGCCGTCGACGACGAATGCGGGATCCTCTTCGAGCACTTGCGCTTGGGCGGCGGCCCAGTCGTAGTCGCCGGTGTAGAGGCTGTCGGTCAGATAGCCGTACAGTTCGGAAGCGGTCGCGAGCGTTTCGGAATACGGGTTCAGGTTGTTGGTCCCGGAAGTATAGGTGTGATAGATCGCGGACAGGTCGGCGATGCTTCTCGGGTTGATGTAGACGACGATGGTCGCCTGGGCGGTGGTGACGTTGCCGGCGGCGTCGGTGACGGTGTAGAGCACCTGGTAGATGCCGGCGACACCGTAGTTGACGGCGTCATCGTCCACGACGATCGCAGCGGAGAGGTCGCCATCGACGTTGTCGGTCGCGGTCACGCCGGTCAGGTAGTTCGGAACGGCGTTGCCGGTGTAGTACTCGATGTTGTGGATGCCGGAGATGACCGGAGCGACGGTCTCCTTCACGACGGTGACGGTGATCGAGACCTGCGACTCGTTGCCCGAGGAGTCTTCGACGGTGTAGGTGACCGTGTAGACGCCGGGGACGGCGAGGTTGACGGCGGCCGAGTTGACCACGATGTCCGCGGTCACGGCACCGTCGACGTTGTCCGTCGCGGTGACGCCGGTCAGGTAGTTCGGAGCGGCGCTGACGCCAATCGTGTAGGTCTTGTTCGACTGGCCGTTGAAGACCGGCGGAACGAGGTCCGCGTCATCGGCGAACTCCTTCACCTGGATGAAGGTCGAGTAGACGGCCGACTGGTTGCCGGACGCGTCTTCGACGGTGTAGGTGACCGTGTAGACGCCGACGGTTTCGAGATCGACGGCGGAGGAGTCGACGACGATTTCGTCGGTGAGGTCGCCGTCGACGTTGTCGGTGGCGGTCACGCCGTCGAGATAGTCGGGCGCATCGTCGCCGAACACGAACTCGAGTCCGTGGATGCCGGTGATGACCGGGGCGTCGTTGTCAACGACGTGGACGACAAGCGAAGCGGTCGCCTCGTTGCCGAAGAGGTCCTCGACGGTGAAGGTGACGGTGTAGTTGCCGGGAACGGTGAGGTTGACGGCGGTCGAGTTTCTGACGATCTTGGACGTGATGTTCCCTTCCAGATTGTCATAAGCCGTGACGCCAGCATACGTCGGCGCGGAACTTTCGCCGATGACATACGTGATGTCAGCGACGCCGCTCAGCACCGGGGCCACGGTGTCCAGTGTCGTTGTCTCTGTACAAGCAAGAGTGGTGAACAACACGAGAACCGCAAGCATGGATAGCAATGCTTTTTTCATCTTTGCTACTCTCCTTTTCTATTGTTGTGTGGATTACCGTGATTTTACTACATTTGCCTATGGTTGTCAACACGAGTCGACAATATAATCGATGATGGAGGATGAAAACGAAATTCCCCGTGCGTCGCCGCGATTTCCGCCTTCTCTTTCACGCGAATGTGATATATTATATATAATGATGAAGATGATCGCCGCCCGCCGTCCCGCGAGCGGTGCGACAGGAGGCAAACGGTACATGAACAAACTCTCACGGCGACGGGTTCTCGTCGTCACCGCGATCGACATGGCGATCGGCGTGGTCTTCGTCGGCCTGATGCTCCTGTTCTCGCAGGATTTCACCCTGATCGGCTTCATCGACGCGACGATGGTGGCGGCGGTGCTGCTGTTCGCCGTCGGTTGGTTCTTCTTCGTCGCCAACAACCACGTGTTCGACATCATCACCTATGGCGTGAAGTCCTTTTTCAAGGGCGTCATCGGTAAACGCGAGAAGACGACGTACATCGAGTATCTGGAAACGAAGAAGACGGTCGAACCGTTCATGTACCACGCGTTCTGGTACGCTTCGCTCGTGATCCTCGCAGTCAGCCTGATCCTCTACGCCGTCTACAAGTTCTGACCCGCATCGCCCTTCAAGGCCTCGCGCACGTTTTTACGCGAGACCTTTTTTTATTTTCAGAAAACGAAAACCGGACGCCGATGTCATTCGGTGTCCGGTGACGATCGAGCGGGTCGGGATCAGTTCGCGGGTTGGAGCGAATGGATCAGCGCGATCAGTTCGGAATTGCTGGTGACGTCGTCCATCAGGTAATCGGGCGTGATGCCGTCTTCGATGCTCTGGTAGACGTAGCCGTCGATCTCGTTGCCGATGCGCGTGCACAGCACGTTGTTCGTCGAGATGAAGAGGACCGACCCGTCGGGGGTGATGATGACGCCGATCGAGGACGCGCCCCCGCTCGACGGCTGGCCGATGACGGTCGCGATGCCCTGTTCCTTCGCGATCGAGGTCATCAGGTTGGCGGCGCTGAACGTGACGCTCGAACAGAGGATGTACCAGTCGTAGTCGAAGGCGACATAGTCGCTCTCGATGTAGTAGGTGACCGTGGCGCCGTCGGCGGGATTCTTGGAGTGGTACATGATCTGGTTTTCGGTCATGTAGCCGAAGATGCGCAGGACCGCTCCGAGATTTCCGCCCGTATTGTACGAGAGGTCGACGACGACGCTTGTGACGGTGGCGGGCAGATGGTCGAGGATGCGCTTGAATTCGTCCGGGGTGTCGATCGTGAAGCCGGTCAGGTGGATGACCGCGATCTTCTCGTCGTCGAGCAGTTCCATGGCGGGCATGGAGGTGTAGCTTCCGTATTTGGCGTCCAGCAGATCCTGGACGGCCCAGAGACCGCGGTAGAAGGAATAGCTGTCGGGGCCGAGGTCGGTGATCGTGACGTCGATGCTGTATCCGGTGGGATCGACGTAGTAGCCCGGATACACGTGCCATGAATGCAGGTCGTCGAGATCGTACACGATGTCGAAGATCTTCTTGTAGACCGTGGTGTCGCCCTTCGTCATGATCGTGCTGACGTGCTCGAGGAGGACGTCGTAGAACGTCTCGTAGCCGAGGTCGTCCTTGAGGCCGTAGAAATAGTCCATCGCGAGCGCGAGGTAGTTGTAGGTGGCCCAGTTCATGTCGGTGGCCATCGTCTGGGGAGCGAGCGAACTGGTGCGCATCGCCTCATGGATCGCGAGATCCTCGGCCGTGCCGCCGCTCAGACCGAACGTGTCGACGCCCCAGAGCTTGTCGCCGTTGTAGTAGACGTCGTAGTAGACGCCGCCGAGGAGGAGCAGGTCGGTGACGGCGACCGGCATCAGGTAGAAGGTTTCCTCGCCTTCGTGGTAGACGATGATGTCGAACCGGTAAAAGCCGAGCGGGATCGTGACTTCGGCACCGGCGCCGTAATCGGCGTCGACGTAGTTCAGACCTTCGCCGTAGTCGGATTCCGTCGAGGCGACATATCCTTCGAAGAAATCGAAGCTGGAGACGGTGAACGTGTTTTCCGTGAAATCGATGGTCGCGGAGTAGGTTTCTTGGACCAGCGTCCCGTCGAAATCCTCGTATTCGACGGTGTAGGAGATCACGAGCACGTCGTCGTCTACGGGGGTGAATTCGATGATCGAGGCGTCGAGTGCGCCGTCGACCATGTTCACGAACGTCTCGACGTCGATGTAGGGGACGGTGCCGTTGTTCACGTAGAACACGCGGATGGCCTCCTGGTCGGGAACCACGTACTCCGTGCTGGTGCCGTCGAAGGGAAGCATCACGCTCCTGGTCACCGCGACTTCGGGACTCGGCTGGACCGTCGTCGTGAACTCGTGGTACATCGTGAACCAGCCGTTCACGATCTTGAGGGTCATGGTGACGTCGACGGGATCCGATCCGACCGGCAGCGGGATGGTGAGGCCCTTGTTCGTCATGACGTCCGGCAGACTCGAGGTCCACGTGTAGATCGAACCGTTGGTGCCGCCGTTCGGCAGCGTCGTGTCCGGCGCGAAGTTGATCGCGGCGAGGTCGGCGAGCGCCTTCGTCTCGTTGCTCGAGACGACGACGGCGACGGTATAGGTGACCGTCGCGGTCTTCCCGCCCGCATCGGTCACGGAGAGGGTGACGGTATACGAACCGTCGACGCTGACGTCGACGTTCGAATCGACGACGATGATCGCGGTCAGATCCCCGTCCTCGGCGTCGGACGCGGTGATTCCCGCCAGCGGATCGAACGCGGCCGTGCGGTTCACCGTCTTGTCGCTCACGCCGACGATGGTCGGTTCGGCGTTATAGACCGTCGTCGTGGTCGGCGTCGTGGTCGGGATCGTGGTGGTGGTCTGGGTCGTCGTCGCCGCGGTGGTGGTCGTGGCTTCCGTCGTCGTCGTGAGGGTCGTGGTGGTCTGCGACGTCGTCTGGGAGGTCGAAGCGGTCGTGGCCGTCGCCGTAGTCGTCGTCAGCGGCGTCGTCGTGGTGAGCTGATCGCACGCGACCAGGGTGAAGAACGACAGAAGCGTGATCAGGATGATGGCTTTTCTCATCGTATGTTATCCTTCCTTCGACATGGCCGGCAGAATCTCCGACGGGGTCGGATCGTTCGGCCCATGTCCCATTGATGTTTCTATCAGTATACCGTAAACGCGCGCGATTGACAAGAACACTTGTCGAAAACGGATGCGGATCGATCGACTATCGCATTTCTTCGTGCGCGGCGGATGGGACCGAAGCCGGTTTCGGTCGATTCGATTCCCTTTTCGACGCCGATGCGATAGAATAGAGGGCGGTGATCCCATGGAATTCCATCTCATAACCCTCGATGACAGAGAACGATACGACCGCGCCCTGGCGCAAAGCCCCCTGTTCCACGACTATCAGGGCAGCGATCTCAATTTCGCATGCCTCTTCGCCTGGCGGCGCCACGACCGGCTCGAATGCGGCGCACTCCCTGACGGCACGATCGTGACCCGCGGCGAACGGAACGGGGTCGGCTTCTACTTCCCGCCGATCGCGGCGACCGAACCGGCGTTCATCGCGGCGCTTTCGCTCCTCGAAGGCGAAGCGCTCGAGAACAACATCCCCTTCCTCGTCCGCGGAATGACCGCGTCGCTCGTCGCCATCGTCGGCCGGAGCGACCGCCACGACCGCATCGACAGCGAACGGAACCTGTTCGAATACCTCTACGACGCCGCGTCGCTGAGGACCCTGTCGGGAACCCGCTATCACGCCAAGCGCAACTTCGTCAACCGTTTCATGAAGAACGGCGACCATTCGTTCCGTCCCTATAGGGACGCCGACCGCGGTCTCGTCGAGACGATGCTCCATCACTGGGAAGCCCGGAAACTGCAGGCATACGAGATTCAGGCGATCCTTGAACTCCTCGACTTCCGCGCCGAACTGTCCTGCTTCGCCGACCTCCTGTTCGTCGGCGAACGCCTCGCCGCGTTCGCGATCGGCACACTCCAGGGAAACGTCGGGATCACCCTTTTCGAAAAGGCGGACACGGGCGTCCCCGGCGTCTACGCGGCGATCAACCAGATGTTCGCGAACGCCCATTACGAAGGCGTCCCGGTCGTCAACCGCCAGGAAGACCTCGGGATCGCCGAACTGCGGAAATCGAAGTTGTCCTACCACCCGATCGGGTTCGTCGAGAAGTACTCGCTCATGCGCGACCACCTCTCGCAGGCCGAAATCGAGGAACTGAAGTCCTTATACGGCGAGGCGTTCCCCGCCTCGCAGAACTTCACCGACTACTTCTTCCATAACCGCTATCGCTCCGACAACGTCGTCTTCCATCGGATCGACGGCCGCATCGTGTCGGCGCTCCATCTCGTCCGCAGAACCGTCGCGATCCGCCACCGGGAGTTCGCGGTGCCGTTCGTCGCCGCCGCCGCCACGCTCCGGACGGAACGCGGGAAGGGACTCATGTCCACCCTTCTCCGGCAGACTCTGGCCGAGCTCTACAACCGCAAGACGGCACTCGCCGCCATCTCGTCGGCCTCCGACGAATACTACCGTCCCTTCGGCTTCGTCACGGTCTGCCGCTCGCAGGACGTCCGCATCGTCTCCCCGGCCTCCGACGGACGCGTCCTCCGCGTCGCGACCCGCGACGACCTGCCCGCACTTGACGCCCTCTACCGCCGCCGGATGGAAACCTATGACGTCTTCGTGGAGCGCCGGCTCGACGCCTGGAACGATTTCTACGACGAGGTCGCCGCGGCCGGAGGAACGATCTTCCTCATTCTCGAGAACGACGAACCGATCGGCTACTTCTCGCGCTTCGGCGACCGCGTGGAGGAACTCTGCCTGCCGGCGGACGTCGCACCGACGACAATGTCCGCCCTCGACGGCCTGACGGTCGCGATCGAAGGCGGTGAAGGCGACGGCGGCCGCGTCATGTTTCGGATCGTCGACGCGATGCGTTTCCTCCGGGAATATCCGTATGCGCCGAAGGCGGAATGCCGCCGCCGCGTCCGGATCGTCGACGACCTGTTCGCGCAGAACAACCGCTCGCTCGAATGGATCGTCGAAGGCGGTACGGTCCGCATCCGCGAGATCGACGACGCCGAGGAGACGCTCTCGATCGAGGAACTGGCCGCGATGGCGTTTCAGGACGGCGCCTGCCCGTTCGGACCGTCCCGAACGCTCGTCTTCGACCGCTGAACATACAAAACGCTGCTCTCGGGCAGCGTTTTTTTCATTTCACGGGAATGTCGAGACGATCGAACGGAACCTGCTTCGGAACGTCCCGGAAGACCATCGGCGCACCCGTCACGGGATGGGCGAAGGCGAGTTCGAAGGCGTGCAGCCCGAGGACGCCGCGACCGGCGGGCGTGCCGCCGTATTTCGTATCGCCGACCAGGGGGTGTCCGGCGTGGGCGAACTGCGCGCGGATCTGATGGAAGCGGCCGCTTTCAAGCCGGACGTCGACGAGCGTGCGGACGCGTCCCTCCCGCCGGACCACGGCGAGCGACTCGTATTCGAGGACGGCCTCGCGGCCCCCGGCCCCGTCGACGACCGCCTTGCGGGTCCCTTCGTCCTTCGCAAGCCGATCGACGAGCCGGCCGCGGGTTCCTTCGGGAATCTCGCCTTCGACGAGCGCGAGATAGCGCTTCTCGAAGGCGTGGTCGCGGATCGCCGCGGACAGTCGCGCCGCGGCCTTCGAGGTACGTGCGAACACCATCACGCCGCCGACGTTCTGGTCGAGGCGGTGGACGAGACCGAGATAGACGTCGCCGGGTTTGTCGTAGCGGACCTTCACGTCGTCCTTGAGGAGCGAGAGCATGTCCTCCTTCGGTCCGCCGTCGGCCTGCGAGAGCACCCCGGCGGGCTTGACGGCGACGATCAGATGGTTGTCCTCATAGAGAATCTTCACGGGCATCGGAATCCCCTTCTTCCGGAATCGTTCATCCGAGCGCCACGTCGAGGATCATCATCAGCGCGAAACCGACCATCACGGCGATCGTGCCGACGTTGGTATGCTCTCCGAGCTGGGCCTCGGGGATCAGTTCCTCGACGACGACGTAGATCATCGCGCCGGCGGCGAACGCCAAAAACCACGGCATGATGCCGGCAAGCTGCATCGCGAGGACGATGCCGATCGCCGCGAAGATCGGCTCGACGACGCCCGAGAGGGTTCCGTAGAGGAAGGCCTTGCCGGTCTTCATTCCCTCCTGCTTGAGCGGCAGCGAGATCGCCGCGCCCTCCGGGAAGTTCTGCAGGCCGATGCCGACGGCGAGCCCGAACGCCGAGGCGATCATCGCGGCTTCGCCGCTCTTCAGGGCGAATCCGAAGGCGAGTCCGACCGCGAGCCCCTCGGGGATGTTGTGGAGGGTGACCGCGAAGACGAGCATCGTCGTACGCTTGAGCGAGGAATGGATGCCCTCGGGCTTGTCGGAATCGATATGCAGATGCGGCAGGAGGTTGTCCACCAGAAGCAGGAACAGCCCGCCGGCCATGAATCCGACCGTGGCCGGAATCCAGCCGACCAGCCCCATGTTCTCGGCTTCGGCGATCGACGGAATCAGAAGGCTCCAGACCGAGGCGGCGATCATGACGCCGGCGGCGAAACCCAGGAAGATCCGCTTGAAGGCGTCGGAGAGGGCGTTTCGGAAAAGAAACACCATCGCCGCGCCGGCCGCCGTCATCACGGCGGTGAAACTCACTCCAAGGAACGTCATCATGTTGTCGGATACGGTCATGAGGAACATCGTCTTCATCCTTTCGTGGTCATTGGTAGTTGATCGAATGGGTCCAGGGGAACGGGACCGGGAAGATCCGCGACAGCGTCTCCCCGAGCCATCCGTCCGCACCCGAGTGATAGCTCCCGGCACAGCCGAAGACGATCTTCGCAAGTTCCTTCGGATCGGTCACGCGCAGGGACGAGCCGCCTCCGAAGATCGTCGCGACGCCTTCCGGGGCGGTGAAGCGAAGTTCGTCGGCCGTCTTTCCGAGGACGGATCGGAAGAAGGGGCGGAGCGCCTTCATGCATCCCGGAAAATCGACGATCTTGAGACTGGCGAACTGATGGATCGGCTTCTTTTCTTCAGCGACGCCGAGGACGGGATCGTCCGGCGCGGCCGCGAAATGAATCCGCACCCTCTCGAACTCCGCGAGGAAGAGCGGAAACGCCGCGACGAGCGCGGCGCGGTCGCCGCCCATCTCCTTGATCCCGACCTCGTCGTTTCCCTTGTCGATGACGAGGATCGCGTAGGCGACCGCCGCGCCGTCCCGTTCGACCAACCGGACGGGATAGTCGGCGTACGTGTCGGGATAGGTCTGGCCCTCGAGCAGCTGGCGGAATTCGCGCGCCCGACGGACGAAACGCACGGGGTCCTGCGCATGCAGGCGCCGAAGCGCATTGAAATCGGAAGGCGCGTACGGGCGGATCGAAACGCCGGGAACGGACGCGAGGTGTGCCGTCGGAACCGTCGCCTCCCGCATGTCGCCGGCCTGTTCGGAACCGAAGGCGGAGTAGATCCCGCCGCCGCCGGAGATGACGACGACGTGGATGCCTTCCGCAAGCATCTTCGCTTCGGCCAGCCTGAGGAGGTTCGCGGCGAGTCCCTGGCCGCGGTAGGCCGGATCGGTACAGACGGAACCGATCGAGGCGACCCGGATCGTCGCCGGACCGATGCGGACCGGACCGGGGTAGTAGTTGACCATCGAGACGACCTTGCCGCCGTCGACGGCGACGAGCATGCGTTCGACGTTTTCCGGGGCGAACAGGGTCGCGAATTGCTCGGCCATGTTGTCCTTGAAGACGCTTCGGGACAGCCGGATCGCGTCGAGACGCTCCTCCGGACGGCAGCTGCGCAGTTCCATCTCAGACCTCCAGGGAACGGACGTACGCGTCGTAGTCGACGGTCTTCCCGCTGGTCCGCGACGTTTCCGCGGCGAACGCGAGCAGATGCGCGACGACGGCCTGCGCGGGATCGGCGATCTCGCGGTGATAGCCCTTTTCGACGAGGCCGATGAAGGCCTTCATGATGCCCTCGTCGCCGCCGCCGTGGCCGGAATCGAGGACGGCGGTGTCGATGACCTCGGGGGCGTCGCCGCGTTCGCCGAAGTCATAGACTTCAAGCCGGTTCTGGTCCATGTGGCCGCGGATCTCGCCCTTCGTCCCCATGAGCTTGATCGTGCGGGTGTTCTCGTGGGTGAACGCGGTCATCGTGAAGGCGGCGGTGACGCCGCCCTCGTACTCGACGATCGTGACCTGATGGTCGACGACGTCGTTGTCGCAACGGTAGACGCAGCGGCCGTACGGACCCGTCGCGAGCGCCTTGAGGAGACCGGCGTCGGACATGTCGTTCGAGACGGGAAGCTTCATCCAGTCGGGGGCGGAGAGATAGACCTTCTTCGCGTGGTAGGGGCAGGTCGCCTCCGCCGGACAGCCGTCGAGACAGCGTGCGGGTGCGCCCGCCGGGGCGTTCTCGGGACGAAAATGGAGAAGGCCGCCGAACGAGGAGACCTTCGTCGGAGTCGTTCCGGCGAACCATGAAATCAGGTCGAGGTCGTGGCACGACTTCGCCAGGATCATCGGACTCGAACGCTTGGAATTCGCCCAGTTGCCGCGGACGTAGCTGTGCGCCTGATGCCAGTAGGAGACGTTCTCGTTGTGCTGGATCGTGACCAGCCGGCCGATCCGTCCGGAGTCGAGGAGACGCTTGATCGTCGCGAAGAAGGGCGTGTAGCGGAGGACGTGGCCGACCATCAGTTCGACGCCGTGCGTCTTCGCGGCGTCGGCGAGGCGGACGCAGTCGGCGGGATCGACGGCCATCGGCTTCTCGAGGAAGACGTCGTAGCCCTTCGCCATCGCCGTCGAGGCCGGTTCGACGTGCATCGCGTCCTGCGTGCAGACGAAACAGGCGTCGGCGAGACGGGGTTCGGCGAGCAGTTCCGCGTAGCCGGAATAGCGGAGGTCGGGTTCGATCCGATGCATGTCCCCGAAATAGGCGCGGCGGACCGGATCGGGATCGGCGACGGCGACGAAGCGGATTTCCTGGGGATTTCTGGCGGCGTAGAAGCCGTAGGCGCCGATGCCGCGGTTGCCGGCGCCGATCATGACGGCGGTAATCATCGTTAACACGTCCTTTTCACTATCATTCTACCATATGGCAGCGCATTTCGAACGGCGCGGTGAAAAGAAAAACCGCGCCGGGCGGCGCGGTCGGGAATTACGGATTGACGCGGTTCGGACCGCGGTAGAGGAGCGTGACGTCGCGGATGCTCTCGGCCTCGAAGAGCCGCATCAGGAAGCGGGTGAGGCCGAAGCCGAAGCCGCCGTGCGGCGGCACGCCGTACTTGAAGAAGTTGAAGTAGAACTCGAGCGCCTCGTGGCCGAGGCCCTTCATCGTGGCCTGCTGCTTCAGGACCTCGATGCGATGCTCGCGCTGCGCGCCGGTGGTGATCTCGACGCCCTTGTAGAGGAGGTCGAAGCTCTTCGTGAGGCCGTTCTCGTCGAGCATGTGGTAGAAGGGACGGGCGGCGAACGGATATTCCGTCACGAAGACGAAGTCGCAGCCGAAGTTCTTCTTCACGTACATGCCGATCAGTTCCTCTTCGCGGCGGTCGATGTCGGTCGGCTTCTCGCCGACGTACTTGTAGTTTTCCTGAATGATCCGCTTGACCTCGGCGAAGGGAATCCGCGGCCACTTCATTTCGTTCAGCTCGACCTCTTTCTTCATCAGGTCGAGGTATTCCTTCCCGAGCACGTCCTTGACCTTGCGGAGGGCGGCCTTGACGACCTCCTCCTCCATGTCCATCACGTCGTGGTGGGACTTGATCCAGCTGAGTTCGGCGTCGACCGAGGTGAACTCGGTGGCGTGGAAGGCGGTGTGGGAATTCTCGGCACGGAACGCGGGCGCGATCTCGAAGACGCCGTTGAAGCCCGAGGCCATCGCCATCTGCTTGTAGAACTGGGGCGACTGGGCGAGGTACACGGTCCGTCCGAAATAGTCCATCTTGAAGACTTCGGCGCCGGATTCGGAGGCGGTTCCGAGGATCTTGGGCGAGTGGATCTCGATGAAGTTGTGGGCGACCCACCATTCGCGCATGCCCATCTCGGCGATCGTCTGCGCCTTGAAGATGAGGTAGTTGCGCTCGGTGCGGAGGTCGAGGAAGCGGTAGTCGAGACGGAGCTCCTTGTTGGTCGCGTTGGTGTAGTCGAGGATGTCGATCGGCAGTTCCTCGGCGGACAGGCTGGTGACCTCGAATTCCGCCGGAATGAACTCCATGCCGCGGAGCTTGACGTTCGGGCGGTCGTAAAGGACGCCGACGGCGCGGACCGTGCTTTCCTTCGTCAGCTTCGATGCGGTCTCGTTCATCGCCTTGTTGGCGTCGTTCTTCTCGATCGTGATCTGGACTTTGCCGGAGGAGTCGCGGACGACGACGAACTGCACGTACTGCAGGTCGCGGACCTTGTCGACGAACCCCGCGATCTCGATCGTCTCGCCGAAATGGGCGGCCAGATCCCTGAACATGATTTTTTCCATGGGATATCCTCGTTTCCACCGGATCCAAGCGTCCGGCATTATCGATGATTATATCACAAACCCCGCCGCGTTTCAATCGACACGGCGGGGTTTGAACACGAAAAGCGGGAGTGTCTACTCTCGCCGCAGCGGCTTCACGGGCCTTGCCTCGATGTATCCGCGGTGTCCCTGCGGTTCGAGCTGGAACCGCGGCGCCTCGTCGTCCGCCCAGGCGTAGCCGTACGGCGCCGGGTCGTAGCCTTCCATCGCCTCCATCACCTTGCCGATCTCCTCCCCGAAGTCGGCGTCGTCGTACGGTTCACCCTGGAAGACCATCATCCGGCACGGTTCGAGGGTGATGATCTCGTACCCTTCGGGAATCGGCTTGTCGTATTCGAGCGGAAGTTCGACGCCCTGGACGTACTTCGACGTCCCGGGTCGGATCAGTTTGTCGGGAAGCCACATCCCGATCGGTTCGTAGAGCGCCTCCTTGACGCTAGAGAGCACGCCCCAGACGTCACAGCCGACCTCCTCGCAGTACTCGAAGTAGCCGGACGCCGCGACGCCGCGGCGGACCAACACCTTCCGCTTCGGTCGCTCGACGACCTGCACGAAGAGGATCGAGTGTTTCTGTTTCTTCTTCATCTTGGTACCTCCGTTCTTGATTTCGAGGTGGTAGGGACGGACGTCCCAGGGCAGAAAGAGCCGGATCGCCGGGGTCGTTTCCGCGTAGCGTTTCGGCGCGATTCCGAACTGGCGCGAGAACGCCTTCGTGAAGCCCTCGTGCGAACCGAACATGAAGTCGAACGCCACGTCGACGACCCTTCGTTCACCGTCGCGGAGCGCCACCGCCGCCTTCGACAGGCGATAGCTCCGGATGTAGTCGAAGGGCGCCCTGCCGGTATACTCCCGGAACATGCGCGCGGCGTGCCACGGCGAATACGCCGCCGCCCGCGCGAGGTCGCAAAGCGCGATCGGTTCGTCGAGATGGTCTTCGATGTATGTCTGCATGCGGGCGACGGCCTCGATCTGTTCGCGTTCGTCCATCGTCCTCCCCCTCTCGCAACCAGTATACTCCCATGATACCACGGAGTCTTGACCGCCGTTGCGCTTTTTTCGTCGACGGGAACTCCTCGCGGTTGACAAACGCCGCGGGCGCACGTATAATCTTGGCAGGGAATGAAGTGCTCCCTTCGATTCGTCGAGAACCGCCCCTGCGGCTGATGACTTCTACGCGTTTCCGCGTTTGGAAGTCATTTTTCTTTGGAAAGGGAAAAGACCCATGATCCTATCGCTCTCGCTCATCCTCTTCGCCGGCCTCGCGCTCTCCGAAGTGGCATTCCGCCTCCGGCTTCCCCGTATCGTCGGGATGATCCTCGCCGGCATCCTGCTCGGTCCGTACGTCCTCGACCTGATCGCACCCGAGGTGCTCGCGATCTCGATCGACCTCCGTCAGATCGCGCTCGTGATCATCCTCCTGCGCGCCGGCCTCGCGCTCGACCTCGGCGACCTCCGCAAGGTCGGACGTCCGGCGCTTCTGCTTTCCTTCGTGCCGGCGACCTTCGAACTCGTCGGCATCCTGATCCTCGGGCCGACGCTCCTCGGCCTGACCCTCGTCGAGTCGGCGGTCCTGGGCGCGATCCTGGCGGCGGTCTCCCCCGCCGTCGTCGTCCCGCGCATGCTCCGGATGATGGCGGAGGGCCGCGGTACGAACCGGGGGATCCCGCAGATGATCATGGCCGGCGCGTCCGTCGACGACGTCTACGTCATCGTCCTCTTCACCGCCTTCGTGCGCATGGCCCAGACCGGCGAGACGTCCTTCCTCGGACTGCTCTCCCTGCCGCTCGCGATCGTCCTCGGGATCGTCGCCGGCGCGCTCGCGGGCATCCTCGCCGTCCGCTTCTTCCGCCGTTTCCACATGCGCGACACGACGAAGGTGCTGGTCCTGCTCGCAGCCTCGCTCCTCTTCGTCGCCGCCGAAAGCCTGCTTGCGGGGATCGTGCCCTTCTCCGGCTTCCTCGCGGTGCTCGCGATGGGGATCGCGCTCCTCATGAAGTATCCGGTCCTGTCCGAACGGCTCGTCCGCAAATACGAGAAGATCTGGGTGTTCGCGGAGACGCTTTTGTTCGTGCTCGTCGGCGTCGCCGTCGACATCCGCATGGTCCCCGCGATCGGGTTCGCCGCGGTCGCGGCGATCCTCGGCGCGCTCTGCTTCCGTTCCATCGGCGTCCTGGTCGCGACCGCCGGAAGGAAACTCTCCCCGAAGGAACGGCTCTACGTCGTCTTCAGCTATCTCCCGAAGGCGACGGTGCAGGCCTCGATCGGCTCGATCCCGCTCGGACTCGGGATCGCGAACGGCGACGTGATGCTCACGATCGCGGTGCTCGCGATCCTCGTCACCGCGCCGCTCGGGGCGTTTCTGATGGACCTGACGCGGGAGAAACTCGTCGCCGCCGATCCGCCGGCGGCCCCAACGGAATAAAACAAAGGCATTTCCGTCCGTCGGAAATGCCTTTGTTTTTATTCAGTCGTTCTTCGCCCGTGCCGCACTTGTTCCGGCCAACCGTCCGCTCGCCCACGCCCACTGCAGGTTGAAGCCGCCGCAGGGACCGTCGACGTCGACGATCTCGCCGCAGAAATAGAGACCGTCCGAGAGCCGGGACGCCATCGTCGCCGGATCGATCGCACCGACGTCGATTCCACCGGCGGTCGCCTGGGCGTCGTCGAAGCCGCGGTTACCGGTGACGGCGAAGCGCCAGTCGAAAAGCAGGGTGAGGAGCCGTTCGCGTTCGCGCGCCGGAAGCGTCGCGACGCACACGTCGTGTTTCGCGATTCCCGCCTCGCGAAGGAGCGCGGGGATCAGCTTCTTGTGGACCAGACCGACGAGCGCGTGGTCGACGGGCTTGTCGCCGGCGCTCTCGAGACGGCGGCGCACGGCGTCCCTGTCGACGCCGTCGAGGAGCACGACGCGGACCTGGACGGCCTCGCCGCGCAGGGTGAGTTCGTTCGCTTTCCGGGAGAGGCGCAGGATCGTCGGACCGGAGATCCCGAACTTGGTGAAGAGGATGTCGTCCTGTTCCGACTGAAGCACTTCGCCGCGATGGATCAACTCCGCGCGACCGGGGATCTTGACGCCGTCGAGCTGCTTCAGGTAAGGGCTGTCGAGGGTCAGTTTCGCGAGCGCCGGGAACACCGGCGTGAGCTTGTGGCCGAAGCGTTCGGCGAGGGCGTAGCCGGAGCCGTCGCTGCCGCTGCTTGGCATCGCCTTCCCGCCGGCGGCGAGAACGACCCGGTCGGCGTCGTAGCGCGTCCCGTCGGCGCACGTGATCCGGTAGCCGCGGCCAATGCGGTCGAGGCGCACGACCTCGGCGTCGCAGACGACGTTGACGCCGGCGCGCGCGAGTTCGTAGAGGAAGACGTCGAGGAAACTCGACGCCTGTCCCGACATCGGGTAGGCCTTGCCCTCCTCCTCGACCTTCGGGAAGATGCCGAGGGCGGCGAAGCGGGAGAGGACGGCGTCGGGCGGAAAGGCCGCGAGCGCCGGGGCGACGAAGTCGGGATGATTGTAGTCGGCGGGTGTCGCCTGCACGTTCGTGTAGTTGCAGCGGCCGTTGCCGGTCGCGAGCAGCTTCTTGCCGATGCGCGGATTCTTTTCGAGGATCGTCACCGCGGCGCCGGCCTCGCTCGCGGAGAGCGCGGCGAAGAGTCCGCTCGCGCCGGCGCCGACGATGAAGACTTCGGGTCGTTTCATGGCTTCACCTTCCGGGAATGGATGGTTTCATTATATCACGGGAACGGTCGTTCGCAAAACGCAGGAAGCACTCCGCGCGGGAGTGCTTCCTGGGATATGGGATGGATCACTTCCTGGCGGCGCGACCCTTGGTCTTGCGGCGACGCGCGATCAGCCAGACGACAACCACGACGATGCCCGCGGAAATCAGGAACGGCGCGACGATGGCGATCACGATGAGCAGTCCGTCGAGAAAGCCGACGAGCGCCTCGAAGCCGTCGACGAAGGCGTTCAGAAAGCGATTCACGAAGGGAGATGAGGTTGTGACGGAGCTGCCGTAGAGGACGATCGTCACTTCGCTGTACTCGACGAGGCTGTCGAACCGGTTCAGTTCGCCGTTCAGGTCCTGCAGTTCGACTTCGATGTCGGCGATCTGCGCGTTGATCGCGATCATCTCCTCGATCGACGCCGCATCGTAGAGTTCGAGCAGGCGCGCGAGCTGGGCCTCGAGGGCGAGGACGCGGTTCGCGGCGTCGTCGTAGTCGAGCGAGATGTCGGTGCCGACCTTGGAGTACGAACGGACCGTGAATTCCCCGCGGAGCGCCGCGACGAAGGCGTCGAGGCGTTCCGTCTTGATGCGCGCGACGTAGGTCCGCTGGGTCGCGGTCACGACCTCGCGGTCGAACCATTCGTCGGCGGCCATCTGCGAGCGGACGAACGCGTCCGCCTCCTCGAGGTCGCCGACGTCGTATCTGGCGTCGACCTCGTAGACGATCTTGCGTTCGGGCGTGGTCTCGTCGGCGAGCGGGTTGAGGTCGTTTCCGCTTTCGGAAGAGTAATCATAGGTGACTGCTTCGGAACAGGACAACGTTCCGAAGGCGACGAAGAGCGTCAGGAACAGGATCAGGATGCGTTTGGTCATGGCAGGAGCCCTCCTTGAGAAGATCGATGGCGACGACGGGTCAATCGCCATTGTTGTGGCACGAGACCAGGACGCCGTACTCCATCAGTTCGGGCGTCGTGTAGAGTTCGAGGTCGAAGCCGTCCCAAAGCGAGATGTACTTGTCGTCGTAGCGCACGATGTAGGAGTATTTCGCGGTGAGTCCGAGGCAGCAGAAATCGTAGTCGGGGTGTTCCATGACCAGGCACGGCATGATCTGATCCGTGGGAATGTCCCGGACCACGAAGATCACGAAATCGTCCTCGGCGTGCAGGACGGTGTACTCGGCGATGTCGACGTCCTCGATCGCTTCGACCTTCGAGCAGGCCGAAAGCGACATGGCGACAAGAATCAACAGCGAGAGCAGCATGTATCTTTTCATCGGACGTTCTCCTTCCGCGACGGCCGCAAATCCGCGGGCGTCGCCTCGTAGTAGTCGAGATAGGGTCCGAGGCGTTCCGCGACCGCAAGGAACATCGCCCGCAGGTCGGCCTGCGGGAGATGGTCGACGGCGACGTCGTTTCCCAGCGCCGCGAGGGCGTATTCGAGGTTCTTCTCGTCGAACGCCTTCAGAAGCAGCCGATGGCCTTCGACGTGGCGGAGCGTGATCTCGCCCGGAACGCCGGCGAGCGGACCGGCATAAACCGGCCGGATGTCGTCCTTCCGGAAGAGGGCGTTGGTCTCGACGACGTGGCCGATCGGCAGCGAGGGAATCTGTCCCGTGTTCGGCATGTTCACGTTCGTGACGAGTTCGCCGAGACCGAGGATCGCCTTCAGCTGGGCGACGCCCTCCTCGCCCGATCCGGCGATCCTGACCGTTTCGGTCCCCGCGATGATCCGCCGCGCGGAATCGTCGCCCCACTGCTTGATGAGTTTGCGGAGCGAGACCGGCGTGAGGAAGTAGCCCCACTCTTCGACCGTCGCCGGATCCTTCAGGTACCAGGACTGGGGGAGAAACTCGACGAGATGGCGGTCGCCGGCGGCGGCGATGATCCCGAAGCGCCGGAAGAGGTCGAACTTGACGCGCTCGGCGCTGCCGAAGGGTCCGTTCTCCTTCCAGTTCTCCTCGCGCACGCCCTCGTGCCGGTGGCGCTCGACGTACTCCGCGTAGACCGGCATCAGGTCGATGTCGCGATAGGTCGCGTAGTCGATCCAGGTGAAGTGGTTGATGCCCTTCGGGTTGATCGCGATCGCATGCCGTTCGGCGTCGATCCCGCGGATCTCCTTCAGGGCGCGTGCCAGGATCCGCTGGACGAAGGACACCTCGTGGCAGTTCCCGAAGGCCTTGATCGCGGGGAAGACGTGATAGAGCGTCTGGACGCACATCGTCATCGGATTCGAGAAGTTGACCACCCAGGCGGTGGGACAGATCGCCCGGATCGCCTCGGCGAAGCCCTTGTAGATCGGCATCATGACGAGCGACCGGAAGATTCCTGAAGGACCGGCGGTGTCTCCGACCGGCTGGTAGACGCCCCAGCGTTCGGGAACGTGGACGTAGGCCTCCATCTCCTCGAAGGTCGCCGGCAGGATCGAGACGAACACGAAATCGGCCCCCTCGAGGCATTCCTCCAGGGTGTCGGCGACGGTGAAGGTCCACTTCCCGACCGCTTCCGGAAGCGCCATCATCCGGTTTCCGACGACGGCGTTGTTCTGCGCGGCCACCCGGTCGATGTCGTAGAGCGACACCTCCCCGGAAAGCTCGGGCTCGACCGCCAGGTCGCTCATCAATCCCCGCGCCCATAGCCGCGAGCCGCCCCCGAGATACGCGATTCTGATCCTCTTCATTCCATCCACCGCTTTCCGTCGTCTCCGATTCCATTCACGAGCATCATATCACGCTTCGCGCATCACTGCAATAGTCTCGGCGAACAATTCAATGATGTTCCCGTTTCCGCAGGAAGTGGACAAGATTGTTCGTTTCTTAAACAAAAGCGCGACCGCAGAGGTCGCGCCATCGATTCATTCCGCACCGAGGAGATGCCGGATCGCCCGTTCGTAGGCGTCGGCGATCCGCGCATGGCCGAGGTCGGAGGGATGGATCCCGTCGACCGTGGCTTCCGCGTCGTTTCCCTCGTAGAAGACCGACCCGTCGAGATAGGCGACGCGGCGGCCGTTTCCTTGTTCCGCTTGGCACCACGTCCGGAACCAGCCGTCGTAGAAGGAGCGATGCCGGATCCGATCGGCGTCGTACTGGTCCATCGCGAACGCAGGACGGGAGACGAGCAGGATCGGCAGCGTCGGATACGCAAGGCGAAACTCCGCGATGAAGTCCGGGAGCCGCTCCGCGAGCAGGTTCGAGGTTCCGGCGTTGGCCTCGGCGTCGATCGCCAAAAGCGAAAGCCCCCGTCGCGACCCGAGGATCGCGGCCGTCGTCCGTTCGCAATACGCCGCGCCGGAGAATCCGAAGTTCAGAAACTCGCGGTCGAACCGCCGCGAGAGGATGTTCGTGAACGCCATCCCCGGCCGGCTGACGCAACCGCCCTGAACGATGCTCGTGCCGTATACGGCGATCCTGCCGTGACGGGAGAACGCGTCGGGGACGATGCGCGCGCCGTCGTCGACGCCGAGGTCGACGTCGACGGCCGCGGCGTACAGCGGCAGGTTCAGCACATAGCGCCGCATCCGGCCGTCCGCAAAGCGGCCGAGGTCGGCTTCGTACGCCGTCGCGGTCCAGGGAACCCCGGCGACGTCGAGCAGACGGAATGTCCGGTCTTCCTCGTCGAAACGGTACAAGTCGACGCCGCCTTGGCCCATGGCGCTCATGGACTCCATCGACGCCGGCGCCTCGAGCGTGACGCGGACGCGGATCGACCGCGCATCGGTCGAGAACTTCGCCTGGATCCCGGCGCTCGACCGCGCATGCCAGGCGGCGTCGCCGTTCTCCCGTTTCAGCCGGTCCCGCTCCGCGATCGACAACCGGCGGAAACCCGCTTCGTCGAGCGCGTCCGAACCGACCAGAAGAAACCGGCCCGTATCCTTCAATGAATGGTATTCCATGGTTTCACCCGCATCGTCGTCGTATTTTGATCGAGATATAGGCTCATCCGCGCCATCGGTTCGACGGACGGACGCCCTTCACGGGCGGTGCGCGCGCACCTTACCCGCGGCGACCGCCTTGACGTCGTTGATGATCGCCATCGCCGCGTGGATGAACAGGGGAATCCACAAGGAGCCGGTGAAATAGGCGACAAGACAGAAGAGCACGCCGAGGAAGAACGCTCCGAACGCTTCCCCGGGACCCTTGAAGATGTGGATCAGACTGTAGATCACGCTGTTGAGGACGACGGCCGGCCAGAGACCGAACGCTTCCAACGAACTGAAGAAGACCATACCGCGGAGGCCGAACTCGTAACCGACCAGATAGAGAACCCAGAAGAAGCCGTTTTTCACGTGGCGTGAGCGCGTCCAATCGGGTTTCCGCACTTCCGGATAATAGGAAACGTCGATCTTTCCCGCCGGCCGCGCGAAACTTCCCGCGATCAAAAGCACGCTCGGAGCCAGAAACCAGAGCCAGGCGTACGGGCCTTCCGGAACGGAAAGACCGTAGTCGACCAGGGGACGGTCGAAGGCGACGGCCACCAGAAGCGCCGGCACCAGCCCGAGGAGGACGAACCCCATCGTCCGGCGAAGATAGACCGACCGTTCCAGTTCCCCGTCGCGTTCCCCGAAGCGGGAGCGCCACTTCTTCATGATACGGAAATCGCTCGCGAAATAATAAAGCAGGTAGAGCAGGACGTACGCGATCAGGGCAAGCGTCGCGTCCTCGAGCCATCCCGACCACACGGTGGCCGTTCCGAAGGTCGACGTCATCGTTTCACGAATCCCTTCACCGCAAAGGTCCTCATCAGGTACCCCGAGAGTCGCGGAAACAGCCGATAGAAGACATCGACGAACTTGCCGGCGGCGGTCAGGACCATGACGCGTTTTCTTTTCGCGACCGCCTTCAGGACGCTTCTGGCGACGCCCTCCTGGGTATCGTCGTTCTTCTCCCGCTGCAACGGGACGAGATTCCCGCGGGCGTCGTAGATCCGCTTGTTCGCGTCGTTTTCGGTGAAGCCCACGTAGACGATCCCGACATGGACGCCGGCGTCGTGGAGTTCCGCCTGCAAGGATTCGCCGAAGCCGGTCAGGGCCATCTTGGCCGCTCCGTAGGGCGCGATGCCCGGAATCCCCCGCAGGGCCGACAGGCTGGAAACGAAGACCACGCTCCCCTTGCTCTCGAGTAGCGAAGGCAGGGCGTACTTCGTCATGTTGACGGCACCGAGGAAATTGACGTCGACGATCTTGCGGAACAGCGACAGATCGGTCTCGGCGAACAGACCCCGCATGCTCGCGCCGGCGTTGTTGACGAGCGCGTCGATGTGCCGATGGCTCAGGTACACTTCGCCGACGATCCGTTCGCAGTCGGCGGGGACGGTCACGTCGCCGACGAGATAGTCGCACGCTCCCCGTTCTTCGCGGATCCGATCGCGGACGGTCGCCAGATCGGTTTCCGTGCGCCCGGTGATCACGACGTGCGCGCCTTCGAGGGCGAACGCCCGGGCGATTTCCCGTCCGATCCCCTTGCCGCCGCCGGTGACGATCACGACCTTGTCCAGAAACCTTCCCATGGGACGCCTCCTATTCGACATAGCCGTGCTCCTGGTACCAAAGGATCGCTTCCCTCAGCGCCGTCGCCACGTCCGTCTTGACGTAACCGAGTTCGGCGATCGCCCTGCGGGACGAATAGTAATGGCCGTCGCCGGAGATCCTCGCCATCGCCCTGGTCAGGAGGGGCTTTTTGCGTCTTGCCCCGGCAGCCCATTCGACCAACGTCGCGAAAAGCATGGCGAGCGGTTTCGAGATGCGGTGCTTCGGCGGTTCGCAGCGGGCGATCTCGCCGATCATCGTGAAGAATTCCCGGTAATTGAGGTTGGTTCCGCCGGCGATGTAGCATTCGCCGACCCGTCCCATTTCAAGAGCGTTCACCGTCGCGGCGGCGACGTCCTTCACGGGGGCGAAGGAGCGTCCGCCGGACGCATAGGCAGGAACCTTCCCCTTCATCACGGAGATGATCATCTCCCCCGGACCGGGCTTGGCATCGTTGTCGCCGATCATGAAGGTCGGGTTGACGATGACGACGGGCAGTCCCGCCTTCGCCTCGGCCAACAGGTAATCCTGCGCGGCCTTCTTGGAATTGATGTAGTCGAGGCCGTACCCGCCGCTGTTGAAGGGCGTGTTTTCGTCCCCGGGAGCGTCCTTCGTCCCGAAACCGAACGAATTCGCGGTCCCGACATGGACGTATCTTCTGACGTTCATGGCCCTGATCCGTCCCGCGAGTCGCCTGACGAGTTCGAAATTGACGGTCCAGGACAGCGGATTGACCGTCGGCCACACGTCGGTGATCGCGGCGGTGTGGATCACGGAGTCGCAGCCGGAAAGCGCCCGATCGACGTCGCGTTCGTTCAGCAGATCGCCTTCGAAGATTTCGCAATCCGATTCCGGGAGCGTGTCCGAGGACGTGCCCTTCAGGACGAATGCCCGGACGGCGTATCCCCTATCCAGCAGGAGTCGGACGATGTGGCAGCCGAGGAATCCGTTGGCTCCCGTCACCAGGACTTTCGGACGAAGGACGGGATTCTCGTGATGGTCGTCGTGGTTCATCGCGCACCTCATCGATTATCATACGCTTATCATACCATCATTCATGGATTTCCGCTCGGTCATCACCGTAAATAGTGCATCTCGACTTGCATTTTTAGGTTCCTCGCCCGAAAAAAATAAAAGGCGTCGTTTCATGCGACGACGCCCGATGAATGACTGGTCGAGATGACGGGATTCGAACCCACGACCTCTTGGTCCCGAACCAAGCGCGCTACCAAACTGCGCTACATCTCGATGTGACGATCTATGCGAAGGGAGGGGGCTCCCGGACTGCAGCTGGCGGAAGAGGTGGGATTCGAACCCACGTGCCCTTGCGGACAACTGCATTTCGAGTGCAGCTCGTTACAACCACTTCGATACTCTTCCAAAACCATAGTTATTATATCATTATTTCCGGGTTTTGCAAGCGCAAGCGACCCGGAAAACAAAACCCCATGGCCAGGCACAGGGTGGGGTGTTCGGATGGAGCAGGTGAAGGGAATCGAACCCTCGTGGTCAGCTTGGAAGGCTGAAGTTCTGCCGTTGAACTACACCTGCGGCGCGGTGCAGAAATATTCTATCACAACGTCCGTGGGGTGTCAAGGAAAGAAACCGCGCCGATCAGGTTTTCTCGACGGCCCGGAGCTTGGCGCTCTTGACGCGCGGATTGGCCTCGAGTTCGGCCTCCGAAGGCAGGACGACATGGTCGTTCACGAGCGCAAACGGCGGCTTCTCCGTCGTCAGGATCGGCAGTCCCCTGGGAATCTCGATCGTCGAGAGCGAGCGGAAATACTGCTTCGCGATCCGATCCTCGAGCGAATGGAAGGTGATCGCCACGATCCGTCCGCCCGGAGACAGCAGTTCCGCCGCCTGCGAAAGCGAGGCGGTGAATGAGTCGAGTTCGTCGTTCACGGCGATCCGGATCGCCTGAAAGGTCTGCTTCGCGGGATGCCCCTTCTTCGCGAGGATCTTCGCGGGCAGGGCGCCCTTGATCACGTCGACGAGTTCGAACGTGGTCCCGATCGGCTTCACCGCGCGCGCCTTGGCGATCGCCTTCGCGATCGGGCGGGCGAACGGCTCCTCGCCGTAGCGGAAGAGGACGTCCGCGATCCGTTCGGGGGACCAGCCGTTGACGAGATCGTAGGCGGAAAAGGACGAATCCCGATCCATCCGCATGTCGAGCGGACTGTCGTGCTGGTAGGAGAATCCGCGTTCGGGGATGTCGAACTGGAAGCTCGAGACGCCGAGGTCGTAGAGGATCCCGTCGATCCGCTCGACGCCGCGCGCGGACAGTTCGGCCTTCAGGGACGCGAAATTGGCGTTCACGAAGACGACGTTCGTGAAACCGGCGAGGCGCTCCCGCGCCTTTTCGATGGCATAGGCGTCCTGGTCGAAGGCGTAGAGGATGCCGCCCTGCAGCTGCTTCAGGATCGCAAGCGAGTGCCCGCCGCCGCCGAGGGTGGCGTCGACGTAGACGCCGTCCGGCCGGACCCGGAGGGCGGCGACGGCTTCTTCCAGGAGCACGCTCTTGTGGATGTATCCGTCCATGTCGATTCCCCCCTTCCGGCGATACGTCCATTATAGCACGGACTCCCGGAAAAGAAAAACGCCGACTTCGTCAGCGCTTCTTTTACGGGTTATTTCTCGTCCTTCTTGTCGGTCTTCTCGGGTTTCGGTTCGACGACCAGCTTGCCCTTGTAGTAGCCGCACTTCTTGCAGACCTGGTGGGAGAGGGTCAGTTCGCCGCAGTTCGGGCAGACGACCATCGTCGGGGCGTTCAGCTTGAAATGCGTTCTTCTCTTCCGTTTCGCGAGCTTGCTTGTTCTTCTGAAAGGAATTGCCATATGTTGTCACCTCCTCGGGTTCAATCGTGGTGTTTCAGCTTGGCGAAGGGATTCGCCTGTTCCGGTGTGTCGTCTTTGGCGAAGGATGCGCGTTCCTCGACGTATCCGTCGTAGGCGTTCGCAGCGAGCACGCGCATCGGCTTTTCGACCAGGATCTCGCCCCAGATGTAGGGGTCGAGGTCGACGGTGATGCCTTCGATCCGGTGCGTGTCGTCGTCTTCAGGCGCTTCCGCGAAGCACAGCTCGGTCGTGAAATCGAGCGGAACCTCGACGTCCGCGAGCGTGATCGCGCACGCCATCATGAGCGTGACCCGCACCCTGACGTCGAAGACGAACTTCTCGGGGTCGCGCAGCACCGTAAACGATCCGAAGATCTCCGCGGGGCCGACGCCGAGGATGTCGTCATCCTCCCTGGGGTACGCGTCGAACGACGCGACGTAGGCGAACTTGTTGCCGGTGGTACGGAGCTTTTTCAGCTCGGGAATCGTCCATTTCATTGGCTCCACCTCGACGCAGCACATCAATTATATATGGAAAGGCGCTCCGTGTCAAGGAAATGTTCCTTCGCGGAGCGCCCTCGGCTCAGTAGTCCTGGACTTCCGGAAAGGCGTGCTGATGGAGCGGTCCGAGGACGCAGAATCCCTCTCCGAAGGGCTTCAGGACGCGCCATCCGAAACGCCGTCCGCGGAGGTCGAGGTACGCCTTCATGAGACGCCGCTCGTCGCCGGCGTCGGCCGGAAACTGGCTTTCGTGGGCTGCCATCGCCATAAGCTTCAGATGATGCGCCGCGGCGTCCATCCCGACGATCCGGTTCGTCCGATGGGTGTAGTAGAAGGCGAGGGTCTTGCGCGGCTCGACCTTCTTCGCGCGGTCGAAGGGGATCCCGTTCCGTTCCATGATGAGCGGGAATCCCGAGAATACGACGGCCGTCTGGACCGCTTCGCCGCACTTCAGATGGTCGGGGTGAATCTCCGACGGGAGCCGGGGATCGGGAGCGAAGACGATGTCGGGCGACACGTCCGCGAACACCTCCGCGAGTTTCTCCGCGAGTTCCCACGAATCGTATTTCCCGCAGTCCGGGAAGCCGAGGAAGCGGACGTCGTCGACGCCGAGGACGGATGCGCCGCGAAGCGCTTCCTCCCGTCGCCGTGTGACGAGCGTCGCCGGATCGACGGCGTCGTCGAAGGCACCGCCCCCGCCGTCCGTGCAGACGACGAAGGTGACCCGCGCGCCCAGGCGGACGAGGGTCGCGGCGGTGCCGCCCGCACCGATCTCGATGTCGTCCGGATGCGGACCGACGAACACGGCGTTCTTGTGCTTCACGATGCGTGGCAACGGCGCCAGCGCCTTCAGGATCGGGACACCCATCATGCATTCCTCCCTACGATTCCACCGCCATTATAACCGTTTCCGAAGGCGATGTAAAGAAAGCCCCGGCGCGTCGAGACGTTTTCGACGCATCCGGAGCCGGTTTCGGTTATAATGGGGACGGAAACACAGAAAGAAGGGAATCCCATGTCCATATCCCATGAAGCCATGAAGGCGGCGCTCGGCGCGATCGTCGACCCCAGCCGCGAAAAGACCCTCGCCGAGACCGGCGCGATCCGCCACTTCGGCGTCGATGAGGACGCTTCGTCCGTCAAGCTGCTGATCGAGGTCGGCGTCAAGGCGCCCGAATTTACGCTCAAGATCACCCGCGCCGCGGCCAAGATCGTCAAACTCGAACACGGATTCAAGAGCCTCGTGATCGAATACGAGGAGAAGCGGGCGGAAACGCCGCTCAAGTCCCGCCGCATCGTCGGGATCGCCTCCGGCAAGGGCGGCGTCGGGAAGTCGTCGGTGACGGCGAACCTGGCCTACGCGCTCACGTCCCTGGGACGCCGCGTCGGCGTGATCGACGCCGACGTCTACGGCGCGAACCTGCCGATCATCTTCGGAATCGAAGGCACCGAACTCGAGGGAACCGAGGACGGGAAGATCTATCCGATCCGGAAGGACGGGATCGAGGTCGTCTCGGCCGCCTTCCTGCTCGAACCGGGCAAGGCGCTGATGTGGCGTGGCCCGATGCTCACGAAGGTCCTCAAGGTCTTCTTCGAGGACACCCTCTGGAATCCGGAACTCGACTATCTCCTGATCGACCTGCCGCCGGGAACCGGAGATGTCGCGATGGACGTGAAGAACTTCGCCCCCGACGCGCGCATGCTGATCGTGACGACGCCCCACGAGAGCGCCTCGCAGGTGGCGATCAAGGCCGGCTATGCCGCCCGCCAGCTCGGTCAGGACCTGATCGGCGTGGTCGAGAACATGGCGTACTTCGAAGCGGACGGGAAGCGTCACTACCTGTTCGGCGAGGACGGCGGGAAAAACGTCGCGGAAAAGCTCGCGATCCCGCTTGTCGCCCGCATTCCGATCGCCCGGCCGACCGGCGGGCACCATTCCGTGTTCGCCGAGACCGATCCGAACGGGATCGTCTACCTCGCGCTCGCGCAGACCGTCATCCGTTCATTCGACCTCTGAGTCGAGGTCGACCGGATCGGCGGCGAACCGTTCCTCGGCGATGCCTTCGGAACGGTTCCGGAACCGCGTCTCCTTCATCTTGTACTGAATCGCGTCCTTGTACCGCTTGCGCCCGATCAGGATTCCCGCGATCGCATCGGTCGCGCGGCGGAGAAGCGGCAGGTCGTTCGTCGTCTCCGCGCAGGGCAAAACCTCGGCGATCAGAAAATCCTTGTATGCGACGTCGTCCCCGGCGCCGGCACGTTCGAGCCACATGGCGTAATCGAGCGTGCCGGCGTCTTTTTCGATCTGCGACAACTCGGTCCGGACGGCTTCGAACCCGCCGGCGTCGCCGATTCCGAGACGATGCATGCCGAGCAGGAAGAGCGCCCGCGGACGGAAGCGGGATCCGGGAGCGACCATCCCGACGGCTTCCGTCGGATCGGAGGCGATCGCGGCGCGCGCGATGTGGTACCGGTCGCGGAACGGTTCGGAGAGCAGCGCCAGGGTGGCATCAGCGATCGGCGGTTCGTCATGTCCCGCCAGGGCGCCGAACTCGTAGCGGATCACGGCGAGTTCCGCCAACCGCCGGAAGTTGCGCGCTTTGACGAAGGCGTGTTCGGCGAGGTGGAGCGCGTCCGCCGCCTTCAGAAGCCGACCCGTCCGGCCGTAGCCGACGGCCTTCAGGTATTCGATCATCGGCCAGAACCGGACGAACGCATACTCCGTCTTGGACAACTCCTCGAGAATCTCGACGGCGTCGCCGGGACGGTCGAGCGCGATCATCCCGGCGGCCGCGTAGAACATGAAGACGCCGAACGCGTAGCCGTCCATCGACTCGAGGAAGCGCGAAAGGTTGTCGATCGTCCGTCGAACCGCCTTCGCGTCGCCGCGCTCGACGTCCCGGATCATCCGGGCGATGTCGGTGAGGATCGCGAACTCGACGTTGCGGACCTCGTATCCGACACGTTCGACCTCCTCGTAGTCGCCCTCCAGATAGGCGTCGAGGGCGCGGTCGAAGAGGACGAGCTGCTCCTCGACGTTCATTCCGAGCGTATACTCGAGGTCCATCCGCTCCATGATCAGATGCAGGCTGTCGTCGTTGACCGCGATCGAGTTGGTCTCCATCTTGGAGACGTAGGTGTTCGAGCAGATGCCCTTGGAGAGGGTTTCCTGCGTCATGTTCAGTTCCTTGCGCCGTTTGCGGATCTGCATCCCCACGGCGGTGAAGAAGAAACGCACACGGTCGTCGCGCCGGCGCGACATGTCCTTCCTGATTCGGGTGATCATCGATGCACACGGTCTCCTTTCGCTTGAGATCGGCTCCGCTTTCGCAACATCCTCGGCGTGGCCTTGATCCCGATCCGGTCTCATCCGGATTTCGTCCGCGTACCATTATATCGTAAACATTCATTAATGCAATCTGTTTTTCGATTGAAAAAATCACCGGAACCGCCAACTTCGCAGAACCTGTCGGAAGAAATACGCGATCGCGTTAAAAAAAAGAAAAAGAGACCGGATTTCCAGTCTCGTTCTTCATTCGTCGGATCGGGGCGTCGGTTGCGGTTCGGTGCAGACGGACAGGAACGGACATCCGTCGCAAAGCGGTTTGCGGGCGTAGCAGCGGTACCGTCCGAAATGGATCATGCGATGGTGCAAGGCGATCCACGTCGAAGGCGCGAACGCCTCCGTCAGCTTCCGTTCGATCTTCGCCGGATCCTCGTCCCTGGCGGCAAAGCCGAGCCGGTAGGAAACGCGCGAAACGTGCGTGTCGACGGCGATCCGCGGTTCGCGGTACCATTCCGCGAGAAAGACGTTGGCGGTCTTCCGGCCGACGCCGGGGAGGCTTTCGAGGAAGGCCTGGTCGTTCGGGATGTCGCCGCCGGCGGCGGCGATCCGCGCGGCCGCGGCGCGGATGTTCTTCGCCTTCGCGCGAAACAGGCCGAGATGGCGGATCAGATCCTCGATCTCGCCCGCGGGGGCGGCGGCGTACGCGGCGGCGTCCGGATACCGCGCGAACAGCGCGGGGGTGACCCGGTTCACCGCGGCGTCGGTCGTCTGCGCCGAAAGCATCACCGCCACGAGCAGGTCGATCTGCCGGCGGTAGTCGAGCTCGCAGGCCGCCTCCGGGAACAGCGTCCCCAGGGTCGCGAAGACGAATTCCGCACGGTCGGTCATTTCTTCGGCCACGTGTCGAAGAAGTTCTTGAGCGCCTCGGGCTGACCGGCGTCGTATTTCACCGGATTCTCGCCCTTGGCGCGCTGGCGGCGCTTGACGAGCAGGGTGTCGACGTAGCTCAGGGTATGTTTGTTGGCCTTGACGGAGTCGAGCACCGCGCGCCGGATCTCGAGCGGTTCGAACCGGTCTTCGCCGACCCACTTGCGGATGATCTCGATCTCGATCGGGGTGAGCTGTTTCTGAAAGCCCGTCTCGAGCATGTCGACGATCTCCTCCTCGGTGGTCGCGTACGCCTTGGGCGGCGTCTCGACCGCGGCGAAGCGGCGTTCGTAGTCGGCGAGGATGCGGACGACGAGGTTGTCGAGATGGAAGGTCTCGGTCTCCTTCCCGCTCGGGGACGTCGCCATCTCGATCTTGAGCAGGCCCGTGCCCATCATCGTCTCGAGGACCGAGGCGACCTGATCGGCGGGAATGCCGAGATCCTTCGAGAGCTTTTCGGGGTTGGGCAGGCGGACGCCCTTCCTGCTCCGCTGGTAGAGGTCGATGGCGATGAAGGCGCCGGTCTCGTTCAGTCCGACCGTCTTGTAGTTGGCGAGCACGAACTTCCCGAAGTCGACGATGCCTTCCTCGATCAGGCGTCGGATCAACGCGTATTCCATGGGGATCGTCTCCTTTCCGGGCATCATTCGCCGTCCGCCGGTTCGGCGGAGGCGAGCAGGTCGAGCGCCGCCTTCGCGGCGTTCTGCTCGGCCAGCTGCTTCTTGGTCCCGCGGCCGCGGCCGAGGACGATGTTCTCGTCGATGAACCGGACGACCGCGACGAATTCGCGCGCATGCGCCGGTCCCGTCTCCGATTCGATGACGTACTCGAGCGTCCGCTTCTCCGACTGCACGAGTTCCTGGAGGGTGCTCTTGTAGTCGGTGTCGGCGGAGAAGAGGTTCTTCTCGATCGCCGGGAAGACGACCTTGTCGAGCACCTTGTAGACTTCCTTGAGGCCCTTGTCGAGGAAGATCGCGCCCAGGAAGGCCTCGAACGCGTCGGCGAGGACCGCCTGGCGGTCCCGCCCGGCGTTCTTCTCCTCGCCCTTGCCGAGGAGGAGATAGTCGCCCAGGCGGAAGCTCCGGGCGAAGTCGGCCAGGCTCGATTCGCAGACTTCCTGCGCGCGTTTCTTGGTCAGGACCCCTTCGTCGTCGGGCAGTTTGTCGAAGAGGAAGCGGCCGACGGCGAGGTCGATCACGGCGTCGCCGAGGAACTCGAGGCGCTGGTTGGACGGCTTGCCGTGCTCGTTGGCGTAGGACGAGTGCGTGAGCGCGCGCTCCAGGAGGCTCTCGTCCTTGAACGACAGTTTGAAATAAGCCTGCAGTTCCAGGCTACTCTTCGCTTCCAAGCTGGACCCCCGCTTCCTTCACGTACGCCGCGACCTTCGGATACACCTGGGCGCGGACCGTGTCCGCGGCCTGGCGGATGCCGTTGTAGAAGCCGTAGGACTTCGAGGCGCCCTGCGCCTTGATCACCGGCGCGTACAGACCGAAGATCATCGCGCCGCCGATCTCCTCGGCGGACATCGCCTGCTTGAAGTTGCCGAGCGCACGCTTCGCGAAGAGCGCGCCGATCTTGCCGAAAAGGCTCGCCTTCAGTTCGCGCTTCAGGAGCTTGCCCATGCCCTTCGCGGTTCCCTCCATCGTCTTCATCACGATGTTCGCGGTGAAGCCGTCGGAAATCAGGATGTCGCACGGTGGATCGAGCACTTCCTTGGGTTCGACGTTGCCGTAGAACCGGAAGAGGCCGCAGGTCTTGAACAGTTCGTGGACCTGCTGGTCGAGTTCGCGTCCCTTGCCCTCCTCGGTGCCGATGTTGATGAGACCGACCGTCGGGTCGGGCCGATTCATGACTTCCTTGGCGTAGACGACGGCGAAATAGGCCTGCTGCAGCATGTGCTCCGGACGGATCTCGAGATTTCCTCCGGCGTCGAGCAGGATCGTGCCCCGGCCGTCGAGCGAGGGGATGATCGGTGCGATCGCGGTCCGCTTGAAGCCCGGCATGCGCCGCACCAGGATGTGCGCCCCGGCGATCAGGGCCTGGGTCGCACCGGAAGAGACGGTCGCGTCGTTCTCGCCCTTACGGAGACTCGCGAGCGCCATCGCCATCGATCCTTCGGGATGCTCCTTGATCGCCTTGATCGGATTGTGCTCTCCCATCGGGATCACGTAGCCGCTCGGGACGACGGTGATGCGTTCCGCATTCGTCAGGTATTTCGCGACCTCGACGGGGTCGCCATAGAGTTTGATTTCGATGTCGGGGATCTTCCGGATCGCCAGCATCGCGCCTTCGATCTGTTCTTTCGGGGCGTAGTCGCCGCCCATCGCGTCGACCGCGAGTCTGATCATGGTTAACACCTCTTCAGTAGTATATCATACATTCAGTCCAAATGGTACGCGTCGATCGCCGCCTCGGCCCTGCGTACGAGTTCGCGCGCCAGTCGGTCGGGATCGGCGAACAGCGTCTCGGCGTCGGCGAAGGCCTGTTCGAGCAGGTCGCGGTCCTCGACCACGTTCGCCGCCTTGAAGGCGGGCAGGCCCGTCTGTTCCTCGCCGAAGACGTCCCCGGGACCGCGGCGCCTCAGATCTTCCTCGCTGATCGCGAAGCCGTCGTGGGTCTCAGCCAGGATCGCGAGGCGTTCGCCACCAAGGTTCTCGACGTCAGTCACGAGATGGCAGTACGACTGTTTTCCGCCGCGGCCGACGCGGCCGCGGAGCTGATGGAGCTGCGAGAGGCCAAAGCGGTCGGCGTTCAGGATCGCCATCACCGTCGCGTTCGGGACGTCGACGCCGACCTCGACGACGGTAGTCGCGACGAGGACGTCGGTCTTCCCCTCGCGGAAGGCGGCGACGGCCGCATCCTTCTCGACCGATTTCATCCGGCCGTGGAGCGAGCCGACGGACACGCCCGCCGGCAGATGCTTCTTCACGAGCGCGACCGCGTCGGGCACGCCATAGGCGTCGGTGGAATCATCGGCGGTCACGAGCGGCGCGATCACGTACGCCTGCCTGCCCGCGGCGATCTCGCGCGCCACGTCGTCCATCAGCCGCGGAAAATCGGCGAAGTCGACGATGTCGGTGACGATCGGGATCCGTCCCGCCGGCATCGTCCGGATCGTCGAGACGTCCATGTCGCCGAAGAGGGCGATCGCGAGCGTGCGCGGAATCGGCGTCGCCGACATCACGAGCACGTCCGGGACGTATCCCTTCTCGCGCAGGATCCGGCGCTGGGCGACGCCGAAGCGATGCTGCTCGTCGATCACGACGAAGCCGAGGCGATGGAAGACGACCGGTTCCTGGATGAGTGCGTGGGTGCCGCAAACGACGTCGACGGAACCGTCCGCGAGACCCGCCAGGACGCGTTCGCGCTCGCCGCCTCGGACCGCCCCGGAAAGGAAGGCGACGCGGACGGAGAAGGGAGACAGAAGCCGTTCGAGGGTGGCGTGGTGCTGGCGCGCGAGGATCTCGGTAGGCGCCATGAAGACGGTCTGCTCACCGGCGGTGTGGATCGCGTAGGCCGCGATCGCGGCGCAGATCGTCTTGCCGGACCCGACGTCGCCCTGGAGCAGGCGGAGCATCCGCCGCGGCTTCTTCAGGTCGGCGAAGATCTCGTTGGTCGCCTGCTTCTGGTCGGCGGTGAGTTCGAAGGGAAGCGTGGCGATGAAGGCGCGGACGCGGTTGATGGCGTAGGCTTTGGGAACCGTCGCCACCGCGTCGTTCTTCCGTTTCTGGACGCGGACCGCGAGACCGAAGGCCAGCAGTTCGCCGTACTTGATGCGTCGCGAGGCGCGGTCGATCTCGGATTCGTCCGTCGGCCGGTGGATGTAGTCGAGGACGGTACCGAGCGGTGCGATCCCGCGTTGTTCGAGCAGTCTGGCCGGAATCGTCTCGAAGGCCGCCTCGGGCGCGAGCGGCCGCGCCGTCAAGACGTACTTCGCCATCATCGCATCGGAGACGCCGTCCAGTCCGTAGACCGGAAGGATGCCCTCGCGGTAGCCGCCGGCGAGAACGATCGCGCTGGCGACGAAGACCCGCCGTCCCGGTTCGAACCGGCCGGTCGCGACCAGCTCGGCGCCGGGGATGAGGGCGGATCGGAGGAATTCGCGGTTGAAGACGGCGATCCGGAAGGCGAAGCCGTCGGCCTCGACGTCGACCGAAAGGCGGGTCAGCTTCCTTCTGATGTAGGCGACCGTCGCCTGTTTCGCGACGACGGCGCGGACGTCCGCCTCGACGCCCTCGGCGACGGATCGGGCCGGGGTCGGGAAGTGACGCTCGTACCGGATCGGAAAGGTGAGGACGAGGTCGCGCGGCGTGCGGATCCCGAGTCGATCGAGTTTCGCCGCGGTCGCGGCGCCGATTCCCTTGACGTCGGTGATGATTGCCATCGGATTCCTCCTTTCCGTCGGAACACCCTCCATTGTATCATACGCCGCCCGCAGGGGGCGGACGGAGATGAAAAAAAGACGCCCCGAAAGGCGTCTTGTAGGCGAGGGGTCATTCGACCGAAACGATGTAGGAATAGATCTCCTGGCCGCCGGCGATCGTCTCGACTTCGGCGGAGGAGAGGTCTTCGATGGCCTTGACGAGCACGTCGACTTCGGCGTCCTGGACGTCGGCGCCGTACATCACGGTGACGATCTCGCTCTTCGGGTCGAGCATCCGCTCCATCATTGCGGTCGCGACCGCGAGGCGGTCCTGCGCGCAGGAGACGATCTCGCCGTCGTGGATTCCGATGAAGTCGTTCTTCCGGATCTGGACGCCGTTGTTCACGGAGTCGCGGATCGCGTAGGTGACCTCGCCGGTCTTCACGTGCATGATGTGGTTCTTCATGTCGGTCAGGTTCTTCTCGGCGTCCTGGGTGGCGTCGAACATCGTGAGCGAGGCGTAGCCTTGGGCGATCGTCTTCGCCGGCAGGACGTAGACCTTCTTGTTCTCGATGATCTTCGCCGCCGTCTCGGCGGAGAGGAGCACGTTCTTGTTGTTGGGGATGATGATGACGGAGTCGGCGTCGATCGCGTCGCAAGCCTGGACGAAGTCCTCGATCGAGGGATTCATCGTCTGGCCGCCTTCGATGATGAAGTCGCAGCCCATCTCGATGAACGTCTCCTTGAGGCCGTCGCCGTTGACGACGGCGACGATCGCGTACTTCTTGTGGACGCGGGGGGTGACGCGGGGGGTATGGTCGTGGCCGCAGTCGCACGGTTCGCCGGAGGTTCCTTCGGCGTGCGTCGGCTCGTGCATCACGACTTCGGTGTGCTGGACGGTCATGTTCTCGATCTTGAGGTTGATGAAGAAGCCGAAGCGCTGGCCGAGGTTCAGGACGTCACCGGGGGTCTCGGTGTGGATATGGACCTTGAGGATGTTGTCGTCCTGGACGCAGACGAGGGAGTTCCCGAGGGGACTGATCATCTCGACGAAATCCTTCTGGGAGAACTCGTCGACCTTGGCGATCTGCATGATGAACTCGGTGCAGTAGCCGTAGTTTCCGTCGTCTTTGAAGGCCTCGTGGTTGAGGACCGACTGCGGCCGGGGAGCCTCGCCCGCGACGTGGCCGGGTGCCTTCTGGGCCGCGTCGACGGCGTCGGCGAGGGTCTTGCCCTTGAGCGCGTCGAGCATCCCGCGGACGATCTCGATGTAGCCGGCTCCGCCGGAGTCGATGACGCCAACCTCCTTCAGGATCGGAAGCAGGTCGGGGGTGCGTTCGAGGGAAGCCTCGAGCTCGACCATGTAGGAATCGAACAGGGTCTCGAAGCGGTTCGTGGTCGGGCAGAGCGAGAGCGCCCGGTCGGCGCCTTCGCGGGCGACCGTGAGCATCGTGCCTTCGACCGGGTTGATGACGGCCGCATAGGCTTGCTCCACGCCGTTGCGCAGCGCGTGGGAAAAGGTACAGGTGTCGGCTTCCGCAAGTCCCTTGAGACCGTTGGCGAGACCGCTGAAGAGCTGCGAAAGGATGACGCCGGAGTTGCCCCGCGCCCCCATCAGCATCCCTCTGGCGATCGCCTTCGCGACGACGCCGATGGCCGCTTCGTCGGAAGCGGCAACGGCCTTGGCGCCGGCGGTCATGGTCGCCGACATGTTGGAGCCGGTGTCACCGTCCGGAACCGGGAAGACGTTCAGTTCGTTGATCCGGTCGATGTTGTTGCGAAGCTGGATCGCACCGTTCGTCACCATTTTCTTGAGCAGACGCCCGTCGATCAGGAATGTGTCCATTGGAACCCTCCATGCGAGTCTAGGATCGTGTATCCGTGAACGGCGTCGCGAGTCGCGAGCCGAAAAAACGCCGAAAAGGCAAAAACATCATATCACATCGATTTCGAAAAAGCAATTACTTTGTGTTTCAAAGCCTCCCCCGGGGACGACTTCGAAAAAAGCAGATTTTGCTTGCATTCCCATCATATTATGATAAAATATAGATTGCTGAATCAAGTAGAAACGGAGTGAAACCCATGCCGAGAGTCTGCGTCATCACCGGAAAGAGCAACATGTCGGGGAACCAGCGTTCCCACTCGATGATCGCCACCCGCAAACAATGGAAGGCCAACCTGCAGAAGGTCCGCATCGTCGACGAGAACGGCAACGTGAAGCGCGTCTACGTTTCCGCCCGTGCCCTCAAGAGCGGAAAGATCACGAGAGCCTGACACATTCGCGAGAAATCGCGCCTCTTCGGAGGCGTTTTTTCTTTCTTCCATTCGACCCGAAATCCATGCAAAAAGAGCGCCGATCGGCGCTCTTTGCATTTTCAGAAACCCGTGTCGAAGATCGCGACGACGGTCTTGACGTCGTTGATCGGAATCGAGAAACCCATGCCTTCGATGTCCGTCGTGGCGTACTTCGAGACGTTGATTCCGACAACCTCGCCGGCGAGATTGAAGAGCGGTCCGCCGGAATTGCCGGAATTGATCGAGGCGTCGTGCTGGATGTAGAGGACGGCGCCGTCCCCGGCCACGTCGCGGCCGGTGCCGGCGACGACGCCCATCGTCATCGAACCGTAGAAGTCGTATCCTTTCGGATGTCCGCTGGCGAGGACGATCATGCCGGTCGCGACGGTGTCCGAATCGCCCAGCGCGGCGGGCACGATCGCGTAGGGAAGGTCGGCTCCGGAGAAGCGGAGGACGGCGATGTCGACGTCGGCGTTCGCCCCGAGCAGTTCGCCGGTGACGTACGAGCCGTCGGAAAAGACGATCCGGTAGTTGTCCCCGCCTTCGACGACGTGTTCGTTCGTGATCAGATAGTATGCGTCGGCGACCGCGTCGTAGCGGTAGACGACGCCGCTGCCGAGGGCGAGCCCGTTGACGCCGGCATAGGTCGAGACGCCGAGCACGGAGGCATCGGCGACGAGCACGACCTCGTCGATGCGGTCCTGCAGTTCGTTCGCGACGACCGCGATCGAACCCGATTCGAGCATGGTTTCGAGATCCGCGACGACCTTCGCGTAGATCTCCTCGTAGAGTTCCTCGCCGATGCCGGCGGCGACGCTGTCGTAGACCTCCTGGTAGATCTCGTCGTAGACGTCCTGGTAGATCTGGTCGATCAGGTCGTCGAGGTCCGAGTAGACGTAGGTGCGTGAGGCTCCCGACGACGTCGTCGTGACGGCCGTGAACGTCGTCGCGGCGGTCGTGGTCTCTCCCGAAATCGAACGGACCGCGAAGCCGCCGAGGACGGAAAGGACGGCAAGCGCCAGGATCACGATGATCTTTTTCATGGAAGGATCCTCCTCAGGGTCGCGGCATCAGTTCGATCGCGTCGAACGTGAGATAGCCGCCGTTCCGGTAGACGGTGACGGAGATGACGTCGCCGACGTGGTACTGCTTGAACTGCTGGACGAAATCGTCGGTGTCGACGATGTCGATCGCGCCGATCCGGGTGACGATGTCGCCCGGCTCGACATAACCGTCGAGGGTCGCGCCGTCGCCGACGGCGAGGACGTAGAAGCCGGCCTCGATGCCCTCCGGAAGCGTGATTCCGTAGAAGGTGAAGTAGTCGGGGTTCTGGGCGATGTCGACGAAGGTGATCCCGAGCACGGGCTTGACCTTCGAGACGCCGAATTCCTCGATGTCGTCGCAGATCGCGGACACGAGGTTCGACGGGATCGCGAAGCCCATCCCCTCGATCTCGGTGGCGGCGATCTTGATCACGTTGATCCCGATCACCTCGCCGTCGAGGTTGAAGAGCGCGCCGCCCGAGTTGCCGGCGTTGATCGAGGCGTCGTGCTGGATGTAGTTCACGAACATGTCCTTGACCTCGTCGTTGTCGATGTCGAAATAGCGGTCGAGTCCGGACACGATCCCCATCGTCATCGACCCGTAGTAGTCGAAGCCGGAGGGGTTCCCGACGGCGAGGACGATCGTGCCCTTCGTGACGAGGTCGGAATCGCCGAACGCGGCGGTGGCGTAATCGGTCGCGGACGTGAAGTAGATCACGGCGACGTCGACGGTCGCGTCGACACCGCGCAGCACGCCGTCGTGATACTCGCCGTCGGGCGTAAGGATCCTGAGGGAAGCGGCGCCTTCGACGACGTGGTTGTTCGTGACCACGTAGTACTGGTCTCCGGTGTGCTTGTAGACAACGCCGGAACCGACCGAAACGCCGTTGCCCTGGGCGTCGTAGTTGGCGACGCCGACGACGGCCTGGGCTTCGCCCATGGCGACCGACCGCACCAGTTCGACGATCGAAAGCGGCGTGACGGTGATCGTGCCGTCGACGATCATGGCGACGACGTCGTCCATGATCTGGGCGTAGATCTCGTCGAAACGATCCTGGGACAGGTCGGCGGCGACTTCGGCGTAGACGGCGTCATAGAGTTCCGCATAGATGCGGTTGTAGACTTCCGACCGGATCAGGTCGATGTCGATCGTGACCTCGGTGGTGGTGACGGATACGGTCGTCGCCGCGGTGGTGACGGCGGTCGTGGAGCGGGTGGTCGTCGAGATCGGGAAGACGAACGTGCAGCCGGCGAAGGCCACGGTCGCGATCAGGGCGAGGAACAGGGCAAGGATTCGTTTCATGTGCGACACCTCGTTGGGAATTGCGTCCATTATAGCACCGCGTCCCGCGCATTGCGTGACGCGTGCGTGTTTTTTTGATGAAATCGCTAGCGCCCGCGCGGTTCCGGGTCGTCGGTCTCGATGACGAGCAGACGGCCTTTCGAAAACGCCACTTCGCCCGCGCCTTCGTTGGAGACGCAGAGCGACTCGTGGGTGGCGAGGTAATGGTCGTCGAGTTCGTAGCGGAATCCCTTGATGGACAGCCGGTAACAGTCCTCGAGCGCGAAGAAGGAGACGTACCGCCGGTCGTTCGCGATCCGGTGGACGCCCTTGCGGAGCACGTACATGCGCGTCCGGCCGTCTTCGAAGGAAAGATCGTAGCGCTTCATCAGGTTGACGTTGGCGATCAGGTGGTCGACCCGTCCGCCGATCCCACCGTAGACGACGATCTCGTCGTAGACATGGTGGTTGTGCACGTAGTCGACGGCGAAGGCGAGGTCGGTCATGTTCTTGTCGGCCGGCAGTTCGACGACGACCTTCGCCGTGGTTCGGACGCGGTCGACGTTTCCCGGATCGATCGAGTCGAAGTCGCCGACGGCGAGATCGATCGGCAGGTTCGCTTCGAGCATGCGGTCCAGTCCTGAATCGACGCCGACGAGCAGATCCCCCTCCTCCTCGCGGTAGAGGCGGGACACGTCGTAATCGTTCGGTCCGGCGAAGATCTTAACCCTGACGGCCATGGGCGAGCTCCGCGATCGCGTTTTCGCGATCGGCACGATTGAAGATGAACGATCCGGCGACGACGACGTCGGCGCCGGCGGCGCGGACGATTTCGGCCGTCTCGGCGTTGATCCCGCCGTCGACCTCGATCAGGAAGTCGAGGCCGCGAGCGCGGCGGATCGCGGCGAGCCGGGCGATCCTGTCCGCCGCCGCGGGCAGGAACCGCTGCCCCCCGCGTCCCGGTTCGACCGACATGACGAGGACGAGGTCGGCGGATCCGAGGTACGGTTCGAGCGCGGCGACGGGCGTCGCGGGCTTGATCGAGACGCCGGCCTTGAGGCCGAGCGCCTTGAGCGCGGAGAGCGCCGCGGCCGGGTCGGCGACCGCCTCGAGGTGGAAGGTGACGGAATCGGCGCCCGCGGCCGCATAGTCGGAAAAGGACGCCTCCGGGGCGACGGTCATCAGATGGCAGTCGAAGAACCGGTCGCTCTTCGGCCGCAGGGCGCGGACCAGTTCGTGGCCGTACGTCGCCGCGGGCACGAACCTTCCGTCCATCACGTCGAAGTGGAGCCAGGCGGCGGATGCGACGGAGGTGATCTCGTTGTCGAGGTCGTTCATGTCGGCGGTCAGGAAGGATGGGGCGACGATCATCGGACTCACCTCAGTATTTCGGCTTCAGGTTCCTGATCTCCTCGCGGATCCTCAGGTAGTTGGCGTGACGTTCGGGCAGGATCGTCCCGGCCGCGACGGCGGCCTTGACGGCGCAGCCGGGCTCGTGGTCGTGGGTGCAGCCGTTGAACCGGCAGCGGTCCGCGACGGCGGTGAAGTCGGGATAGAGGTCCTGCAGGGTGGCGAGCCGGACGCCCTCGAACTCAAGCCGCGAGAAGCCCGGCGTGTCGGCGATCCAGCCGTCGGAGAAGGGGATCAGCTCGACCGTGCGGGTCGTGTGCTTCCCGCGCCCGAGCGCCTGCGAAATCGCGTCGGTGGCGCGGTGCAGGGTGGGGTCGACGGCGTTCAAAAGGCTCGACTTGCCGGCGCCGGTCTGGCCGGCGAGGACGCTCGTCCTGCCCCGGAGATGGGGCTTGAGGGCTTCGGCGCCGTCGGTTTCGAGCGAGTTCACGAACAGCACCGGACAGAACGGCTCGTAGAACGAAAGCTTCCGCCGGAGCGTCGACAGTTTCTCGCTTCCGAGGAGGTCGATCTTCGTGACGACGATCAGCGGCGCAACGCCCGCGGCGCGCACGAGGACGAGGAACTGGTCGAGCAGGAGGAAGGAGAAGTCCGGTTCGCGCGCGGCGTTCACGACGATCGCCTGGTCGACGTTGGCGACGGCCGGTCGGACGAGGTCGTTTCGGCGCGGCCGGATCGCGCGGATCGCGCCGTCCGCGACGACGACGTCGTCGCCGACCCTGGGCGATTCGCCCTGGTGGCGGAAGATGCCCGCGGCGCGCAGGTCGACGGTGTTGCCTTCCTTGTCGACGACGGTGTAGAGTCCCCCCGTCAGCCGGATGATCTTGCCCTCGTTCAAGCCGATTCCCCCTTCGAATGCATACCGTCATTATAACCCAAAAGCCATGAAAAAAGAAGACTCGCGTCTTCTCTCTTCGGTATCCGGTTCAGTAACCCTTGACGCGGCGCTCGAAGTAGGCCTTCGGGTGGTCGCACACCGGGCACTTCTCGGGGGCCTTCTTCCCGACGTGGATGTGTCCGCATTCGCGGCAGATCCAGATCGTCGACTCCTCGGATTCGAACACGCGGGCGTCCTGGACGCTCTTCAGGAGGGCGAGATAGCGCTCCTCGTGCTCCTTCTCGATCTTCGCGACCGCTTCGAAGAGGAAGGCGATCTTCGTGAAGCCTTCCGCGCGGGCGGTCTCGGCGAAGCCCTTGTACATGTCGGTCCATTCGTAGTGCTCGCCCGCGGCGCCGTCCTGGAGGTTCTCCGCCGTCGACGGGATCTCGCCGTCGTGGAGCAGCTTGAACCAGATCTTGGCGTGCGCCTTTTCGTTCTCGGCGGTCTCGAGGAAGAAGGCGGCGATCTGGTTGTAGCCTTCCTTCTGCGCGGCCGACGCGTAGTACGTGTACTTGTTCCTGGCCTGCGATTCGCCGGCAAACGCCGCGCGCAGGTTGGCTTCGGTCTTGCTGCCTTTCAGTTCCATGGAATGTCCTCCCGTATGAGATGTGTCGTCTGGCATCATTGTACCATGTTTCCGATCCGTTGGAAAGCCCCCGCGGGCGTGCTCAGTCGCCGAAGCTGATGCCGATGCACTTGGCCGCGGTGACGAGGTCGCCGCGTGGATTGACGACCTTGGCGCCGCCGTGCGAGGTTTCACCCATCACGCCGGAGCCGACGACGTCGACGATGTCGACGGGGACCATCTTGTTGTTCTTGATCGCGACCATCTTGGCGAAGTCGCCGTTGGCCACCATGTCGACGGCGAACGAACCGTAGCGGGTGGAGAGGACGCGGTCGAAGGCGTTCGTGACGCCGCCGCGCTGGATGTAGCCGAGGTTCGTCGAGCGAACCTCCTGGCCGGTGATCGGCGAGACGAACTTCTCGAGCAGAAGCGCGAGCTGCTCGCCGGCGCCGCCGAAGCGGATTGCGTCGGGGGAATCCTCGACGATCTTCTTGACGGTGACGTCGCCGTCGAACGGGCGGGCGCCCTCGGAGATGCAGATGATCGAGAACTTCGAGCCGCGGTCATAGCGTTCGATGACCTGGGCGGCGACCTTCTTGATGTCGTAGGGGATCTCGGGGATCAGGATCACGTCGGCGGATCCGGCGATGCCGCCTTCAAGGGCGAGCCAGCCGGCGTTGCGGCCCATCACCTCGAGGATCATCACGCGGTCGTGGGAGAAGGCGGTGGTGTGGAGCGCGTCGAGGGCGTCGGTGATGTGGTCGAGGGCGGTGCGGTAGCCGAAGGTGATGTCGGTGGCGGGGACGTCGTTGTCGATCGTCTTCGGAATCCCGACGACGTTCACGCCCTTGCGGCCGAAGTCGCGGGCGGAGGTGAGGGTGCCGTCGCCGCCGATGATGACGAGGGCATCGACGTCGTGCTTCCTCAGGTTGGCGATCGCGACGTCCGAAACGTCCTTCTTGACGAACTTGCCGGTCTCGTCCTTCACCTTGTAGGCGAAGAGGTTGTCCTTGTTGGAATTCTTCAGGATCGTGCCGCCCTGGTGGAAGATGCCGGAGACGGTCTTCAGGTCCATCTCGACATACTGGTCGTTGTAGAGACCGTAGTAGCCGCCGATGAAGCCGATGACCTCGTAGCCGTATTTCAGGATCGCCGTGCGGACGACCGAACGGATCACGGCGTTGAGGCCGGAACAGTCTCCACCGCCGGTGAGAAGCGCGATTTTCTTGATCGGTTTTTCCATGTCATTCATCCTTTTTTCTATAAACTATTATATAGTCTACCATCATTCCATCGTTCCGTCAAACGGGATTTTCTTCATCTTTCGCACTGGTCGGCCTTCATCCGGAGCTGACCGCAGGCGGCGTCGATGTCGCCGCCCTGCTCCTTGCGGAGGACGGCGTTGATCCCGCGCTTGGCGAGCCGGTCGTAGAACCGCATCGCCCGTTCCATGTCGGTGCGGGCATACCGGAACTCCCGCACGTGGTTGTAGGGAATCAGGTTCACGTAGGCGTTCAGGCCGCGGATCAGGTCGGAGAGTTCGTCGGCCTGTTCGACGGCATCGTTGACGCCTGAAAGCAGGATGTATTCGAAGGTGACGCGCCGCCCCGTCTTCTCGAAATAGGCGGCGCACGCGGCGATCACGTCCTTGAGCGGATAGGCGCGGTTGATCTTCATGATCCGCGAACGGAGTTCGTCGTTCGGCGCGTGAAGGCTGATCGCGAGGTTCGAGCGGATCGGTTCCTCGGCGTATTCCAGAATCTTCGGGACGATCCCGCAGGTCGAGACGGTGATGTGGCGCTGCCCGATCGCGAGGCCCTTCGGATGGTTCACGATGCGGATGAATTCGACGACGTTGTCGTAGTTGTCGAAGGGTTCGCCGGTGCCCATCACGACGACGTGGGTGACGGTGATCCCGGCGTAGCGTTCGACGGAGGCGACCTGGTTCACCAGTTCGGCGGGCGTCAGGTCGCGCACCTTCGCCTGCAGCCCGCTCGCGCAGAACGAGCAGCCCATGCTGCATCCGACCTGGCTCGAAACGCAGACGCTCATGCCGTAGTCCTGCATCATCAGGACCGTTTCGACGGCGAGGCAGTCGTCGAGGAGAAAGAGGAACTTGCGCGTCCCGTCGGTGGCGGTCTGCTCGCGCTTCACGGAAAGCGGCGCAAACGAATAGGCGGATTCGAGATGGGCGCGGAGATCCTTCGAAAGGTTGGTCATCTCGGCGAAGGAGGCGACCTTCTTCTGGTAGACCCATTCGAAGACCTGGGTGGCGTTGAACTTCTTGAAGCCGGCGTCGACGAGCCGGGATGCGAGGGCTTCGAGGGTGAAGCCGTAGAGGTCGAGCATGGACGGATCCTTTCCGACGGAACGCGCGCCGCGATCGGCGGCCGGTCCGTGCCAACATCATTATATCACGAGCGTCCGCGACTGACGACGGGACGAACGAAAATCGGCCGTCCGCGGGGACGGCCGATCGGCGGATCAGCTCTTGTGCTTGCGTTGCGACACGACGACGATCGACAGTCCGTAGAAGACGACGACGGTCGCGGCCAGGATGAGGAGGTGGCCCCAGACCGGCATGATCGTCCCGCCGTAGTCGAAGTCGACGCCGAGGAAGGTGCGGATCTCCGCGGGCAGGTCCTGGAGCGGGACCGCCTCGGCGATCATGATCTTGCGGAAGAGGACGGCCGCGTGCGACACCGGGAAGATCCGGATCACGGCCTGGACGGCTTCCGGAAGGACGCCCATCGGGATGTAGGCGCCGGTGAGGAAGCCGACGATCGTCCCGAGGATCGTCGATACCGTCGAAAACGCGTTCGCGGTCTTGAGGAAGGTGGTGACGAAGAAGACGAAGGCGCTCGAGGCGGAGACCGAGAGGACGACGAGTCCGACCAGCCGCAACAGCGCGGACAGCGAGACGAGTTCGCCGCCGTTCACGACGATGTACGTTTCGGCGAGGACGAAGGTGAAGCAGGTCATGACGATGCCGATCACGATCGACGAGAGCACGTAGGCGAGCACGAGCTGCCAGTGGCGGACGGGCGAGACCTCGAAGTCGCGGATCAGCTTCTTCTGGGTATCGTCGACCATCGTGCCGAATGCGCCCATCGCGGTCGTGATCGAGGCCGCCGCGATCACGCCGCCCATGATCCACGAATCCATCATGAAGCGCCCGTTCTCGCCGGCGTACTGGCCGACGTCGGCCATCGTGTTCCCGAGGAACATGAGGTAGAGGCCGATGATGATGATGACGCCGAGCATCGAGAAGAAGACCGAGGCGCGGTCGCGGAAATAGACCCGGAGATTGCGTCGGAGCAGCGAGAGGATCATGCGCGGATCTCCTTTCCGGTGATGCCGATGAAGGCGTCGTCCATCGTGCCGTTCAGCACCTGGAAGCCGGCGACGTTGCCCGCGAGGATCCCGAGGATCGGGAGCGCCTCGACCGTCGCCCGGAGCGTGACCACGATCAGGTCCGCCTGTTCGGTGAAGGCGACGCCGGCGGCCGTCAGATCCGAAAGCGCCTTGGCGCGGTCGACCGGCTTGATCTCGAGGCGGTCGGACGAATGCCTGTCCTTCAGTTCCGCGGGCGTGCCCTTGGCGGCGATGACGCCGTCGTCGATCACGATCACGAAGTCGGCCTTCTCGGCCTCCTCCATGTAGTGGGTCGTGAGGAAGATCGTCATCTTCTCCTCGAGGCGCAGGAGTTCGATCATGTCCCAGACGTTCTTGCGCGTCTGCGGGTCGAGTCCCGTCGTCGGTTCGTCGAGGAAGAGGATGCGCGGGCGATGGACCAGCGCCCGGGCGATGTCGCAGCGGCGCCGCTGGCCGCCGGAAAGCTTGCCGTAGCGGCGGTCGGCGAGGTCCCCGATCGAAGTGACCTTCATCGCCGTGGCGACGTTCTTCTCGAGTTCGTCGCGGCCGAGGCCGTAGATGCTGCCGCGGGTGAGGAGGTTCTCCCTGACCGTCAGGAGCGGATCGAGCACCGACTCCTGGAAGACGATCCCGATCCGGTCCCGGATCTTCTGGTCGTCGCGGCCGACGGCGAGTCCGTCCACGAGAATTTCGCCGGCGTCCATGTCGAGGAGCGTGCAGATGATGTTGATGGTGGTCGTCTTCCCGGCTCCGTTCGGGCCGAGGAAGGCGAACAGTTTTCCCGCCTCGACGTAGAAGTCGATGTTGCGGACGGCCTTCACGGACCCGTAGTTCTTCACGAGGCCCTTGACTTCGATGATCTTGTCCATGGTCACGCTCCCTGTTCGTTTTCGGTTTCCATTATAGCATATCGACATCGCCGAAAGGAGTGAAAAACAAAAATCAGCCGCCCGTCGGACGGCTGATCGATTTCAGGAACGCAGGACGGCGCCGACATCGTTCGCAAGCGCCTTGACGAGGCGCTGGACGAGGGCGTCGATGGCGGCGGTTTCGAGCGTCTTCTCGTAATCCTGGAAGGAGAGCGCGAGCGCGACCGACTTTTTGCCGTCCTCGACCTTGTCGCCTTCGTAGACGTCGAATACGGTCGCGTCGGAAAGCGTCTTCCCGCCGGCCTTGCGGAGGGAGGAGAGGATCGCGGATGCCGGGACCGCGCGGTCGACGACCACCGCGACGTCGCGGCGGACCGCCGGGAACTTCGCGATCTCCCGCATGAGCAGGTCGGGCTTTGCGGCCGCGGCGAGCGCCGCGAGGTCGAGTTCGAACACGAACACGTCGGGAAGATCCCGGGCGGCGGCGAGGTTGGGATGGAGTTTGCCGACGACGCCGATCCGGTTCTCTGCGGCGTCGATTTCGGCCGAGACGCCGGGATGAAGCGCCGCCGGCGCGATCGTCGGCTTGACGAAGAGGACGTCCTTGACCGACAGGGCGGTGAAGAGCGCTTCGAGGATGCCCTTGACGGCGAAGAAGTCGAACGGTTCGTTCTTGCCCTGCCACGCCGATTCCTCGCAGTTTCCCGTCAGTGCGCCGGCGATCAGTTCGGTCTCGCCGGAAAGCGCGTAGCCCTTGCCGAGCTCGAACAGACGGACGTTCTCGGCCTTGCGCTTGAGATTGTATTCGAGGACTTCGAGCAGCGACGGGACGAGCGAATGGCGGAGCGTGCTCCGTTCCTCGCTCATCGGATGAAGGAGTCGGACGACGGGACGCGGTCCGGCATCGAAAGCGGTCGCGGTCGCCGGGGCGACGAGCGAATAGGTGACGACTTCGTCGAGACCGAGCGCGGCGAGGGTGTTGCGGATCAGCCGGCGGCGCTTCTGCGCCTCGGTCAGATGACCGTTGAAGGCGGCCTTGTGGAGCGATGTCGGGATCAGATGATAGCCGCTGATGCGGACGACTTCCTCGATCAGATCCTGATCGGTGCGGACGTCGGGACGTCGGGTCGGGACGTGCACGGCAAACACCCCGTCCTTGAAATCGTAGGCGAATCCGAGTCGGTTCCAGACGTCGGCGACCTCGGCGGCCTCATAGGTCCGTCCGGTGACGGAGGCGAGCTTGCGGAGCGGAAGGTCGACCGTCGACGGAACGAGCGACTGCGTCTCGACGAAGGAGACGCCCGACAGGACGCGGCCGTCGGCGAGAACCGCGAAGAGCTCGGCGGCGCGGTCACAGGCGAGCCGCGTGCGGGCCGGATCGAGACCGCGTTCGAAACGGATCGACGATTCGCTCCGCAAGTCGAGGCGCTTGGAGGTCTTGCGGATCCGGAACCCGTCGAAGACCGCGCTTTCGAGCAGGATGTCCTTCGTCTCGCCGTCGACCTCGGTGTCGAGTCCGCCCATGACGCCCGCCAGAGCGATCGGTCGGATTCCGTCGGTGATGACCAGATCATCCGGTAAAAGGGGGCGCTCCTTGCCGTCGAGGGTCCTGAGGACGGCAGCGTCGCCCGCGGTACGGACGACGATGGCGTTCGTGCCGACCTTGTCGAGATCGAAGGCATGGAGCGGCTGTCCCGTCTCCAGCATGACGTAGTTGGTGATGTCGACGACGTTGGAGATCGGACGGACGCCGGCGGCGATCAGCCGCGCCTTCATCCAGAGCGGGCTCTCGCCGACCTTGACGCCGCGGATGACGCGGGCGTAATAGGACCGGCAGGCGGGCGATTCGACCGTGACCCGGACCGGATTCGGTTCGACGTCCTCGCGGATCCGGGGCGGGGCGAACACGGTCCGCCCGTCCTCCATCGCGGCGACGTCGTGGGCGACGCCCATCATCGAAAGCAGGTCGCCGCGATTCGGCGTGAGGTCGAGTTCGATGACTTCGTCGTCGAAACAGAGGACCTTGAGCGGGTCCGTGCCGGGGACGGCGACGTCGGGAAGGACATGGATGCCGTCCTCCTGATGGTACTTGTGGTCGATGCCCAGTTCGTCGAGCGAGCAGATCATTCCGTTGGACTCGACGCCGCGGATCTTCGAACGGCGGATCCGGAAGTCGCCGGGAAGGACCGCGCCCTCGAGGGCGACGACGACCTTCTGGCCGGCGGCGACGTTCTTCGCGCCGCAGACGATCTGCAGGACCTCGCCGCCGATGTCGACGGTGGTGACGTGGAGATGGTCGGAATCGGGATGGTCGGCGCAGGTGAGCACCGCACCGACGACGAGGCCGGTCGCGGTGGAGAGTTTCTCGTGGGATTCGATCTCGGCGCTCATGAGATTGAAGCGCTTGACGAGCGAAGTTCCTTCGAGCGGGACGTCGACGAGTTCGCGAAGCCAGTTGAGCGATACGCGCATGGAAATCCCCTCCTTACCGGAACTGCCTGACGAAGCGCAGGTCGTTCGTATAGAAATGGCGGATGTCGTCGATGCCGTGCTTCAGGATCGCGATCCGCTCGACGCCCATCCCGAGCGCGAATCCCTGGTAGGCCTTGGAATCGTACCCGGTCGCCTCGAGGACGGCGTTGTTCACCATGCCGGCGCCGAGGATCTCAATCCAGCCGGTGCCCTTGCACATCGGGCATCCCTTGCCGTTGCACTTGTGGCAGGTCACGTCGACCTCGACGGAAGGTTCCGTGAACGGGAAGAACGACGGACGGAGGCGGATCTGGCGATCCTCGCCGAACATCCTGCGGGCGAGGATGAGCAGCGTGCCCTTGAGGTCGGCGAGGGTCACGTCGCGGTCGACGACGAGGGCTTCGATCTGCATGAACTGGTGGCTGTGGGTCATGTCGTCGTCGTCGCGGCGGTAGACCTTGCCGGGGCAGATGATCTTGACCGGCTGGTTCCCGCCCGCCTCGAGGAGCGTCCTGACCTGGACCGGCGAGGTGTGCGTCCGAAGCAGCAGTTCCTCGCTGATGTAGAAGGAATCCTGCATGTCGCGCGCCGGGTGGCCCTTGGGCAGGTTGAGCATCTCGAAGTTGTAGAGGTCCTGCTCGATCTCCGGACCTTCCTTGACGGTGTAGCCCATCCCGACGAAGAGATCCTCGATCTCCTCGATCGTACGCGTCAGGAGATGGCGCGCCCCCGACCGGACGACGCGTCCGGGAAGGGTCACGTCGACGGCTTCGCCGGCGAGCTTGGCATCGACGGCGGCACGCTCGAGTTCCTCGCGCTTTGCCTCGAAGCGGGCCGTCACGTCGTTCTTGGCCTCGTTCACGAGCGCGCCGAAACGCGGCCGCTCTTCGTTCGTAAGCGACTTCATCTGATTCATGAACTCGGCGAAGGGACCCTTCTTGCCGAGGTATTTCGCCTTCAGTTCGGCGAGCTCGACGGCGTTGGTCACGCCCGAAAGCGCCGTTTCGGCCTCCGCGGCGAGGGCCGCGAGCTGTAATCTGACATCCATCTGTAAAACCTCCTGGAAATGAAAAAAGGAACCGTCCGTAAAGGGCGATTCCTCTAGAACCGTGGTACCACCTTCGTTCCGGCGAACCGGCACTCGGCATCGTTAACGCCGATGGACGGGGACGATTGATCCCGCTCGGAAGACGAATTCGCCGGAAACGGTCCGGAACGCTTTCAGCCGCGGCGTTCCTCTCTGGAGGGTCGTTTCAACCCGGTTACTGGTTCTTCCTCAACGCTTTGTGATTACCATCATTATATCCACTTCGGCGCGGAATTACAACCCTTATCGGCGACGCCCCGCGAAAATCGCGAGCAGGCGCAGGATCTCGACGTAGAGCCAGACGAGCGAGACCATCAGTCCGAGGGCGAGGGTCCATCCGACGGAACGGTCGAGTTCCATCGAGACGGCGCGCTGGATGTTCGCGAAGTCGAGGAACAGATACATCGTCGCGATGACCGCGGACAGGATGCAGATCAGGTAGTAGAGCGAGGGCGACTTGGTGAAGACGAGCACGATCGACATCACGATCATCGAGATCAGCGCGACGACCAGGAACTGCGTGAATCCCTGACCGACGCGGACGACGTTCATCGACGTCAGGATCATCATCACCGCGAGGACGATCACCGTCGTCGAGACGGCGGTGAAGACGATGCCCTGGTATTGGGTCTCGAACAGGAACGAGAGCAGTCCCAGGACGAAGCCCTCGGCGACGGCGTAGACGGAGGCGAAGAAGGCCGCCGCGCGCGGGATGAAGATGCCGAGGAGGGAACTGACGAAGGCGACCGGGAGTGCCGCGAAGAACAGCCAGTCGGGAAGCACGTCGACATAGACGACGCCGAGCGTCCCCGCGATCGCCGTGAGCAGGACGAGGAACGCGGTCTTGCCGGCGACGCCGGCGTAGGTGACGGGTTCCGCCGACGCTTCCGTGCGGAAGGCGGCGCGATAGACGGGATTGGAAGTACGCAGAATCATGGTCGAAGACCCCTTTCTGTACACGGACGATGATACCATCCGTTTGTCAAGGCGATGTGATGGATTCGGGGAGATTTCGGGTTCAGAGGTCGAAGAGCGACATCTGCACGTCCTCGACCATGTCCTTGAAGACGCCGAGGTCCTCGAGACGGTCGAAGAGCGTCTTCGAGAGTTTCGTGCGGGTGCGCACGTCCTGCTTGGAGACGAACGGCTTGTCCTTGCGCGCCTCGAGGATCGACGAGGCGACGTTCATTCCGAGCGAATCGACGACCGTGAACGGCATGACGAGCGACTTCCGGTCGTCGCCGATCTGGAAGTTCGACGCGTCGGAGCGGTGGATGTCGATCGGCGCGAAGCGGAAGCCGCGCTTGACCATCTCGAGCGCGAGCTCGAGGACGACGGCCAGATTCTGGTCGCGGTCGGTGGCGTTCTCCGCATCCTTGATCGACTGGAGCCGCGCCTTGATCGCGTATTCGCCGTTCATGAAGGCGTCGACGTCGAAGATCGCGGCGCGCTTCGAGAAGTAGGCGGAATAGAAGTGGATCGGCGAATAGAGCTTGAACCAGGCGATCCGCATCGCCATCAGGACGTAGGCCGTGGCGTGCGCCTTGGGGAACATGTACTTGATCTTGGAACAGGACCAGATGTACCATTCGGGGACCTTCGCCTGCCTCATCTGGTCGGCGTAGGTACCCCATTTCTCGGGATTCGCGGGGGCTTTTCCCTTGCGTACGAACTCCATGATCTCAAACGCCATCGGCGGCTGCATGCCGTAGCCGATGAGGTCGATCATGATGTCGTCGCGGCAGCCGATCAGGTCCTTGAAGTCGATCCGGCCGAATTCCTTTTTGCGGCCGTTGAGCAGGTCCTGGGAGTTGGAGCTCCAGACGTCGGTTCCGTGCGACAGGCCGGAAATCTTGACGAGCTGGGCGAAGTTCTGCGGGCGCGATTCCCGGAGCATCCCGCGGACGAAGTTGGTGCCGAACTCGGGGATGCCGTAGGAGGCGACATCGGACATGATGTCCTCCGGCTGGAGGCCGATCGCCTCGGTGCCGTTCAGGAGCCGGTAGACCGCCGGGTCGTCGACCGGGATGTCCTTCGGATCGGAGAACGGGAAGGACAACGGATCCTTCTTGACGAGGTCCATCAGATAGCGGATCATGGTCGGGTCGTCGTGGCCGAGGACGTCGAGCTTGAAGAGGTTGCTTTCGAAGGAGTGGTATTCGAAATGGGTCGTCTTCCAGGTCGTGTCGGTCGAATCGCCGGGATACTGGATCGGCGTGATGTCGTAGATCTCGCGGTCGTTCGGAACCACGACGATGCCGCCGGGATGCTGCCCGGAGGTGCGCTTCGAGCCTTCGATGCCCTTGGCGAGGCGCTCCATCTCGGCGCGGCGGATGCGGATCGGCGGCTGGTTCGCGGCGGCGCGGGCCTCGTTCTGCTTCTCGTAGAAGTCGCGCACCATCGCGAATGCCGTCTTCGCGGCGCAGGTGCCGATCGTGCCGGCGCGGAAGGCGTAGTTTTCGCCGAAGAGCTTGCGGATGTACTGATGGATCTCCCCCTGGTTGTCGCCGGAGAAGTTGAGGTCGATGTCGGGAACCTTGTCGCCCTTGAAGCCGAGGAAGGTCTCGAACGGGATGTCATGGCCGTCCTTGACGAGGTCGGTCCCGCAGACGGGGCATTTCATCGCCGGCAGGTCCCAGCCGTCGTCGGCGTGGTCGAGGACGCGACGGTGCTTGGCCTCGAAGTCGGTCTCGCCGTTCGTCTGCCGCTCTTCGTCGGTCTTCTTGAAGGCCGCGAACCGGCACTTCGGGCAAAGATAGTGCGGCGGCAGCGGGTTGACTTCGGTGATCCCCATCATCGTCGCCACGAAGCTGGAGCCGACGGATCCGCGGCTGCCGACGAGATAGCCGTCGTCGAGCGACTTCTTGACGAGCAGGTGGGAAATGTAGTAGATCGTGGCGAACTTGTTCTTGATGATGCTCGAGAGTTCCTTGTCGAGCCGTCCCTGGACGATGCCCGGCAGCGGATCGCCATACAGCTTGCGCGTACGTTCCGTCACCATCCGCTCGACCTTCGCGGCGATCGAGGGCACGCCCTGGTCGGCGAGGAAGTCGTCCTTGGGTTCATAGAGGGCTTTGGGGAACACGGCGATGTCGTCGCAGGTGTCGAGGATGAGATTGGTATTGGCGACGACGATCTCGTTCGCCGTCGTCTCGCCGAGAAAGCGGAATTCCGCGAGCATCTCTTCGGTCGTCATGAAATGCTGGCTCGGCTTCTCCGTCTCGGCGTTCAGCTTGTGGAACCCGCCCCCGCCGACGAGCGGCGTGGCGATCATGACCTCGCGGAAGATCCGGTCTTCCGGATCGAGATGGTGGACGTCGCCCGTGGCGACGACCGGAATCGACAGCTCGCGTCCGACCTCGACGATCTTCTTCATCACGTCCTGGATCACGTCGCTCCAGTTTGAAAGCGTCCGCGTCATGTAGGCGAAGGTGGACGGCGGCTGAATCTCGAGATAGTCGAAGAAGCGCGCGGCGGCGCGGAGTTCGTCCTTCGTCTTCGTCATCGCCGTCTCGAAGAACTTCGAGTTGCGGCAGCCCGAGCCGATCAGAAGGCCCTTGCGGTGCTTCTCGACGAAGGACTTCGTGATCTTGGCGTCGCGGTCGAAATAGGTCGTCGACGCCTCCGAAAGGATCTTGTAGAGGTTCTTGAGACCCTCCTGGTTCTTGACGATGAAATTCACGTGATGCGGGTACGGAATCTTGTACAGGTTCGCCCGATCGAGCGCGAGCTCGATGTCGGCGAAGCGGTTCAGACTGCGGTTGCGCAGTTCCTTGAGCATGTGCAGGAACACCTCGGCGGTGGCCTTGGCGTCGTTGATCGCGCGGTGATGTCCGTTCAGGTTGACCTTGAGCAGCTTGCAGAGGCTGTCGAGCGAATAGCGCTGGCGATCGGGCCAGAGCGCCTTTGCGAGCGTCAGGGTATCGACCGAAGCATGCTCCGGCTCGTCGATGCCGTCATGCTTGCGGACGGCGTAGACGTGGCCGAGATCGAAGTCGGCGTTGTGGGCGACCAGGATCGCGTCGCCGGCGAACGTAAGGAACGAGGCGACCGCTTCGGAGGGCTTCGGTTTCCCGCGCACGTCGGTCATCGTGATACCGGTGAGGTCAGTGGTGAACTGGTTGATCGGTCGCTCGGGATCGACGAAGGTCGAAAACTCGCCGACGATCGTGCCGTTCTTGATCTTGACGCCGGCAATCTCGATGAGCGCGTCGTAGACGACCGACAGTCCGGTTGTCTCGATGTCGAAGACGACGTAGGTCGCGTCCGACAACAGCTCCTCAGACCGGCCGCGGGTAATGCGGACGGCCTCGTCGTCGGCGAGCACGAGTTCGAGGCCGTAGAGAGCCTTCATGCCGGAATCCTTGACGAGATGGAAGAGCTCGGGGAACGACTGGACGCTGCCGTGGTCGGTGACGGCGATGCCGCGATGGCCCCAGGCCTTGGCGCGGGCGAAGTACTCCTCCATCGTGTTGACGCCGTCGAGCGCCGACATCTTCGTATGCAGGTGCAGTTCGACGCGTTTGTCGAGGGCGCGGTCGGCGCGGTCCGACTTCGGCATCGGTTCGGCCGACTTGGCGAGGTTGGTGGCGGTCAGGGCGGTCTCGCCGTAATACTTGTCGTACATCACGAAACCGGACGCCGCGAGCATGCATCCGGGCTTCAGGTCGGCCACGAAGGAGTTGTCCTCCGGATTCGAAAGCCGCTTCTTCACGAGCATGGAATCCGATCCGTCGGCCATGATGATGTTGGCTTCGCCGCCGTTGCGGCCGGGACGGGTCTCGATCGAGGCGACGCGTCCCTGGATCGCGAAGTTCGCCTTGCCATGCTTGTTCTTGTATTCCTCGAGCGCGATCTCGTCGATCGGGATCGCCGAAATCTTCGTGAAGTCGCCTCCGATCGGCTTGTCGGCGTAAAGCGGAACGACGTTGAAACGCGGGGAGACGACCTCGGCTTCGCTCTTGCGCACGAAGCCCTGCTCGCTCTTCACGATCTCGTCGACGATCGGTTTCTTCTCTTCGTCGACGTCGATGGCGACGCGGACGGTGAAGCCGTTCTTGGCGAGTTCGGCTTCGATGCCGTTTCTGAACATCACGGCGGAACGGGCGCCGAGTGGCGCCTTGATCCGGAGTTCGCCGCTACGGATGTCGGCGGGGTAGTCCTTCACCGGCGTCACGCGCGGGTCGGCGGCGATCATTTCGTCAAGGACGAAATCGAAGTATTCCATCACGTCGGATTCCTGATAATCGTCCAAAACGGTCTCGTAGGAGACCGATTTCACGCTCGGATAGACGGTTCCGATCCGCTTCAGGCCTTCGATCAGCTGGCGGTACCGGAGGAGCGGCACGGGCTTGGCGAAACGGAAGTGGAAATGCCATTCGTTGGAGACCGGATCGACGTCGATCGCGTCCATGGTTCCGTATTCGGCGAGCATGGGATCGTCGATGGAGAGGGCTTGAAGCAGTTTCGCGAGTCCTTCGGACATCTTGATCAGCCTCCTATTCGGTTCAATTATATCACAGGGGCATGGTCCCGGAGCCCCGGTTCAAAAAAAACGGCCTGACGGCCGTCTTTCAGAATTCCGCTTTGACCTTGCCGGCGAGGATTTCTTCGAGCGCCTGTCCGACCGGTTTGACGCATTTGTTGTCGACGGAGGAGATTCCGTCCTGCTTGATGATCTTCGCGCGTTTCGCCGAGATGTAGGCGAGCTTGTATTTCGAATCGACGACTTCGAGAAGATCGTCGATCGACGGATATCTGAGACCGTCGGTGTTCCTGGTAGCCATGCTTATTCCGTACCCTCCATGAGTTTGTTGTATTTGGTGATCGAACGCTCGGTGCGGGCGTGCTCGGCGCGGATGATCGCGTAGATGCGGTCGGCTGCGTTGTAGACTTCGTCGTTCACGACGATGTAGTCGTACTTGTACGCCAGGTTGTATTCCCTGTTCGCCTTCGTGAGGCGTTCCTGGATCTTCGCGGAATCTTCCGTGCCACGGCTCTTAAGGCGGTCTTCGAGCGCCTTCCGACTCGGCGGAACGATGAAGACGAAGACGGCGTCGGGCATCTTGTCGCGGACCTGGAGCGCGCCCTGGACCTCGATCTCGATGATGACTTCGTTGCCGGCTCCAAGCTGTCTCTCGATGTAATCGAGCGGCGTGCCGTAGTATTCGCCGACGAATTCCGCCCATTCGAGGAACTTGCCCTCTTCGATGTTCTTCTTGAACTGCTCGCGGGAGACGAAGAAATAGTCGACGCCGTCGACTTCGCCCGGACGCGGCTTGCGCGTCGTCATCGAGACGGAATAGACGAAGTTGTTGTCCGGGATGTTAAATAGGGCCTTTCGGATCGTGCCCTTGCCAACTCCGGACGGACCGCTGATGACGACCAGCAATCCCCGTTCGTTCAGTTTCATCGGCGTTCCCCCCGTCGAAGCGGCCTTGCGACCGGCTTATCATTTATGATACCACACTTCCGGTCGGATGTAAATTTTTTCTATGCGCATTTGTATGCTATAATGTGGGAGGTGATCAAGCATGAGCATGGACGGACGCTTCATCGACGCCCTCGCGAAGGAACTGAACCGCGAGCTGGCCGACGCCCGAATCAACAAAATCTACCAGCTGTCGCGCGCCGACTTCCTCTTCAACATCCGCGCTCTCGGCAAGAACAGCGGACTCTACCTGTCGCTTTCGCCACAGGCCGCCCGCCTTCATCTGACGGACGCCGATTTCGACCGACCGGCGGCGCCGTCCGGTTTCTGCATGCTCCTTCGCAAGCATCTCGAGAGCGGCACGATCCGGCGCGTCGAATGCCTGAACAACGACCGCATCATCCGTCTTTCCATCGAGAACAACAACGAGTTCGGCGAACGCGTCCTCGTCGGCGTCGTCGTCGAACTGATGGGCAAGCACGCCAACATGGCCGTCGTCGAACAGGACGGCACGATCATCGACGCCTACAAACGGGTCAGTCCCTTTGAAGAACGTGATCGCACCTTCCTGCGCGGATTCAAGTACGAGATCCCCGAAGACGGGAAGATCGACCCGCTCGATCTGGGTCGCGTCGCCGCCTTCTTCGAAAGTCGTTCCGATCTCGACGCCGCGGCGGTCGTCGCCGCCATCCGCGGCTTCTCCCCCCTCTCCGCCGAATACCTCCTGAAACGGGCGTTCAATCGTCCCGTGATACTTCTCGACGTCTACGGGGAATTTCTCGCCATGCCCGCAGATCCCGTCTCGACAATCGTTTCCGGGAAGCGCCGGTTCTACTGGTTCGACCTCTTCGACGAACCCGAAAAGCGCCATTTCGAGACCCTTTCCGCCCTTATCGACGATTTCTACCTCGAGTCCGGTAGACAGGATCGGACCATCCAGGCGGCAAAACGCGTCTTTCAACTGGTCCGCCGGGAATCCGATCGCGCGAAATCGAAACGCGAGAAGCTCGAGGCCGAACTCGCCTCCGCCCGCGACGCCGGGCGTCACCGTGTCGCCGCCGACCTGATCATCCAGCATTCCCCCGATCTGAAGAAAGGCGACGATCGTCTCGAGGCCGTCTCCTACGACGACGGTTCCACGATGACCATTCCGCTCGATCGGCTGCTCGAACCGATGGAAAACGCCGAAGCCTATTTCCGCAAGTACAAGAAGGCGAAGCAGGCGGTCGCCCACATCGAATCCCAGCTCGACCTCACGGACATGGAGATCCGTTACTTCGACCTGCTTTCCACGCAGCTCGAGACCGCCACCCTCGCCGACCTCGTCGAAATCGCCGAGGAACTGAAGGCCAACGGCTATCTCCGCGAGAAACCCGCGAAGACGAAACAACCTGCGACCCCCGCCTACGAGACGTTCCGCTCGCCGGACGGCATCGAGATCGTCGTCGGGAAGAACAACATCCAGAACGACTACGTCACGAACCGATTGGCGAAACCGGCGGAATGGTGGTTCCACGTCAAGGACATCCCCGGCGGCCACGTGCTCGTCCGTGCGCCCGGGCCGCTGTCGGAAGCGACGATCCGCTGCGCCGCCAATCTCGCGGCTTATCATTCGCAGGCGCGCCATTCCTCGAGCGTTCCCGTCGACTACACCCTCGTCCGTAACGTCAGGAAGATCCCCGGCATGCTCGGATCGTTCGTGACGATCACGGGACAGAGGACGATCTACATCGACCCTGACGGCGCGGCCGTCGAATCGTGCCGCATCGGTAAAAAACGCTGAAATCAAAACAGCACCCCTCGAAGGGATGCTGTTTTTTTAGTGTGCGGATTGGTGGACCATATCCAGAAAATAGCGATGCACGGAGGGGTCGTCGGTCAACTCCGGATGGAATGCCGTACCCAGCTGGACACCTTCGCGGACGGCGACGATCTTTCCGTCCACACGTGCGAGAACGCGCGTACCGCCGTCGAACTCTTCAACATAGGGGGCGCGGATGAACACCATCGGGATCGTCCCGACCTCCGCCATCGTGTCGACCGTCTTGAAACTTCCGAGCTGGCGTCCGTAGGCGTTGCGGACGATCGTCACGTCCATCGTCGCGAAATGGGCGCGGGCGTCGTTGTCGATCTTCTTCGCGAGCAGGATCAGGCCGGCGCATGTCCCGAAGGTCGGGAGCCCGCCCGCGATCAGATCGCGGAGCGGTTCGAACAGCCCCTCTTCACGCAGCAGTTTGCCCATCGTCGTCGATTCGCCGCCGGGTAGGATCAGACCGTCCATCGGCCTCAGGTCCTTCAAGTTGCGGATTTCGAAATGCTCCACTTCAAGGCGGTCGAGCATCTGCGCATGCTCGAGAAAGGCGCCCTGGAGCGCCAAAATGCCGATCAGCATGGGCCTTATTTACCCCGCTCCGCCATCAGAAGGTCGATTTCGCCCTCGTTGATGCCGACCATCGCGCCGCCGAGATCCTCGGAGACCGCGGCCAGAACCTTGGAGTCGTTGTAGTTCGTGACGGCCTTGACGATCGCCGCCGCGCGTTTCGCCGGATTGCCGGACTTGAAGATGCCGGAACCGACGAACACGCCTTCGGCACCGAGCTGCATCATCAGCGCCGCGTCGGCGGGCGTGGCGACACCGCCGGCGGCGAAGTTCACGACCGGGAGCTTCCCGTCGTCGTGGACACGCTTCACGAGTTCGTACGGAACCATCCATTCCTTCGCGGCCTGGTAGAGTTCGTCCTCGCGCATCGACAGCAACCTCCGGATCTCGCTTTGGATGAGCCGCATGTGGCGGACCGCCTGAACGATGTCGCCGGTGCCCGGTTCGCCCTTCGTACGGAGCATCGATGCTCCCTCCTGAATGCGGCGGAGCGCTTCGCCGAGGTCGCGGCAGCCGCAGACGAACGGGACGTTGAACTTCGTCTTGTCGATGTGGAACTTGTCGTCCGCGGGCGAGAGCACCTCGCTCTCGTCGATGTAGTCGATCTCGAGCGCCTCGAGGATCTGGGCTTCGACGAAATGGCCGATGCGGACCTTCGCCATCACCGGGATCGAAACGGCCGCCTGGATTTCCTTGATCAGCTTGGGATCGCTCATGCGCGACACCCCGCCGGCGGCGCGGATGTCGGCCGGAATGCGTTCGAGCGCCATCACGGCGCAGGCGCCGGCCGCTTCGGCGATCCGGGCCTGTTCGGCGGTGGTGACGTCCATGATGACGCCGCCCTTGAGCATCTGGGCCAGCTGCTTGTTCAGTTCGTAACGTTCGTTCATGATGAGCCTCCGATCGATGTCTTCCGTACCATGATTATATACGTTTTCTGGTCATATTGGAATACCCACATGATGATCATTCAACCATACCAGAAAGAAAAAGGAAAGAGGGAGCGTCGCCGCTCCCTCCTGGTTTTCACTTGCTTTTCGGCTTCTCCGACTTGACGAGCGCGATGAATGCATCGAGCGGAAGGGTCGTCTGTTCCTGTTCGCCGTAACGGCGATAGGTGACGGTCCGGTCCGCGACCTCCTTGTCGCCGAGGACGAGCTGGAACGGGACCTTCTGGGTCTGCGCCTCGCGGATCTTGTATCCGAGTTTTTCTTCGCGATCGTCGATCTCGGCGCGCAGGTCGTTGTCGACGAGACGGCGGAAGACCTCCTTGCCGTAGTCGGCGTGGAAGGCGTTGTTCACGGGGATGACCTTGACCTGCACGGGGGCGAGCCAGGTCGGGAAGGCGCCGGCGTAGTGTTCGATCAGGATGCCGATGAAGCGTTCGATTGACCCGAACAGGGCGCGGTGGAGCATGACCGGCCGCTTCTTCTCGCCGTTTTGGTCGATGTAGGTGAGATCGAACCGTTCCGGGAGGTTCATGTCGAGCTGGATCGTGCCGCACTGCCAGATGCGGTTCATCGAGTCGCGCAGCTTGAAGTCGAGCTTCGGGCCGTAGAAGGCGCCGTCGCCGGGATTGATCTTGAAGGGCTTTCCGATCGCGTTCAGGGCGTCGGCGAGGGCCTTCTCGGCGCGATCCCAGGTGGCGATGTCGCCGATGTACTTCTCGAGCGGACGGGTGGAGAGCTCGATGTGGTAGGAGAGTCCGAAGACGGAGTACATGTACTCATAGAGCCGGACCAGTTCCTGGATTTCATGGACGATCATGTCCTCGGTCATGAAGATGTGGGCGTCGTCCTGGGTGAAGTTGCGGACCCGGAAGAGCCCGTTGAGGGCACCCGAGGCCTCATGACGGTGAACCAGCCCGAGTTCTCCGACCTTGAGCGGGAAATCCTTATAGGAATGGATGTCGCGCTTGTACACGAGCATCCCGCCGGGGCAGTTCATCGGCTTGATCGCGAACTCCATGTCGTCGATCGACGACGTGTACATGTTCTCGCGATAGTTCATCCAGTGGCCGGAGATGACCCACAGGTCCTTGTTCAGCATGATCGGCGTCTGAATCAGCTGGTATCCTTCCTTGAGGTGGACCTTGTACCAGAAGTTCTCGAGCTCCCGACGCACGATCATGCCCTTCGGCAGCCAGAACGGGAAGCCGGGACCGTATTCGGAAAGCATGAACAGGTCGAGCTCCTTGCCGAGCTTGCGATGGTCGCGCTTCTTGCGTTCCTCGACCATGAAGAGAAAGTCGGCCAGTTCCTTCTCGCCGTAGAAAGCGGTGCCGTAGACGCGCGTGAGCTGCTTGTTCTTCGAATCGCCGCGCCAGTAGGCGCCGGCGAGGCTCGTCAGCTTGAAGTGGCGGAGCCATTTCGCGCTCGGCAGGTGCGGGCCGCGGCAGAGGTCGGTGAAGTCGCCCTGCGTGTAGATCGTGATGACCTCGCCCTCGGGCAGGGCGGAGATGAGCTCGGTCTTGTAGGGGTCGGCCGCGAAGAGGGCGAGCGCCTCGGCCTTCGAGACCTCGCGGCGGACGACCGGCTTGTTCTCGGCCGCGAGCTTCTGCATCGCCGCCTCGATCTTCGGAAGGTCGCTCTCGGTGAGGACGGCCTCGCCGAGATCGATGTCGTAGTAGAATCCCTCCTCGATCGCGGGGCCGACGCCGAACTTGGCGTCCGGATTAATCTTGCGGACCGCCTCGGCGAGCAGGTGGGCGGCGGAATGGCGCAGGATCTCGAGCGCTTCGGGATCGCTCTCGGTGACGAGCACGACCGCCGCGTCGCGAACGATCGGTCGGTTCAGGTCGAGGAGTTCGCCGTCGACCTTGACGGCGACGCACTTCTTGGCGAGGGACGGGGACAGCGACTGCGCGATCGCCAGTCCGGAGACCGGTGCTTCGTACGAACGCGAGGAGCCGTCGGGAAACACGATGTTGATCATGATGAAACCTCCTTGGAAAATAAAAACCGCCCCTCTGACGAAGGGCGATCTGACGACCGTGGTGCCACCTTGATTCCGGAACGAGTCCGGCGCTCTTGGCCGATAACGCGGGCCGCGGGTCTTTTCGAAGACCGGCTCGGAGGCGGTAATCCCTGGCGTTTGGCAAGACGGCTTCCACCGGTTCCGTCCTCGCTTGTGCATCCCGCCGGGATGTTGTCCCCTTCATTGCCTGATGGGCGCTTTCTTACAACTTATTATATACCATGTCGCCGCGATGTCAAGCGCGGCGCGCCGGTTTTTCCGTCAATTCGAATTCGACCGCGAGTTCGCGGATCCGTTCGTAGATGCGGACCGCCTTCGAACGTTCGACGTCGCCGGTATTCATCATCATCGCCTCGATCAGCGACCGCATCTTCAGGTTCGAGGAGAAGAACGTCGGGAGTTCGTCGAGGACGCGATGCTGCAGGATCGGTCCCAGGACCTCGTCGCGGATGAACGGCGAGACGGTCTCACCGCCGATGTCGTCGAGGAAGAGTGCGTCGACGGTCTTGAGCTGACGGATCCGTTCCTCGAGCCCGCCCTCGCCGATCGACGATTTCAGTTCGCGCACCAGGTCGGGATAATAGACGAAGACGCTCCGGTAGCCCTTCTTGGCGAGTTCGTTGGCCATGCAGGCGAGGATGTAGGTCTTCCCGCTGCCGAACAGACCCGACAGGAACATCCCCTTCATCGGGTTCTTGCGCGTGTAGCGGTTGAGGAAGTCGACCATGTACTTGTGAACTTCCTTGCGAGCCGTGCCGAGCATGTCGAAATCGGTGATGTCGGCCGCAAAGACCTTGCGCGGCACGTACAGGGCGTCGATCCGCTCGGCCGCCGGGTCGGAAGCGTTGTAGCGGCACTTCCCGTAGGCGATCTGGATCTCCCTGCCGTAGAGCGAGAGCATCGGCGTCATCCCCTCGGTCGCCAGCTTGCACTCGTAGAGGCCGCGACAGACGGCGCAGACGTCCTTCGCCTCCTTGAAGACGAGGATGTCGTTGATCCCGCGCACGATCTGGTCGTGGGTCAGGTCGTTCTTCAACACGAAGGCGTTGATCACCGGGTCCTCGAGCAGACGGTCGATCGTATCGTCGGCCCCCGCCGGGGGCGCGATGCCGCCCAGGAATTCATTCAGTTTCTTCATCGCGGGATCCTCCTCACTGGATGGATTTCATGTACTCGTCGAGCCAGTCGATCTTGACGTCCGGCTTCTCGTCCTTGCCGTAGCGACCCGCCCTGCGGGCGGCGCCGGTTTCCTGCTTCTTCTCGTATTCGGCGTTGAGGTGCGTCACATAGTCGACGGCGACGCCGACCGAATCGACGCGGTTGCGCTTCCAGGAAAGGCCGATCTTCTCGAAGTATTCGTAGGAGGGCATGTCGCCGTGGTTGTTCTTGAGCACGTACGCGAGCATCACGTTGACGACGCCCTTGTCGAGTCCGATCTCGTTCAGGAGCCGCTCGACGATCCGAAGATCGGCGATTGCGACCTTTCCGCCCGACATCGTGCCGAGCAGTTCCTTCGGGCTCACGGCACTGAAATAGACCACGGGATCGCCGGTCTCGACGGGATGCGTCGGCGCCGCCTCCGCTTCGATCGGTTCCGGGGAGGTCCGCGCGGACAGCTTGTAGGCGTCGCGCGCATAGGAGGCGAGCTTGGCGAAATCGACCGGTTTGGTCTTGTCGACGGCCTTGACCCAGACGTCCTTCATCGCCAGCTCGTCGAGTCCGTAGACGTATGCGAGGTTGTCGATCTTGTCGCGGACGACGTCCGTGAGCTGCGCGGGATCGAAGAACTCGGGGTTCATGCTCTCGGCAAAGAGCCGGAAATCGAAGGTCGAATGGCGGATTCTGACCGACTTCGAGCGCACCCGTCCGGGAAGATCCTCTTCCGATGCGCCGTCCTCGGCAGGCAGCGCCGGGAAGACCTCGTCGAACGCCTTCGTGACGTCGACGTACCCGTCGCGCGTCACCTTGGCGGTCTTGAAGAGCTTGACGATCCGGGTGTATCGTTCCTCGGTAATGGCGCCGCGGAGGTACTGCCCGAGGACGCCGTCGTTCACGAAACTCGACGGCGTCATCGGCAGGGCGAGTTCATAAAGGAAGCAGTCGCTCTTGAAGGCGGTCGTCAGAAGCCCGACGGCTTCGAGTCTGAACCGCGCCTCCTCGAGCGTCTCGAGTTTGACGTCGAGGATGCTTTCGAGGTCGGCGTGGAGGTACTTCTCGCTTACCAGCGTCGACCGGTTCAGAAGCGAGAACAGCGTCAGATAGAGGGAGAACGCCGAAACGCCGACGAGCGGCTGGTAGAAGAGCGAAAGCGTCTGAAAGTCGGCAGTCGAGAGCATCGTCCTGGCATGGACGAAGAACAGGTCGTTTCTCCGGACGCGTTCCATCATGGCCTCAGGGGTGGAGCGCGACGCCCTTGAACTTCAGGAACGAGTCGAGTTTCTTGTAGAGCGCGACGGCCTTCGCCTTCGGTCGACCGAACCCCGCGAATCCGAAGTAGTTGATCTTGAAGTCGATCCCCGACTCGATCGGCGTGATCTGCGAGACCGTCGCGATCACGTCGAACCCGTTGGCGAGCAGATAGATCTCGCCGTGCGTCTGGTTCACGTCGCGGAGGTCGTACTGCTCCTCCTGGGCGATCCGCTCGAACGCCGCCACGACGTCCTTGAAGGAATTGCGGTAGTAGCGGGTGCGAAGCTGGGCGTCGGCGTGGAGCTCGCGCGTTTCGCAGGTGGATGAGAAAAAGCTGGCGAGGGACATGGTTTCAACTCCTTATGAGCGCGAGCGTCGTCGTGAACGACTCGGCGAGGGCCTTGCGTCCGTCCGCGTTGTCGATCGTATGCGTCGCCCTTAGGCTTTTCTGCTTGAGGGGCATCTGCGCACCGATGCGGCGAAGCGCGTCGGCACGGGAAAGACCGTTTCGTTTCATGAGGCGTTCGAGCTGGATCCGCGGCGGGCACCAGACGGCGACGGTGACGTCGCAGAAGGAGTCGAACCCGGCCTCGAAGAGGAGCGGGACGCTGGCGACGATGATCTCGTCGCCCCCGGCCTTGCGCGCGTCGATCCATGCGAGCATGGCGGTCCGCACCGCCGGATGGGAGAGCGCGTTCAGGCGTTCGCGCGCCGCGGCATCGGCGAAGACGACCGCGCCGAGCTTCGCCCGGTCGATCGATCCGTCCGCGGCGAGGATTCCTTCGCCGAATGCGCCGATGATGTCATTATACAATACATTTCCAGGTTTGGACAGGTCTTTGTAGACGACGTCGGCGTCGAGGACGGCGATTCCCGCTTTCCGAAAGAGACGCCCGACGGTCGACTTGCCCGAGGCGATCCCGCCCGTAAGGCCGACGACAAGGCCCTTGCCGGGCTTGACGACCTGACAGCGCGGACAGAGGTAGGTGCCGCGGCCGCCGACGACGGTCTTCACGATCGGGGTTCCGCACGCGTGACAGGGAAGGCCTTTGCGCATGTGGACGACCAACTCGGTCTGGAACCGACCGGTGACGCCGAGACTCGAGACGTAGCTTCGAATCGTCGTTCCGCCGTCTTCGACGGCCTGGGCGACGACCGCCTTCGCGGCGGCGGCGACGGCGTTCCATTCGGACCTGATCAGATGCCTGGCGAGCGTCTCGGGGTGGATTCGCGAACGACCGAGGGTTTCGTCGACGTAGATGTTCCCGAGTCCGGAAACGATCCGCTGGTCGAGCAGAAACGACTTGACGGGACGGGCGGAAGCACCGCCCTTGCGGGCGAGGTATGCGCCCGAGAAGGCGGGGGAGGCGGGTTCCGGGCCCATGGCCTCGATCGCCCTCAGGTGTTTCTCTGTTCCCTTCGGAACGATTTCCATCGTCCCGAACTTCCGGGTATCGTGGTAGCGGAGCGAACCGCCGTCGGTGAAGTCGAAGACGACGTGCTCGTGCTTCTCATATGGATCCGCAGCCGGTTTCAGGAAGTATTTTCCCTCCATCCGGAGATGCGAAACGAGGGTGATGTCGTCGAGCGTGAAGAAGAGATATTTGCCGAACCGGCCGAGCGCGCGCACCGTCTGCCCCTGCAGGCGGGCGGCGAACTCGGCGGGCGTCGCCCCGTGGACGATCCGGTCGCAGCGGACGGTGACGGACGCGATCGTGCGGCCGACGAGGGCCGGCGCGAGGGTTCTTTTGATGGTTTCCACTTCGGGCAGTTCGGGCATCTCACTTCACCTCGTACAGGTTCGTGCCGAAATCGCCCTCGACCTTGAGCGGGACGGCGAAGGGCACGGCGTGCTCCATCGCGGCGACGACGACTTCGGCAACGGTCGCGCGTTCGGAAACCGGTACGTCGAAAACGAGTTCGTCATGGATCTGGAGGATGATCCGGGCCTTGAGCCCGCGGCTTGCGAACTCGTCCCTGATCCGCACCATCGCGATCTTGAGGATGTCGGCGGCGGTGCCCTGGATCGGCGCGTTCATCGCCATCCGCTTCCCGACCTCGCGGACCATGTAGTTGTCGGCGGTCGCCTCGGGGATGTAGCGGCGGCGGTGGAACAGGGTCGTGACGTATCCCTTGGTCTTCGCGTCGGCGATCGAGGCGTCCATGAAGGTGCGAATCTCGGAAAGCTTGGCGAAGTAGTCGGCGATGAAGGTCTCGGCCTGCTTCGGCGAGATCTTCAGATCCTCGGCGAGACCCCATGCGGTTTTCCCGTAGATGAGGCCGAAGTTGACCGCCTTCGCCTGACGGCGTTCGTCGGCGGTGACCTCGGCCTTGCTGAAGACGAGGCGGGCGGTATGGGCATGGATGTCCTCGCCGCGGCAGAACGCCTCGATCAGGCTCTTCACCCCCGCCATCTCGGCGAGGATGCGGAGTTCGATCTGCGAGTAGTCGCAGGAAAAGAGCAGATGCTCGGAATCGGACGGAATGAAGACGCGGCGGAGCTCCTTGCCCTCCTCGGTCCGGACCGGGATGTTCTGCAGGTTCGGCTCGATCGACGAGAGTCTGCCCGTCTGCGTCAGGGTCTGCTTGTAGATGGTGTGGACGCGGCCGTCGTTCTTGACCGCGATCGCCGCCTTCAGTCCCTCGTAGTAGGTCGAGTGCAGTTTCGTCGCCGAGCGGAATTCGGTGATCTTGTCGACGATCGGGTGGAAGCCGGCGAGCTGGTCGAGGACCGACGAATCGGTCGAATAACCGGATTTCGTCTTCTTGTAGTAGGGCAGCTGCAGCTTCTCGAACAGGATCGTCCCGAGCTGTTTCGGACTCTGGATGTTGAACTCCTCGCCGGCGAGGGCATAGATCTCCTTCTCGAGGGTCGAGGCGCGTGCGGAAAGATCGGCGCCGAACGCTTCGAGCGCGCGTTCGTCGATCCGGATGCCGGCGTATTCCATCTCCGCGAGCGTCTCCGCGAGCGGGATCTCGATCTTCTCGAGCAGGTCGGTCTGCCCATACTCGGCATTGACGGCGAGGATCTTCGCCTTCAGCGAACGGACCGCGACCGCCTTGTCGGCGGCATGACGCCGATAGAGCCCTGGGTCGTCCGGGAGGGCGTACTTGGCGCCGCGGCCGAAGACCTCCTCGTCGTACGCGACGGCATCACAGCCGAAGTGGGCGACGACGGAACGGAAGTCGTCGCGGGTGAGGTTGGGATTGGTGAGATAGCTCGCAAGCATCAGGTCGAAACGGAATCCGGCGGTCTCGTATCCCGCCCACTTGAGCGCGACCTTCATCTGCTTCAGATCGTACGTGTCCTTCGAAACGGCCGGATCGCCCATCCAGCGGATCAGGGCGGGGGCGTTTCTGAACGTCTCGAAATCCACGAAATAAGCGCCGGATTCGTTGGCGATGCCGAATCCGAGGATCCTGGCGGCGTGATAGTTGGCGCCGAAGAGCTCGATGCAGACGGCCGCCCCTCCGGAGAGGACGGGTTCGAGCTCGTCGGCCGACAGGAGCCGGTAGGGTGCCGCGGCGGCCGCGGATTTCGGACGTTCGATCTCGATCTTCTTCAGAAGCGAGTGGAATTCCATCCGTCGCATGAAGTCGCGGATCCGTTCGGGATCGCCGCCGCGGTATTCGAGCTTCGACGACGACAAGGAGTTCGAAAATTCGGTGACGATCGTCGCCAGCCGCTTGGAAAAGCGCGCCACCTCGACGTTCGCCGCAATCTTCTCCTTCAGTTTTCCGGAGATGCCGTCGACCTTGTCGAGGACGTTCTCGAGGGTTCCGTACTCATTCAGTAGTTTGACGGCGGTCTTGTCGCCGACGCCCGGGATGCCGGGAATGTTGTCGCTCGCGTCGCCGACCATGCCCTTGTAGTCGGGAATCTGCGAAGGGCCGATGCCGAGTTTCTCCTTCATCGAGGACGGGGTGAAGACCTCGACTTCGGTCAGTCCCTTCTTCGAGACGATCTGCGACACGTTGTCGGAAAGCAACTGCATCAGGTCGTGGTCGTTCGAGTAGATCTCGATCGCGTCGAACTCGCCTCGATAATGGGTGGCGCAGTAGCCGATGATGTCGTCGGCCTCATAGAGGTCCTGTTCGTAGCGCGGCACGCCGACGGCGTCGAGGTATTCGCGTACGAGCGGCATCTGCGAGATCAGTTCCTCGGGAACGTCGGGGCGGGTTCCCTTGTATTCGGAGAATTCGAGGTGGCGATGGGTCGGTCCCTTCGGGTCCCAGGCGACGAGGATATGGGTGAAATCCGTCTTCAGGAGCTGCTGCATGGTCGAGGCGAAGCCGAAAACGGCGTTCGTATAGACGCCCTGGCTGTTCTTCATCAGGTTCCCCATCGCGGCGGTCGCGAAGTAGGAACGGAAGAGGAGGTTGTTGCCGTCGATCAGGAGCAGCTTCTTCATCATCGCACCTCGTGGGTCATTCCGCCCGGGCGGGCTTCTGCGCGTTCTTCTGGTGGATCAGGAGGAGTCCCTTGAGGATCAGCCGTTCGTCGCAGACCATCGGCTGTTCGCAGAGGGGGTGGATCAGACGGGCGTGGCCGCCGGTCAGGATGACCTTGAGATCGGGGTTGCCGAGATGCTTCTTGACACGTCCGATCATGCCGTCGATCATCGAGGCGTGACCGTACACCAGCCCCGACTTGATGCTTTCCGTCGAGGTCGTCCCGATCAGCTTGTTGGGCAGGTCGATCTCGACCTGAGGCAACAGCGAGGTCTTCGAGATCAGGGCGTTCCGGCTGGTCGACAGACCGGGGGTGATGATGACGCCCTTGAGCCCCATGTTCTCGACGTAGGTGAAGGTGGTGGCGGTTCCGAGATCGACGACGAGACAGGTCTTGGCGTAGAGCTCGGTCGCTGCGACGACGTTGGCGATCAGGTCCGAACCGACCTCGCGGGGATTGTCGGAAAGCACCTTGATGCCCGTCTTGAGACCCTGGCCGAGGAAGAGCGGGGTGACCTCGAACCAGTCCTGAAAGTAATCGCGAAAGACGTCGTTCAGTTCGGGAACGACGGAGGAGACGATCACATTCGTGACGGGCAGGTCCTTGAACAGGATGTTCAGCGTCACGGCGTATTCGTCGCTCGATTTGTTCTTCTCGGTGTTGACCTTGTAGACCTTGTCGTCGAGCGTGAGGTGATTGCGCGACAGGCCGATCCCGACGGTGGTGTTCCCGATGTCGATCAGGACGAGCATGTCAGTCCTCCGGAGACTCTTCGGCGCGGTTGTCGAGATAGGCCCTCAGACGGACCGCGACGACGGCGCCGACGACGGCTGCGATCCCGGCCTCGATCGCGGCGGATACCGGAACGAGCACGTAGACGAGCCATGCGAGATAGGGAAGGAACGATTCGAACAGCCCCATATCCATATAAATGGCGAACGAGGTCCAGAGCATCGAAAGCACCAGAAGGGTGTGGATGACGGTCAGCACGAGGAAACTGACGCCATAGGCAAGATGCCTGTTCTTGATGATGCGGAGGAAAAACCGCGTGACGTCATAGATCAGAAACCCGAACGCCAGACGCGGCAGGACCGACACCCACGGGTAGACGAACAGCGGGCTGGAATAGATGAAGGCGGCGATGAGCGAGACGACGCCGAACGCGAGGCCGAGATAGATCGACATCTTGCGTCCGAGCAGCGCCCCGCCGATCAGGACGGGGATGTGGATGATGGTCGCCTCGATGTTCGGGGCGATGCGGATGAACCCGAGCGACGACGATCCCAGTCCGAAGGACGGGACCAGTCCGAGGACGGCGATGATGGCGATGAAGATCGCGAGCAGCGTCAGTTCCCGGATGCGTTCCTTGTTGCTTCTAACCACGTTCGTTTGCATGTTCTTCTCTCCTTTTTAGGCCGCTTTCCGCGGTCCCGTAAGTCGGATTCGCATTGTGATTCCGTTCAGACGTTCGCCTTGATTTCGGCGATCTTGGCGTCGTCGAGTTCCTGAAGCATCGCCAGAATGACCGCCTTGACGGCTTCGTAGTCGTCGAGGTGGATCATCGAGGTGGTCGAATGGATGTAGCGCGCCGGCATGCCGATGGTGCAGACCAGGACGCCGTCCTCGGACAACTGCACCTGGGCCGCGTCGGTCCCGCCGAGCGACTTGTAGTACTGGTACTTGACGCCGTGCTTCGTCGCCGTCTCCTCGACGAACTTGCGCATGCCCTGATGCATGATGCAGCGCGGATCGTAGAAACGGATCATGAAGCCGCCGCCGAGCATCCCGCCGACTTCGGATTCCTCGAAGGTGTCGGCACAGGGCGAGCAGTCGACGGCGATGAAGATGTCGGGCTTGATCATGAAGGAGGACGTCTGGGCGCCGCGCAGGCCGACTTCCTCCTGGACGTTGGCACCGCAATAGAGACGGCACGGAAGCGCCTTCGGATCGACGGACTGGAGGATGTCGATCGCCATCGCGGTGCCGAAGCGGTCGTCCCAGGCTTTCGAGAAGATCTTCTTTCCGTCCTTCGTGACGGTATAGTTGTTGTGCGGAACGACCTGTTGGCCGATCTTGACGCCGAGTTGCTTCGCGTGTTCCTTCGAGTCCGCGCCGATGTCGAGGACGAAGTCATCGAAGTCGGTCACCTGCTTCGAGGTGCCGTCGCGGAGCAGATGCGGCGGTTTCGCGCCGATGACGCCGGGCACGAACGAGCCGTCGTCGAGGACGACGTCGAGATGTTGCGAGAGCATGATCGGCGCGCTGATCGAACCGATCGGGATGAGTCTGACGTACCCTTTGTCGGTGATTCCCGAAACCATCGCCCCGACCTCGTCCATGTGCCCGGCGATCATGACCTTCGGGCCCTTCGCGGCGAGGTTGACGCCGGCGAAGATCGATCCGAGCTTGTCCTGGTAGATTTCTTCCGCCAGTGGTTCGATGAGCGCCCTGACATGGGCGCGAACGACCTTTTCATGGGCGGACACGCCCGGCAGTTCGACGAGTTCGCGATAATGCGGCTTCAACATGGAAATCCCCCTCCTAGATGGAATGCGATGTGGTAGATCGGCTGCCCGAGCTGGACGAAACGGCTCTCGAACTCGGTCTCGACGTTGTCTTCGTGCGCTTCCGCGTGCAGGTCGAGCGAAATCCGGTCGATGGTCCATCCCGTGTCGACGAGCGTCGTCATGGTGTAGCGGAAAAAGGCGAAATTATCGGTCTTGTACAAAACGGCCGCGCGCGGTTTCATGACCGCTTCGTAGCGGGCGAGGAACAGCGGACTGGTCAGCCGCCGTTTCGCCTGGTATGTTTTCGGCCACGGATCGGAGAAGTTCAGGTAGAGCAGGTCGATTTCTCCCGGGGCGAAGACGAGCGGGAGGTCGGCGGCATCCATATGGACGAGCCGGACGTTGGCGAGCGGTTCCTCCACCAGTTTCTCCATCGCACGCAAGATCACCGAATCGAACTTCTCGATGCCGATGAAGTTGACGTCGGGATGCCGTTTTGCGACGTCGATCAGAAACCGTCCCTTGCCGATGCCGATTTCGAGCCGGATCGGCCGCGAGCGATCGGGAAAGAGAGCGTTCCAGACGCCGCGATGGGACACGGGAACGGAAACCATGATCTCGGGATGGCGGGCGAGCCGCTCGGCCGCGTCCCGAACCTTCCTGAGCCGCATCCTAGATGGAAGCGCCGGCGAGCCGCTCGATGCTTTCGGCGTAGATCGCGGCGGCGAGGAGCATGTCGCGGATGATCACGTACTCGTTCGGCTGGTGGGCCATCTCGATGTCGCCGGGCATGCACGGACCGAAGGCGACCCCCTTCTGCAATTCACGGGCGTAGGTACCGCCGCCGATCGTGAAGATCGGATTCGTCGTGTCGCCGGTGTACTTGCGGTAGGCGGCTTCCAGCGTCTTGATGAGCGGGTCGGACGGGGAGACGTAGTGGGGTTCGGATTTGTGCAGCGGGCGATAGACGAATCCGAAGGACTCCGCCGCTTCCTTGATCCTCGCGGTCTTCTTCGCAAACTCGAAGTTCCGCGGGAAACGGATGTTGCATCCGACCCTGAACTCGCCGTCGGCGTAGCGGACGATGGCGGTGTTGTTCGTCAGTTCCTTCATCTCCGGATCGACCGTGTCGATGCCGAGCTTGGCACCGAAGTGGTCGTGGGTGAGATATCGGTCGAGAAAGCGGACGAACGGCGAAGCGGAGACCGTCTTGAGGAAGTCGGCCATCAGGAAGATCGCGTTCAGACCGGCCATCGGCCAGGCGCCGTGGGCGTTCTTGCCGTAGACGGTATAGCGGTTTCCTTCCACCTTCCCCTGTCGGCCTTCCTTCGCGAGCCATGCGGCGAACGCGCCGGAGACGTCCTTCTTGAGGACGGCGACGCACTCGTCGGGAACGACGTTGTAGCGCTCCCCGGCTTCGATCGAGGCGATCAGCGGATCATCCTCCGTTCCGGTCACGTCGAAGCTGAAGTTGCCTTTTTCGGCGTAGATCAGCGGGAATTCGGCGTCGGGAGAGAATCCGACGGACGGCAGATCTTCGTACTCCTTGTATTTGCGGATGCAACGCATCCCCGACTCCTCGTCGCAACCGATGATCAGACGAACCCGCTTGTCGAGCCTGATGCCCTGATCGCGGACCATCTTGAGGGCGATGTAGGAGGCCATCGTCGGTCCCTTGTCGTCGATCGCTCCACGGGCGAAGATCTTGCCGTCCTTGACGACGGCGCCGAACGGGTCGGTATCCCACTTCCCGCCGGTCGGAACGACGTCGATGTGCGTCAGGATCCCGACGATCTCCTTGCCTTCGCCGATCTCGATGTGGCCGCATGGTTCATCACGTTCTTCGTCTTGAAACCGTCGATCTCGGCCATGGTCAGCACGAAGTCGAGCGCGCGTTTGATGTCCGGTCCGAAGGGCGCGTCGAGATTGTTCGGTTCGTACTTCTCGAGAACGGTGGGGATGCGAAGCAGGGCTTGCGTCTTTTCGATGTATTCCTTTTCGTAGGTCAGGGCGATTTTCAGCCAATCCATGTCGTTCACCTCAATGATACCATTCTACCATAACGCGCCCGTTTTGCCAACAAGCGAGGCCGATTCGCGGACGTGAATCCGATGCCGGGAAGTGCCCGGAATGCCGGTATACATTGACAAAAGGACGATTCTTCGTATAATGAAAGTAATCGAAGAATGACTATGCAAGAACGGAGACCGGCGGATTCACTGATCCGTCCGGGAGGGCACCATGATAAAGAAGATCGTGATGAAGAATCTCACTTGCGCCAGCTGCATCTCGAAGATCGAACGCCGTGTCGGCCGTCTTTCGTATGTCAACAGCGCAAGCTTCAACTATACGAACCAGATCCTCCTCGTCGACTTCAAGGACGGGTTCGACGAAAGCGTCGCCCTGAAGGAGATCAAGGGCATCGTCGACGTCCTCGAGGACAACATCGACACCCACTATCTCGACCGTCGCACCGAAACGCCGAAACCGCGTTTCGTCGACGAGTATCGTTTCCCGCTGATCGGAGCGGTCATCATCGCGGTCGTCTTCGCGCTCTTCCGCTTCCCGGACTACATCAACTTCGTCTTCAAGACGAACTTCGCGCCCCTCATCCAGGATCCCTACCGCGGCATCGGCTATGCGGTCGGCTACCTGTTCCTCGTCTCGCGCATCTTCCTGATGATGCTGAAAGGCTTCAAGAACCACAGTTTCTTCGACGAGCACACGCTCATGTTCATCGCCACCGCCGCCGGCATGGCGCTTGGCAAGTACGAAGAGAGCATCGCCGTCATCATCCTCTACTCGATCGGTGAAGTGCTTCAGGCCCGCGCCGTCATGCGGTCGAAGGACGAGATCACGGCGCTGATGGACATCAAGGTGGAATATGCCAACGTCGTGGTGAACGACGCCATCGTCGTTCGCGACCCGCTTCAGATCAAGGTCGGCGACATCCTAATGGTCAAGCACGGCGAACGCGTCCCTGTGGACGGGATCGTCACGGAAGGCACGAGTTCGATGAACACCTCCGAACTGACCGGCGAGGTCAAGCTGATGCGCGTCGAGCCGGGCACGCCCCTGCTGTCCGGGAACATCAACGTCGGCGACGTGATCCGGATGAGGGCGGAGAAGGAATACAGCGATTCCACGCTCGCGAAGATCATCGACCTGATCGAGAACTCCACCAACAACAAGTCCAGAACCGAGATGTTCATCACGAAGTTCTCGCGCGTCTACACCCCGATCGTCGTCGCGCTCGCCTTCCTGATGGTGATGTACGGCCTCCTCTTCGCTCCGGGTCCCTTCATCGATCCGGCCCACCTCGAGGAAAGCTACCTGTACCGCGCCGCGACCTTCCTCGTGATCTCCTGCCCCTGCTCGCTCGTCCTCTCGGTTCCCCTCTCCTACTTCGCCGGCATCGGCGTCGCGGCGAAGAACGGGATTCTCTTCAAGGGATCGACCTTCCTCCATACCCTGACCGACGTCAAGACGATCGCACTCGACAAGACCGGCACGCTCACCTACGGATCCTTCTTCGTGTCGAGTTATACGGATGAGGAAACCCTCCGGCTCGCCGCATCCCTCGAACGGTATTCGAACCACCCGATCGCGCAGGCGATCGCCGCCTACTACACGAAACCCGTCTACGAACTCTCGGACGTGAGGGAGATTCCGGGATTCGGCATCCGCGGCGCGCTCGATGGCGAACAGGTCCTCGCCGGCAGCCGTCGCTTTCTGATTCAGAACGGCATCGAACTTCCCGCGGACAAGCTTCCTGTCGGCTCCTACACCTTCATCGCCCGGGGCGGCAGATACCTCGGCAACGTCGTCGCCAAGGACGAACTCAAGGAAACCTCGATGGAGACCGTGCGCAAGTTCACGAAGCGCTACGACACGGTGATGCTGACGGGCGACAACGAGGCCTCCGCGGCCGACATCGCGATGAAGCTCGGCGGCATCGAGTACTACGCCGACCTCCTCCCCGAACAGAAACTCGAACGCTTCAACGCGATCCGCACCAAATCCGTCTCGCTCTATGTCGGTGACGGCATCAACGACGCCCCCCTCCTCAGGAACGCCGACATCGGCGTCTCGATGGGTTCGGCTTCCGATCTCGCGATCGAGGTCTCCGACATCATCATCATCAACAACGACGTCCGTCTCCTCGACAAGGCGATCCGGATCGCTCTGCGCACGCGCCTGACGGCGGCCGAGAACATCATCTTCTCGTTGGCGGTCAAGGTCCTGTTCCTCACCCTCTCCGCCTTCGGCGTGATGTGGATGTGGCTGTCGATCTTCGCCGACGTCGGCGTCACCCTTCTCTGCGTCCTGAACGCCCTCCGGATCATCTACGTTCAGCGCTATCTCCACGTCGAACAGAAGGAACGCAAACGGACATGAAAAACGGAATCCTCGACGGATTCCGTTTTTTTATGAATGCCTGACCAGAACGTATTTCTTCTTGCCCTTGCGGACGATCGAGTAGAGGCCGCCGATCGCGTCCGCGCGGGCGACGGTCGCGTCGAGCGACTGGACCTTGCGCCCGTTCACCGTGACGGCGCCGCTTGCGACCAGTTCGCGCGCCTCGCGCTTCGAGCTTGCGAGTCCGGTCGAGACGAGCGCGTCGAGGACGAGCGGATCCGCCGTGACGTCGAGCCGGGGAAGGTCCTTGAAGCCGATCCCGATCTCCTCGGCGGTGAGGCTTTCGACGTCGCCGGAGAAGAGCGCCTCGGAGATCCTGACCGCTTCCTTCCAGGCGTCCTCCCCATGGACCAGGACGGTGAGTTCTCCCGCGAGCGCTTTCTGGGCGGAGCGACGTTCCGGATGGGTCCTGACCTCGTCGGCGAACGCCTCGATCTCTTCCTTCGCGAGGAACGTGAACTGCTTCAGACGCATCACGACGTCGTCGTCGGCGGTGTTGATCCAGTACTGGTAGAACTCATAGGGCGTCGTCTTGAGCGGGTCGAGCCAGACCGCGCCCGATTCGGATTTCCCGAACTTGGTGCCGTCGGCCTTCGTCACGAGCGGGAAGGTGAAGCCGTACGCCTTGGCGTCGGCGCCGTGGACCTTGCGGATCAGCTCGAGGCCGGAGGTGATGTTGCCCCACTGGTCCTGACCGCCGATCTGGATCCGGCAGTCCTTCGACGCGAAGAGGTGCTCGAAGTCCCATGCCTGGATGATCTGGTAGCTGAACTCCGTGAAGGATATGCCGCTCTCGATGCGCGACTTCACCGAATCCTTGCTCATCATGTAGGCGACGTTGAAGTTCTTCCCGATGTCGCGGAGGAACTCGATCGCGTTCAGCGAAGACAACCAGTCGTAGTTGTTCACGACGACCGCGTGCGGAAGCAGGCGGCGCACCTGGGATGCGATCCCGGCGGCGTTCTTGAGCGACGTCTCGATTGTGAGCAACGGCCGTTCGGCGTTCTTGAAGCTCGGGTCGCCGATCAGACCCGTGCCGCCGCCGATCACCAGGATCGGACTGTGGCCGGCGTTCTCGAGCCGCTTGGCGACGAGATATGCGAGCAGATGGCCGACGTGCAGGCTGTCCGCCGTCGGGTCCGCGCCGAGATAGAACGTGGATGCGCCCGCGTTCAGAACCTGTTCGAGTTCGGGATCGGTCATGTCGTAGACCAGTCCCCGCCATTTCAGATCTTCCATCAGTTTCATGTGTTTCAACCCCGTTTCATATGTGTTTTGGAAATAAAAATCGCCCTTGCATGCAAGGACGATTTGGACAAACCGCGGTACCACCCTGATTCACTCGAAAGTGCGCTCGGGAAGATAACGGATTCACCGTCTGCGGGCTTCGCAGAGACTCCCAAGCGTATTTCGCGGATTGCGGTCGCCCCGGCTCGCACCTGCCGCCGGGTCTCTTGAAGCGATGTCGCAACGCTACTGGACTTGTTCCTCGTCTTATTTCGTCGTCTGCCGGGTGATGATGTTGTGCGGCAGGACGTTGAACTTGACTTCGTTCACTTCGCCGTCGATCTCGCGCTTGAGCAATCCCATCGCCTTCGCCCCGATCTCGTTGATCGGGATGTCGACGCAGGAAAGCTTCGGCCGGGAGAGGGTGGCGTACTTCGTGTTCTGGAATCCGTAGACGCTGATGTCTTCGGGAATCCGCTTGCCCTTCTCGATCATCGTGTTGATGAAGGAGACGGCGATCGAGTCGCGGACCGCGACGATGCCGTCGACGACGTTCGCGTCGGTCTTGAAGAGTTCGTTGAAGTGGACGGTGTTGATCGAGATGTCGCCGGAGGTGCGGATCACGTTGGGGGTGAGATGCGCCTCCTTGACCGCCTTCAGGTAGCCCTCCTCCTTCAGATCGTTCACCATGTACTTGCGCGCCGTCGTGAGCAGGTAGATGTTCCTGCGGCCTTCCTGGACGAGCCGGCTGGTGATCTCGTAGGCGGCCTTGAAGTAGTCGATGCAGACGGTGACGAGTTTGTTGTCGTACGGATAGAGCGTGTTCGCGAGCACGATCGGAACCTTGTACTCGTCCTGGATCACGTTCAGCATCGCATACTGGGCTTCGTTGATCTCGTCGTTCAGATAGAGGATGCCGTCGACCTGGTTGGCGACGACTTCCTTCAGCATCTCGGCCTCGTCGATCTTCTCGTCCTTCATGACGTAGAGGAGGAGCGAATAGTTGTATTTGCGGGCCTCGACGGCGATGCCGTTCAGCATCTCGGCGACGGAGGCGCGCGACATGTCCGGAACGATCACGGCGACGGTCGTCGACTTCTTCGAGGCCAGTCCCTTGGCGAACGCGTTCGGCTTGTATCCGAGGTCCTTGATCACCTTGAGGACGCGATCGCGGGTTTCCGGTTTCACCTTCTGCGGATTGTTCAGCGTCCGGGAAACGGTGGCGAGCGACACGTTGGCGGCGTAGGCTACGTTGTAGATCGTGGCTTTGTTCATGGAAATGACCAACCTTTCCTCATTTTCGCCCATATTCTATCATTAACCGCAAGCGGTTTCAATGCCTTTGCGTCAAATCATGAAAAAATTTTCATAGTTCTTTCATCGCCAAAAAAAAGACGCCCTCACGGACGTCTTTCTTCGGTTATGAACGCTTTTCCTTGATACGGGCCGCTTTGGCGGAAAGGCCGCGGATGTAGCCGAGATTGGCTCTGCGGACCTGACCCCTGCGGGCGACCTCGATCTTCTCGACCATCGGCGAATGGATCGGGAAGGTCCGTTCGACGCCGATGCCGAAGGACATCTTGCGGACGCAGAAGGTCTCGCTGGTTCCCTGACCCTGACGCTTGATGCAGAGGCCCTCGTACATCTGGATGCGCTCTTTCGAGCCTTCCTTGATCTTGACGTACACCTTGAGGGTGTCTCCCGGACGGAACTCCGGGACATCGGTCTTGAGATACTGTTCGGTGACGCTGTTGATGAATTGCTGCGACATGGGTTTCACTCCTTCGATGTGTGACTTCCGCGGTTCACGGAGGATTCCGGCGGAACGGCGGCGATGCTGGTTCTGGCAGCGTTAGTAATTATATCATAAAGACCCATGCAAATCAACAGATATCGTCAGCGCTTCTTGAGCAGGTCGGGACGGCGTTCCATCGTACGTTTAAGCGACTGTTCGCGGCGCCATCTGTCGATCTCCGCGTGGTTTCCGGAAAGCAGGACGTCGGGGACGCGCATCCCCATGTACTCGACCGGACGGGTATACTGCGGATGCTCGAGCAGGCCGTCGTAGAAGGAATCGTGCGGTGCCGATTCGGGCGAACCGAGCACTCCCGGCAACAGTCGGATGACGCTGTCGGCGATCGCCATCGCGGCGATCTCGCCGCCGGTGAGGACGTAGTCGCCGATCGAGATCTCGAGGTCGACGAGGCTGCGTACGCGTTCGTCGAAGCCTTCGTAATGGCCGCAGATCATCACGAGGTGGTCGGCTTTCGACAGCCGGATCGCCTCGGCCTGGTCGAACGGCCGGCCCTGCGGGGTGAGGAGGATCTTGACGGCCCGTTCGATCCCCGCGATCGACTGGAGGGCGCGGTGGATCGGCTCGACGGACAATACCATCCCGGCGCCGCCGCCGAAGGCGTAGTCGTCGACGTGGCGGTGCTTGTTGGTCGCGAAGTCGCGGAAATCGACGATCTCGATCTCGACGGCGCCCAGTTCCCTGGCGCGTTTCAGGATCGATTCGCCGAAGACGCCGGCGAACATGTCGGGGAACAGGCTGAGAATCGTGATCTTCATAGGAGGCCTTCCATTTCCGCGACGACCACGGTCCGCGTCTCCATGTCGACGGAAGGCACGAGTGCGTGCACAAACGGGACGAGCGCCTTGGTGCCGTCGCTCTTCCTGATCTCGAGGTAGTCGCCTTGGGGATACGTACGGATGCCGTCGACGACGCCGACGGCGACGCCGCCTTGCCGGACCGAAAGGCCGATCAGGTCGGTCGCGCGGAACTCGTTCGTCCCGAGGGCGACCGGAGCGGTCTCCTCGGCGAGCAGGACGAGTCCCTTGTACGGCAGGACCGATTCGATCGTGTCGTGGCCGCGGAAGGTCACGAGGTCGAAGCCGCGATGCGGACGGTAACTCCGGACGACGAGCTCGACGCGCCCGGCGGGGGCGTCGAGGACCACGACGGCTTCCGGGGCGTAACGGTCGGTCGCGAAATCGGTCGACGTCGCGACGCGGACCTCGCCCTTGAGGCCGTGGGTGTTGACGATCCTGCCGATCGGAACGAGCGCCATCTCAGAATCTCCGCGTCTTCTTCGCCATGAAGCCTTTGGGCGTGCGGTCGACGTTGTAGATGCCCCAGTGCTTCTCCGGTTCGATCGGGTCGCCGCCGCCCTTCCAGGGCTCGTCGAAGGCTTCGAAGATGAACATCGTGACCTGGTTCTCGCGGCTCCACTTCTCGACCTGGGCGAGATAGTCGGCCTGCTGCTCCTCGCCGACGTCGTCCTTGTCCATCTGGTCGTTGCAGGAGGTCGCCCAGCCGAACTCGGTGAAGATGATCTGCTTGTCGGGATAGGCGGCCCGGTTTTCCTCGAAGTCGCGGATGTTGACCGCGAGCGCTTCGGGCAGATGCTTGCGGAGCCATAGCGGGTACGAATGGATCGAAAGGAAGTCGACTTCGGCTGCAAGCGGCGCGCAGCGGGTGCGCCACGCATAGGCGCCCTCGCAGAACGTGATCGGCACGTCGGTGAGGGTGCGCAGATAGCGGACATGCGAAGCGAGCGTTTCCGACGCCATCAGGTTCGGATGCCATTCGGACGTGTTCTCGTTGCCGACGGCGATCGCCAGGACGATGTCCTTGTACCGGTTCGCCAGTTCGGCGAGCCGGTCGAGTTGACGGATGTTCTCGATCTTGTTCCGTTCGATCTCCGCGTCGGAGTGGAGTCCGCCCCACGGGCAGTTCGGATTGGAGATCTCGCCTCTCGGTTCGATCCCGATCATCACCTTGAAGGGCAGTTTCTCTTCCTCCACGACGCGCAGAACGGTACGGGCGTATTCGGATACGTCGTACATGCGGAGATAGTCGAAATGCGGTTTCAGGATGGTCAGGTCCTCAAGGACCTGCGCATATGTTGGATAGACGCGCGTAATGGGGCTCTGCCCCTCGCGGTATCCGGAATAGCAAACGCCTCTGCCGAATTTGATCATGGTCATCCCTCCGAGCAATACAAATTGTAACATACACCCCGCGATTATTCAACACACAGAAAAAAGGACGGGATTTCTCCCGTCCGCATCAGCTTTCCTTGGTGATTTCGCCGGCTTTCTTCAAGGTGATCTTGGTGATGAAGGGGCCGACCAGTTCGTAGATCAGGGTCGCGCACAGGATGATCGCGCGAATCATCGCGGCGGTCTCGGCGTCGAGGATCTGGACCGCGACGAGGCTGAGGCCGATCGCGACGCCCGCCTGCGGTACGAGCGCGTAACCGAGCAGTTTCGACACGACCGGCGGCGACTTGCTGATCTTCGCGCCGAACCAGGCTCCGAAGATCTTGCCGGCGACGCGCAGGAGAACGTAGATGACGCCGATGATGCCGATCTGCGAGAGCACCGAGAGGTTGAGGTCGGCGCCGTTCAGGACGAAGAACATGATGAAGATCGGCGGCGTCACGAAATAGATGAGTCCGTTCACGGTCTCGTAGACGGGGCTCAGGTTGGCGAACACGCCTCCCATCGCCATGCATGCGAGCAACGGCGATCCTCCGGCCAGGTCGGCGAGGTAGACCGTCATGAACACCGCCGCGACGACAAGCGAGATGCGGTTGCCGCGTCCGGTGAACCACTTGCATCCGAAGACCACGATGAGACCGATCGCGCCGCCGATGCCGAGCGACATGACGATTTCCCAGATCGGTTCGAGAATCTGCAGGATGATCGGAGTCGACGTGCCGGTGCGCGAAAGGGCGTTCGCGATCGCGACGAAGATGCCGAAGAACATGATCGCCGTGCCGTCGTCGAGCGCGACGACGCTCATCAGCGTTTCGGTGAGCGGGCCTTTGGCCTTGTACTGGCGGACGACCATGAGCGTCGCCGCCGGCGCCGTCGCCGCGGCGATCGCGGCAAGCACGAGCGCAAAGCGCATGTGGAAGTTGTCGAGTTTGCCGGCAATCCAGAAATACAGGACGAGCCCGCCGAGGACGAACAGGATCGCGAACAGCGACTCGAGCGTGGCGATGATGATCGGCCCGGGGCCGACGCGTTTGAAATAGGACACCTTCAACTCGTTGCCGATCGAGAAGGCGATGAACCCGAGCGCCACGTTCGACACGATGCCGAGCGCGTCGATCGCTTCCTGCGAGATCAGTCCGTCCCCGAAGACGAGTCCGAACAGACTCGGTCCGAGGATCAGCCCGCCGACGAGATATCCGGTGACGTTCGGCATCCGGAGCGCCTTCGCGATCTTGCCGAAAAGCAGTCCCACGATCAAAACGATCGCGACGAAAAAGAGTACTTTCAAATCCATGTCACATCACGCTTCCTTACTTCTTGTAGCCTTTGACGGATTCGATAGGCAGAACGAAATAGATGCCCGAATTCGGTTTCGACAGGTCGCCGACGACCTTGTCGATGATAGCATCGACGACGGCGACCTGCTCGTCCTCGAGCGCCATCATGATCACGCGCGACTCGGCGCGAGGGTTGTCGAGGAAGGCGCGCAGGGAGCCGAACAGGTCGAAGCCGAGGTCGTCGTTCTCGGCGAGCTTGCGACCCATGCCGGTGCTGTTCAGGATCGTCGCGCCGCGGATGCCGGACTCCTTCAGGCGATGGAGGAAGGGGTCGAGCTGGTTCGTGTCGTTCATCACATAGATCATCAGTTTCATCGTTGGTCTCCTTGTCGGTTCGACATCTCTTCACGGTTGGTGGTATCGGGAAACGCCCACCGGACGAATCCGGGGAAGCGGTCTTGCCAGAACAGTTCGGTGTGGCGGGCGATCGGGTCATAGACGAAATTGAGCGCGTCCGTCTTCAGCCGTCGCCTCAGCGCGCGCCAAAGCCGGTGCGCCTGCATCGCGATCGCAAGCGATCCGATGCGGCCGGGCTCTTCGCGTCCGCCGACGTCGACGTGGATCCGGACGCCGGCGAGGTCCTCCGTGCGGATCCGCGCGAGGGCGTCTTCGGCGATGATCCAGAACGCCGGCGACATGACGCCGAACACCCCGAAGACATCCGGGTGGGCGAGCGCCGCGAAAAGCGTGATGTTCCCGCCGCAGGAACTGCCGCACATGCCGTTGTGCGCAGAATCCGTCATGGTGCGATAACGCGTGTCGATCGACGGCTTCAGCGTCTTCGCAATCCATTCGACGAACGCCTCTCCCTCGGCGACCGGCGCCTTCTTTCCAAGATACCTGCGAACGCGCCCAAGTCCGCGCGGATCGTAGGCGTGGGTGTACTCGTTGATGCGGTCCTCGCCGCCGTTGTCGATCCCGACGACGATCAGTCCGGCGGTTTCCCCCGCCGCCTGCATGCGGTACAGGGTTCGGCCGACATCCCACGAATAGCCGCTGTATTCCGACGGATCGAAGAGGTTCTGGCCGTCGTGCATGTAGAGGACCGGATAGCGCCGGTCGGGACGTTCGTCGTAGCCTTCGGGAAGCATGACCCGAATCGTACGCGAACGACCGTTGAACTCCGTCACGAAGTTTTCCTGATGCAAGATGATGCCGTCCATGCCATGCACTTCCCATCGACCTCCATTATACACCCGGGAGACATTCGTCGATCCGGGAAAACATTCGGAACGATCACAATTCGCACGGCTCGGAGCGGACCAAACGATGGTATAATCGAAGTACGATGAAGAAGGCAGGTGCGCCGATGAACGACGAACGCATGACCCGATCACGCTATACCGATGCCGTCGATCGGCATCGCCCCCTCGACGTCTATCCGAACCCGATGCTGGAACGCGCTTCATGGATCAACCTGAACGGAATCTATCGTTATGCCATCGTTCCGGAAGGGAGTCCCGAACCGACGGAGTATGAGGGAGACATCCTCGTTCCGTTTTGCGTCGAAAGCCCCCTGTCCGGCGTCGGCCGGCCGCTCGAACCCGGGCAGACGCTCTGGTACCGCCGCACGTTCGATGCTCCTTCGCTCGCGGGGGACGAACGGCTGATCCTCCATTTCGAGGCCGTCGACGATCGTACGGAGGTCCTCCTGAACGGCCGCTCGCTCGGCATCCACGCCGGTGGCTACGAACCGTTCTCGTTCGATGTCACGGATCGTCTCGCGCCCGGCGAAAACGTCCTTGTCGCCGCCGTCTCGGATCCGTCGGACGCCGGCGGTCAGGAGCGCGGAAAACAGGTCCTGAAGCCCGGAGGGATCTGGTACACCGCCACGTCCGGCATCTGGCAGACCGTCTGGATGGAGGTCGTGAACGCCGTCCGCGTCGCGGACCTCGTGATCCGTCCGGACTATGATCATGCCGAAGTCGGCATCCTGCCGAAGCTCTCGTGCGCGTCGGATGCGAGGATCGTCCTCTCGATCCGGGGCGGCGACGGTCCGATCGTCTCGGCAGACCTCGCCGAAGGAGAGTTCACGCACGTCGCCATGCCGGACTTCGTCCCCTGGTCGCCGGAACGGCCGTTCCTCTACGAGATCGAAATCGACGTCGTTTCCGGCGGCCGCGTCCTCGACCACGTCAGAAGCCATTTCGGGATGCGGAAGATCGCCCTCGGACATGACGCCGCGGGACTTCCGCGCATCCTCCTCAACGGACGGCCTTATTTCCAGGCGGGCGTTCTCGACCAGGGTTACTGGCCCGACGGGCTGCTCACGCAACCGACCGACCAAGCGCTCGTCGACGACATCCTCGCGATGAAGGCCCTCGGCTTCAACATGCTTCGCAAGCACATCAAGATCGAGTCGCGGCGCTGGTACTGGCACTGCGACCGGCTCGGGATGCTCGTCTGGCAGGACATGCCGTCGGGCGGCGAAGGAGCCCTCGGCAAATGGCTGGGAGCCATCCGTCCCTACGCCTTTCCGCGGCTTCCGATCAGCGACCGCCGCTACGCGCGCTTCGGGCGTTCGTCCGAATCCTGCCGAACCCGATTCCTGAAAGGCCTCGAGGCGATGGTGGGACGGCTCTCATGCCATCCTTCGATCGTCTGCTGGGTTCCGTTCAACGAAGCCTGGGGTCAGTTCGACGCCCGGAAGACGGCTCTCTACGTCCGCTCCCTCGATCCGACCCGGTTGGTCGACCACGCTTCCGGATGGTATGACCAGAAGGGCGGGGACCTCAAGTCGATCCACCGCTACATCCTCGCGCCCAAGGCGCCACGCCCCGAACCGCGCCGCGCGTTCGTCCTCTCGGAGTTCGGCGGGTACAGCCGCCTCGCGGAAGGTCACGTATGGAATCCCCGGGGATCCTTCGGCTACCGCATGTATCCGACGGCGGCGGCGATCACCGACGCCTACCGGACGCTGCTCGCGGAACAGATCCTGCCGCTCGTCGGATTGGGTCTGTGCGCGACCGTCTATACGCAGCTGTCCGACGTCGAACTCGAAGTCAACGGGCTTCTCACGTACGATCGCGAGGTCGTCAAGCTCGACGCCGAGGTCGTCCGGTTCTGGAACGAAGCGCTGAAGCGGGCATGATGAAAGGAAGGCGGCTCCCCACCGGGAACCGCCTTCGTCGTCATGCCATCATGATGAGCGAGAGCGCGATCAGGATCTGCGCCCCATAATACGTCGTCAGGTTCCAGACGACATAGGGCGCCGTCTCCTTGTCCTTGAAGTAGATCTGCGACAGGATCACGTCGGACACGGCGAACAGGATGCCGCCGACGGCGAGCGCCAGGGTCCAGTCGGCGCCCGACCCCGAATCGATCCAGCCGAACAGCGCCTGCACGCCGAACAGGAAGACGACGAAGGTATACGCCAGGCTTGGGATCCGGAGCGCGCCCCAGTTCATGCGAAGAACCTTGGCGCCCGCGAAAATCGCCCCCGTCAGGAGGATCGCGGCGACGAAGACCCAGACGTTCAGGCCGTAGCGGACGAACAGCGCCGCAAGGTAGAACAGGTGCCCGAGGGCGAACGTGATCGTGCCGCCGAGAATGATCCTTTCGTTCTCTTCCTTCGGTCGCAGGGGCCGGAGTGCCAGATAGAGATCGCCCATGAGTCCGAGGACGAGTCCCGCGAACAGCAGTGCCGCATGCAGCAGATTCCCTTCGGACGGCGAGGCGCCGCGGAAGAGGAGCGACGATGCGGCGAGAAGGATGAAGCCGAAGCTGGCGAACCCCTTGAAGAAGAGCGCTCCGAGATGGCGGCGCTTGACTTCGAGCACGATGAACAAAGCCGGCGCGAGCACGGCGAGCACAAGCAAAACGACGAACAGGAACACGGTCATTTCCGACATCGACATCCCCCCTGTGAAATCCCTTACGTTCATTATATCAGGAATCGGCGGTTTCGACGCATCCGTTTTCGACGGATGCGTCGAAACGCGCGTTGTAGTATAATAGGATTATATGAACGGAGGTCGGTTCCCGTGTTCAAACGCATCCTTCGCATCCTTCTGCTTCTGATCGTGGTCGTGGTCCTCGCCGCGGTCTCCTTCGTCGTCACCCTGCAGGTGACCGAGTTCAATCCACCGGCGGTCGAATCGCTCCTCGTCAGCAACATGCCGACATCGAACGTCGATCCGGTGGAACTTGAAAGCGGCGTCACGATCAAGATCATGACCTGGAACCTCGGGTACGCCTCGCTCTCGCAGACCGAGGACTTCGTGATGGACGGCGGCGTCAAGGGCCGCATGGACTCCCGCGCGGAAGTCGAGGCGAACATCGACGGCATCGGCGACACGCTTGTCGATGCCGCGGCCGACGTCTACTTCCTGCAGGAAGTCGACGAGGGATCCGACCGATCGTACCAGACGATGCAGTACACGACCTACGGCGAACTGCTGTCCCGGCCTTCGGTCTACGGCATCAATTACCGCTGCCTCTTCGTCCCCTTCCCGTTCGACCTCTCGCAGATGATGGGGAAGGTCGAAAGCGGGATCGCCACGTTCTCGCGATTCACGCGCCTGCAGGATGCCGTACGGATCCAGCTCCCCGGTTCCTTCTCGTGGCCGCTGCGGCTCGCCAACCTCAAGCGTTGCATCACCGTGATCCGTACGCCGATCGAAGGATCGGACCAGTTCCTCGTCCTGATCAACGTCCATCTCTCCGCCTATGACGACGGGACGATGCGGGTTCAGGAGATGGCGGCGCTCCGGCAGGTCGTGAGCGACGAGTACGAAGCCGGCAACTACGTGGTCGTCGGCGGCGACTTCAACCAGACGTTCCCCGCCGCCGTGAACGAGGTCGACGGGGAAACCCAGTACCTGTTCGAGCTGCGAGACCCGTCGTACTGGGAGGCGTTCGCGATGGACGGCGCCTGGTTCACCGAGAACGGCTGGCATTACGGGATCGACCTGACCACCCCGACGTGCCGCCTGCTCAACCGGCCGCTCGACCTCGAGGACCCCGCGAACAACCAGTACTACCTGATCGACGGCTTCATCGTCTCCCCGAACGTCGAGATCCTCTCCGTCGAGACCCTCGACCTCGGCTTCCGCAACAGCGACCACAATCCGGTCGTGATGACGTTCCGGTTCTAGATAAAGAATCGTCCGGCCACCCAGGCCGGACGATTCTTTTCATCGGAGGATGCCGAGGTGGACGAGCAGGATCCGAAGACCGATGAAAATCAGGATGGCGCCGCCGATCACGCCGGCGCGCCGGCGGACGAAGGAACCGATCCGCCGTCCGAGCAGAAACCCGGACAACGACAGGACGAAGGTCACGAGGCCGATGATGCCGGCCGCCAGCCACACGTCGACGGCGACGAACGAGAACGACAGTCCGACGGCGAAGGCGTCGATCGACGTCGCGACGCCGAGCGCCAGCAGCTCGCCGAGCCGCAGCGAGAGGTCGCACGCCTGGGTTTCGGGTCTCAGGCTTTCGAGGATCATCTTGACACCGATGACGGAAAGCAGCGCGAAGGCGATCCAGTGGTCGAAGCCGGCGACGACGTCGCTAAACGCGGTGCCGAGATAATACCCGCCGACAGGCATCAGGAACTGGAAGGCGCCGAAGCAGAGTCCGATCGAAAGACCGGTCAGCGCATGATGGGCCTTCATTCCGACACCCTTGCAGACGGCGACCGCGAAGGCATCCATCGAGAGACCGATTGCGATCAGAAGCACTTCCCACCAAGCCATAGGATCCTCCGAGGAAAAGGGACGCGTGCCCAAGGCATGCGTCCCGTCAGGGACCCGGCACCCGGTCCGGCTCCCGTTCGAGACAGGAGCATTCTACCAAACGCCGGGGTGGTCCGTCAATCTTTTTCTACTTCTTCTCGCGCTTGAAGCAGAGGAACCAGTCGAGGCAGTACGTGTCGGCAGATTTCGATTCCATGCGCTCCTTGGCGACGCCGCAGGATCCGGCCGTCGGCACGATCGTGTCCTGGCCGGGACGCCAGTCGGCGGGGGTCGCGACATGGTCGGCGTCGGCCTTCTGGAGGGCGATGACGATGCGCTTGATCTCGTCGAAGTTGCGTCCGGTGGAGAGCGGGTAGTAGAGGATCGTGCGGATCGTCCCCTCGGGGTCGATCACGAACACGGCGCGGACCGCCTGGGTGTTGGACTGGCCGGGCTGGATCATGCCGTACTTGTTGGCGACGTCCATGCGGATGTCCTCGATCAGCGGGAAGGTGACCTCGATGTTCTTGAGGTTCTTCCATTCGAGCTCCTTGATCTTGCGGAGCCAGGCGATGTGGGCGTAGAGCGAGTCGACGGAGAGTCCGACGAGCTCGGTGTTGAGCGCCTTGAAGTCGTTCTGCATGCTGGCGAAGGTCATGAATTCGGTGGTGCATACGGGGGTGAAGTCAGCAGGATGCGAGAACAGGATGACCCATTTCCCCTGGTAGTCATCGGGGAAGTTGATCGGTCCCTGCGTCGTCTTGGCGGTGAACTGGGGGGCCTTGTCGCCGATCAGCGGCATGCGGTTGTACGTGACGTTTTCCATGGTTTCATTCAATCTCCTCTCGTGAAAATTAGTTAGTTTCCGCTAACATCATATCACGAATCGGCAATCGTGAAAAGCGATTTGCAAAAAATAGGCGCCGTTCGACGGGATATCGGTCGAACGGCGCTTCTTCGATGGGGTGAAAGCGGACGAAGACGTTCAGCCCTTCAGCTTCAGGGCCCTTCCCATCTTCCGTAACTGCCGGTCGTTGTTCCGAACCGATAGAATGCGACGGATCGGCGCCTTCGGATCGTGGAGGAACGACGTGCGCAGATACGTTCTGAGCGTACGTCTCAGGTCGCGGGGCGAAACCGGGTGGGCATACTGGATGACGAGGTCGTTGCAGTGTTCCGCACTGATCTCGCGGCGGGTCGTTTCATCGACGTTCGGCACGTAGTAGTCCATGTCGACCTCGAGGAACATGCGGCTGAGCCACCAGGGCTTGTATGCGGCATTTCTTTTCTCGACCTCGGCGAGCAGATACTGGTCTTCCGTACAACGGTCGCGAAGGCACTTCAGCGCGAGCGTGCCCAATCCTTTCGCGCGCGCTTCCTCCTTGAGGAAATGATACAGGATCACGACCGCGTTCCCGATGCTCTGCGTCAGCATCCCGCCGACGACCGCATCGTCGCCGTCGACGATGAAGTCGAACCGATAGGGGTGTTGACCCCGATCGTCGAAGAACCGGCGAAGCTTTTCGAAGGTATCGTTGTTGAAATCGATCTCGAAGCACTTTTCATAGACGCCGTACCAGACGGAAAGATCCTCGACGGTCTTGACTTCGCGCAGTCTTGCCCGGTGTTCGGCCTCGAGATAGAACCTGTCCATGAAGAAGATGAATCCGGCGTCCCAGCCGTACCAGTCCTCCTTCCAGGTCTGGCGGAAGTTCTCGCGGGCGAAGAATGTGCGGATCGTGCGGGTCCAGCCGACGAGCTGGTCCTCGTCGCAATGCTTCCTGTCATCGACATAGAAGATGTAGACGCGTTCGAAGATGTTCAGAAGCGACGCGAAGGCGATCTTCTCCTGTTTCTTTTCCGCTTCGGTCAATTCGACGGGTTGCCGGTCCGGGATGTCGAACACGTCAAGTCTCGGCCGTTCGAGGCACATCTTCATGTAGTCCAGGAACTTGTCGTCGATGTAGTCGAAGGTTTCCTTCTCGCGCATCATGTTCTTCGATTTGAAGAAGAGGACGGTCGAGGACACGGCGCTGATCGCGACGATCATGAAGGTGATGAGTTCGGTGACGAATTTCACTTGATCCCAAGTCATGTTGTTCCTCCTGTGCGGGGATTCGTTCCCGGATTTCCCGATGGACGGTTCCGTTCGGCGCGGTTCATTCGAAGAGCGTTCGCAGAAT